>DAOQAB010000014.1:0-50295 GCA_035353695.1 Prolixibacteraceae bacterium
TACGATGATCTCTTTGGAAAAGGGTGCGTTCATTTTTTCCCGATTGGGAGGCAGGTTGAACGCGTTTTGAAAAGTAACGGAGTAACTTTTGCCGGAGAACAACACCAACTGATGAACGAAATCCTGTATGGTGATGTTTCCCTGTTTGCTCAGCAATTGATGGAGCTCTTCACCAGCGGAAAATACCAACGGATTGATATTGTATACAATAAATTCAAGAACGCGGCTGTTCAGGAGTTGACCGCCGATCAGTATCTTCCCATTTTGAAGCCAGAAAAGACGAAGGAAAACCCATTGCAATCAGCTAATTACATTTTTGAGCCTTCAAAAAAGGAGATTCTTGAGTCGTTGATTCCTCAATGGCTGGTTATGCACCTGTTCCGTATCCTGCTCGATTCGAACACCGCCGAACAGGGTGCCCGCATGACGGCTATGCATCAGGCAACCGATAATGCAACCGAGTTGCTGAAGGATTTGACCGTAAAATACAACAATGCCCGTCAATCGGCTATTACCAACGAAATTGTAGAAATTACGGCGGGTGCTGAGGCGTTGAAAGGTTAGTTTTGAGGATATCAGTGAGTTTCTTCGGAATACTCAATTTCTATACTGTATAAAAAAAGTTGGGATCGTGTTAAACTATCCCAACTTTTTTGTTGTATCATTTTGATAAATTATTCAACAATGGTTACCCAGCCATAAGGATCGGGTTCGTTGCCGTATTGAATGGCACGCAGCTTTTCGTAAAGCTGTTTGCAGATTTTACCTGGTTCTTCGCTAATGAAGTAAGTAATGTTGTTTTCAATATCGACGATGCTTTTGATTGGTGAAATGACCGCAGCGGTACCACAGGCGCCTGCTTCTTCAAAAGTGGTCAGTTCTTCAATGGGTATCTGCCTGGCTTCAACCTTCATTCCCATGTCGGCAGCCAGTTGCTGCAGGCTTTTATTGGTAATGGAAGGCAGAACAGAAGATGACTTTGGCGTAACATAGGTGTTGTTTTTTATTCCGAAGAAATTGGCCGCGCCACATTCATCGATGTATTTTTTCTCTTTGGCATCCAGATAGAATTCCGAGGTGTAGCCTAAGTCGTGGGCTTCTTTATTGGCACGCAAGCTTGCAGCATAGTTTCCGCCGATCTTATAGGTTCCGGTTCCATGGGGTGCTGCCCGGTCGTATTTCCGGGTTACAGCATACGAATTGGCTTTGAATCCGCCTTTGAAGTATGGGCCTACGGGCATTACCATTACGACAAAAAGATATTCATCGGCAGGATGAACCCCGATTTGTGCACCGGAGCCAAAAAGTAATGGGCGAATATAAAGGGATGCTCCTGATTCATAAGGAGGAACAAAGCGTTCGTTCAGTTTTACAGCCTTTAATATTGCTTCGGTAAAGATTTCGGTTGGTAGTTCAGCCATTAGTATGCCCTGGCAGGATAATTGAAGCCTTTTGGCATTTTCATCCAACCGGAAGATGCGGATTTTGCCATCTTTCCCTTTAAATGCTTTAAGCCCTTCAAAAGCCTCTTGTCCGTAATGAAGGCCAGTAGCTGCCATGTGGACGGAGATGTGTTTTTCGGATGATATTTCCAGTTCGCCCCATTTGCTGTTGCGATAGTAACATCTCACATTATAATCGGTATCCATGTAGCCGAATCCAAGATTTTTCCAATCGAGATTTTCCATTTTATTCAGTTTTGTATCCTTGAGTTTGTATTATTTTCAAAATTACTGATTCTGGCAAAAAGTTAACCCTTAAGCCCGGGTTATTTAACTATTAATTGCCAATTCAACAAAGTAACCGCTGTATTTGCGAATATTGAGGGCTCCGCCGTCCTTAAACAGGATGTATTGACCCTTTATGGCAAGTAATTCTCCCGAAATTTCCGGAGTATCATCGAATCCCATGGAGTGTATTTTTTCGGGAACGGAGATTCCGGGATAGGTAAATTCAAAGATCGTCTGATCGGGTTCGGCATATTGTTTTAATTCGGCAGGTAACAATTGGATCAGCCGTTCTTTTTCGGTTTTCAGGTCGATACCCTCTTTTATTTCGCCTCTCAGCATCTTGTTCCATTGGGTTTTGTCGGCGACATACTGTTTCAGAAAAACTTCGATAATGCCGGCAATGTGGCGGTTAGGTGTTTTGGCCAGTTTGATTGTTTTTACAGCACCCTGATCGATCCACCGGGTAAATAGCTGATGATGACGGGTTACACCGACTTTCAGATCGTTGGTGATTGAAAGGTAAACATAGTGGTCGATTAAATCGTTTTCGATGGACCACTGCATGTCGCGGGCAATTCTCAGATGGGCTTTCGACAATTCGGGACGAAACACACTTTCGTCGGCCTCGGGAGCCGTGAGAAAACAGTTGTAGCAAAAGCCTTGTCCATACGATTTGGAGGTCCGTTTCGAACAATTGACGCAGTTGATAACCCCGTTGTGTTTCAATTGAATCTCTTTCCCAAGCAGGGAATTCATCTCAATTTCTGAATTTCCCAGTGGAAGAAAATAGCGGACAGGATTTCCGGGTTCGCTCCGCATTTTGGTCAAATTACCTGAAATAATCATCGGTTTTGTTTTAATGGATAGCAATTTACTGTTTTATGATAAGGTTGGCAATTACTTTCATGAAGAATTTTTTTGAGGAAGAGATTTTAAATTCTAATGAAATTTTAAGAACGACAATCTTCAATTTCTCTATTTTAACATGCTCATCTCGTAAATGGCTCAGAGATGACTGAAAGAATAAATTATATGGTTCAAGGAATGATTGACAAAATACCACTTTGGTTCGCAATCCCTTTTTTATTAATGCTATTGTGTATAGCTGTCGGGCCTTTGCTTTTCAACCACTGGTGGGAGAAAAACAAGAATAAACTTATTGTTTCAATTGTTTTGGGCGTTCCGGTTGCCATTCTTTTGTTGGCAAATCGCATGGGACACGAGTTGCTTCACCAAATTGTATTCGACTATGTTCCTTTTATTGTCCTGCTGGGATCTCTTTTCATTATCACGGGAGGAATTCATCTCGAGGGAGATATAAAAGCGAAACCCTCTATTAACACGCTTTTTTTAGCCATTGGCGGAGTACTTGCTTCACTGATGGGCACAACTGGTGCTGCTATGTTACTCATCCGTCCGGTTATTAAGACCAATTCGGAAAGGCATTACAATGTTCATACAATCTTGTTCTTCATTGCCATTGTGGCCAATGCGGGAGGGTTGTTAACCCCGCTTGGTGATCCTCCTTTATTCCTGATGTACCTCCGGGGAACCCCGTTTACATGGTTTTTGAGTATGGCCAAAGAATGGGCTTTTGTTCTTGCTTTGCTTCTCTTGATTTATTTTATCGTTGACAGCTACTATTATAAAAAAGAATCCAGGGCAGATATTCAGGACGATGAGACGCACGTAGTGCCTATTAGCCTCAAGGGGATAATAAATTTTATATTCCTTTTGGGTGTTGTTCTCTCGGTTGCATTTCTAAATGAACAATTTATCCCGGCGATTGGAAAGAACCATTCTATCGGATTTATACGGGAGGCTGCAATTGCTCTGTGTGCTGTATTATCGCTGATAATAACTTCAAAAAAAGTTCGTTATGAAGACAACAAATTCACCTGGGGACCAATTGTGGAAGTGGCATTCCTCTTCCTGGGTATCTTTATCACCATGGTTCCTGCGCTGATCTATCTCAGGGAAAATGCACAATCGTTAGGTCTCGATAAGCCGGCTCAATTTTATTATTCGGTTGGTGTTTTAAGTTCTTTCCTCGATAATGCTCCAACGGCCGTATCATTTTACAATTTAGCATTGGGCATGGTTCCTTCGGTTGGTGAAGCAAAACTGGTGGCTGGTATTCCCGAAATATTATTATCGGCCATTTGTTTAGGTTCGGTTTTGTTTGGCGCGATGACCTATATTGGAAATGGCCCAAATTTCATGGTGAAAGCCATTGCTGAAGAAAATGGCATCAAAATGCCAGGTTTCTTTGTCTATATTTATAAATTCTCACTGGTGGTTTTGTTGCCGGTATACATTATAACGCAGTTACTGTTTTTGTAAATTTTAATCAGGAAACTAAATACTGGAGAGGCTGCCCGGAATAAATACGGGTGGCTTCTCCTTTTTTAGGTCTTTTTTTATTGGTTTTGAGATGTTTGTTTCTGAAAGGTAAGCTCCAACAGGGTGCCTTCATTCACGTTGCTTTCGATTGATATTTCTCCTCCATGGAGTTCAATAATTTTGGATACCAGAGCTAATCCAATTCCAAAACCGCTTTTGAATTTTACATTAGATGCCCGGTTAAAAGGTTTGAATATTTTTTCCAGTTCATTTGCCGGAATACCAATGCCTTTATCTGTTATCCTGATTATGATTGAGGTTTCATCCGAAATAAATTCAACAAGAACATCCTCGCTGGAAAACTTGCAGGCATTGTCAATCAGGTTTTTGAATGCGATGTTGAGCAACCCTGAATTTCCGTTGATGACCAGTTCTTCTTCATTGTCGGGATAGGTAATTTTTAGTACGATTTTTTGATTCGGATATTTGGTTTTTATCTGATGGATCGCACTGTAGACGATTTCATCAATTCGTACCAGATTGAATTGAATCGTATTGTCCTTATTCAGTTGGGCCAGCTCCAGTAGGCTATTTATTAGCGCATTAAGCTCTCTTAAATCGGTTGATAGCTTTTTTATATGAGCAAGATACTCTTCCGATGTTCTGGGCAGGCTCAGTAAATAATCGGTTTCGCCTATCATTACCGTTAATGGTGTTCGCAGCTCATGGGAAGCGTTTGATACAAACTCTTCCTGATTCCGGAAAACGATTTCCAAGTCAGTCAGCAGTTCATTGAATGTGATGGCAAGTTGGCCTATTTCGTCCTTTTTATTTCCCTCATCGAGCCTGCTGTTAAGTTGTGACGAGTTGATTTCCTTTACATTCCGGATAATATTGGAGATAGGCTTCATTGCATTTCGGGAAAAAATATAGGAAAATAAAACCGATAACCAAAGGCTGAAAAGAATACTCCAAATGAGAATAGATCGGAGGTCTGCCAGGTTTTCAGTCCTTTTTTGGTCAAAGGCCAAAATGTACACGTAGTAAATTGTGCCTTTGTAAGTGTGTTTGAATGCGACGCCATTTTTGTGTTCAATGGAAAAATATTGAGGGTTATTGCCGGGTAAATTATTCAGGATGAAATGATTTGATAAAATATCAACATTGTTACTGTAAATAACCCGTGAGGATGAATCGGTGATTTTGATTTCTTCTTCTTTTAATAAATAAGTCGAATGCTGAATTTTTTTCAAAAGGGTAGAATCCACTTCAGCTACATCGATTAATAGGATTACCGTGTTTTTTGCTTCTTGCAAGAGATCGGCATTGAATTTTGACTGTTGGTTTGTATTGGTGAAATAGTAGGTGAGAAGCGAAAAAACAAGTAAAATTGTTCCAACAAGCAACGTAAACTGTAATGAAAGCTTTGTTTTGATATTCATCGTTTTTTTCTGCGTTTTTGAAAATGGCACGTTAAAGTTCTTCTTCGCTGCAATAAAAACCAAACCCAAATTTTGTATGGATCAGTTTTGGTTCAAATTCTTTGTCGACTTTCTTTCGTAGATAATTGACATATACATCAATAATGTTAGTGTTCGGATCGAAATCGATGCCCCAGACCTGTTCGATAATGAAATCGCGAGTGAGTAGTTTTCCTTTGTTTTTCAAAAATGTCTCCAACAGGGAGAATTCTTTGGCGGTTAGTTCAATCTTTTTGTTTTTACGGGTGACGGTTTTGGTGGTAAGGTTCATCACCAGATCAGCAATTTTCAGTGTTTCAGAGAGTGAATCAGGAACTGATCGTTTAATGAATACGTTGATCCTGGCTACTAATTCTCTGTAATCGAATGGTTTGGTGACATAATCATCGGCTCCGGCTTCGAAACCTGTGACTTTGTTATCGAGCGATCCCAGAGCGGTAAGCATAATAATGGGAACATTACTGTTTGTTTTTCTGATCTCTTTGCACAGCTCGTACCCATTGATCAATGGCAGATTAATATCCAGAAGGATTAACTGATACTGATTTTTTTCGACGAGTTCTTTTCCAACATAGCCATCACTGGCTGTTTCAACCTCAAAACCCGAATTTTCCAATTGCATTCTCAGCAAGTTGGCAACCCGTTGCTCATCTTCAATGACCAGTATTCTGTTTCGGTTCATTCCACTACAATTTTTTATTAAAGTTACGAGATGAATGCCAAACTCCAATTATTCTTATCAGATTCTAATCATCTCCTAATTTTATTCTAATCAGGGTGATCAATAAAAGGTTGTAATTTTATATGCAGTTGAAATATAAACGATTTATTATGAAAAAGATTAATTTTTCGAAAGGGTTAAACTTTCTTATTTTATGGATTGTACTCATTGTGGTGATGGTTTTGATTAAGGTGTTTGTTGTGAAATGATTTCAATGTTTGAATGAAGATTCTTTCTTTGAACGTCAAAGAGGAATCGATAAAGTAAATTAACTGTGTAATGGATTTGATTTTCTCAAAATATCGTCAAAGTCTGGCCAGTAAGTTGGATTCGAACTCAAGTGTTGAAAAATGGTTTGATTGGAAATGGCACCGGAAGCATTCGATCAAATCAATTGAATTATTTGAGGAACTGACTGGCATTGTGTTTACGGATGAGGAGCGAAACGAATTGAAAAAAACGCAGGAGCAGTTTCCCTTATCGATTACACCTTATTATCTTTCTCTCATTAGAAGAGATAATTATAAAAACGATCCGGTATTTAAGCAGTCATTCTTGGATAAGAGGGAGCTGACAGTGAAATCGTGTGAGATGGGAGATCCTTTGTCGGAAGATCACGATAGCCCGGTGTCTTGTATAACTCATCGGTATCCCGACAGGGTTCTTTTTTTAATAAGCAATACCTGTGCAATGTACTGCCGGCATTGTACGCGCAAAAGAAAGGTTGGTGATGTTGATTCTATTCCTGGCAAAAACCAAATAGAAGGAGGAATTAATTACATCCGAAACACTCCGCAGATCAGGGATGTTTTGCTTTCGGGTGGTGATCCCTTCATGCTCTCCGATGAGTATCTCGATTGGATTCTTACAGAAATAGAGGCCATACCGCATGTGCAAGTCATTCGAATCGGGACAAGGACTCCTGTGGTGTTGCCTTACCGAATAACAGATGATTTGGTAAATGTGCTGAAAAAGCATCATCCGCTTTGGATCAATACTCATTTCAATCACCCTCAGGAAATAACTCCTTCGGCCCGAATTGCTTTAGCCAAACTGGCCGATGCCGGAATCCCGCTGGGAAATCAATCCGTTCTTTTGGCGGAAGTAAATGATTGTCCGAGAATTATGAAAGATCTGGTTCAGAAGTTGGTTATGAACAGGGTGCGGCCATATTATCTGTATCAGTGTGACCTTTCAAGGGGTCTTTCTCACTTCAGGACACCTGTTGGAAAGGGAATAGAGATTATGGAGAGTCTTGTGGGCCATACCAGCGGTTTTGCAGTTCCAACGTATGTTATCGATGCACCTGGTGGTGGTGGCAAAATTCCAGTTATGCCAAGCTATATAATCTCGTGGAGTGTCAACAAAGTAATTTTGCGAAACTACGAAGGGGTAATTACCTCATATCAGGAACCCGATCGTTATGAATCAACATTCTGTGACCGGGACTGTAAGAACTGTAAACTGGAGTTGGAATTGAAGGATGGGGAGGAAATTAACGCCATTGGTGTTGAACAACTTTTAGCCGATTATGACAACACCATTGCTCTTGTTCCTTCGAACAATGAGCGCATTAAGAGGCGTGACGAAAACCTGTAAGAAGAAAAATGAGAAAACTTAGATCTCGCATATCTCATGATCACGAAAGCGACAGGGCTTATCTTATTGAGATGGATCCATCCGATTTTCCTGCGATTATTCCGTTTATGGAAGAGTTAGCCGATGCCAATGGCTATTCCAAATTGTTCGCAAAAGTGCCGGCAAAATATCTGCCAGCATTCTTAAACAGTGGATATCTCATAGAGGCCTTTGTTCCATGTTTTTATGATGGGAAAGAAGATGCTGTGTTTTTAGTAAAGTACTTTAGTGAGGAAAGAAAACGACCTGAAGGTGATTCGCTTGAAAAATTTCAGCAGATGTTACTTATACCACCTGAGCCGTTAACCTTTCCTTTGGATACGGATTATGATATCCGGGCGTTGGGAGAGCCGGATGTAAGACAAATGGTTACTGTTTTCTGTGAGGTTTTCGAAACCTATCCTTTCCCGATTTTTGATCCGGAATTTATTATCAAAACCATGGATAAAAATAGCACCTATTATTTTGGTGCTTTTTTTCGCGGAAATTTGGTCGCAATCAGTTCAGCGGAATGTTGTTGTGTGAATCGAAATGCCGAGATGACCGATTTTGCAGTGGTTCCGGAGCACCGTGGACGGCAACTTGCATTGCATTTGCTCTCATATATGGAGAAAAAATTGTTCAGGGAAGGTTTTATTACACTATATACCATTGCTCGCCTCAACTCTTTGCCAATGAATAAAACATTTTATCGCATGGGGTATAAATATTTGGGTTCACTGATCAACAATACCCAAATCTCGGGGAAGATTGAGAGTATGAATGTTTGGTACAAAATACTTTAAATTTTTTAAAGAGATCGAAAATGAAAGTTGGGTTAATAGGTTTTGGCAGGGCAGGGAAGGCTGTTGCTTCCGTAATACTTCAAAATAAAGAGTTTAGTTTGGAATGGGTATTAAGGCAAAGTTATTTACTTGAGCATCGGTCGGTGCCTGAATTTTTGGGAATAGATTCCAATGGGCAGGGCATTATTTTTTCAAGTTCCCATATTTCGGTTGAAGAACTTTTGGACAAACATCCGGTCGATTTTATCATCGATTTTTCTTCCGAGGCAGGAATCCATTGGTATGGGAAACAGGCCGGGGAAAGAGAAATCAAAATTATCTCGGCAATATCCCATTATGGAGAAGAAGAAATTCAACTTTTGAAAGAACTTTCTAAAATTACGACTGTATTTTGGTCTCCAAACATTACTTTAGGGGTAAATTATTTATTAATTGTATCGAAATACCTAAAGAAAATTGCACCTTTTGCTGATATTGAGGTTGTTGAAGAACATTTCAAACAAAAATCGGGAGTATCGGGGACGGCATTAAAGATTGCCGAAGAGTTGGATATCAACCGGACAGAAATTAATTCCATCAGGGCTGGCGGCATTGTTGGAAAGCATGAAATTATTTTTGGTTTTCCCTACCAAACAGTACGTTTTACGCATGAGTCGATTTCGAGGGAGGCGTTTGGGAATGGGGTTATTTTTGTTGCCCAGAATCTGATCAATAAAGCAAAAGGCCTTTATAACTTTGAGGAATTATTGATGCCTTATTTTTCGGCTTAAACAAATCATTTTATGTCGGCAGCAATTATCATAACACTTTGTGTATTATTGCTTTTAGCCTATTTGTTCGACATCTCTTCGTCCAGAACAAAGGTGCCTTCGGTTATTTTGCTCCTTTTGCTTGGATGGGGTGTACGTGAAGTAACCTCTTTTCTCCAGATATCGATTCCCAATTTAAACCCGATCTTGCCAATTCTAGGTACTGTGGGGTTAATCCTGATTGTTTTGGAAGGTTCTCTTGAATTGGAAGTTAATAAATCTAAGACCAAACTAATTGCCAAATCCTTCTTTATGTCCATCGTCCCGATGTTTTTATTGGCCTTTGCATTGGCCTTTGTATTTCATCTTTCCGGGGATATCTCTCTGCGACGAGGATTAATCAATGCTGTACCGTTGACCATTATTAGCAGTGCAATTGCGATCCCAAGTGTTAAAAGTTTTGTCAGTCGGGATCGTGAATTTGTTACTTACGAAACAAGTTTGTCTGATATTATTGGCGTAATTTTTTTCAATTTTCTTACCCTAAATGACAATATCGGGACTCTTTCGTTCGGATATTTTTTAATAGACTTAGTAACCATCATCGTAATTTCTATTGTTTCTACTATTCTTTTGATTTTTTTATTGGGTAAGATTAAACATCATGTAAAATTTATTCCAATCATCGTGCTAATTATTCTGATTTATTCCATTTCAAAGATCATTCATTTGCCGGCGCTGATATTAATTTTAGTATTTGGTCTTTTTTTGGGTAACCTAAATAATTTTGAGAAAAATAGATTTATCCGCCGGTTACAACCTGAAGTCCTTGAGCGAGAAATAGTAAAATTCAAAGAGCTTACTTCCGAAGTGGCCTTTTTAATCAGGGCTCTCTTCTTTTTGCTCTTTGGGTATCTGATCGAAACATCAGAACTTTTGAATCTGAGTACACTGGGGTGGTCTCTTCTCATTACTTTTGGAATATTTTTTATTCGGGCAATATTTTTGAGAATGATATCATTGCCACTTCAACCTTTTCTGTTTATTGCCCCCAGGGGTTTAATAACTATTCTGCTTTTTCTTTCGATACCCGTTGAACAATTTTATCCTCTTGTGAACAGGTCGATGATTATTCAGGTGATCATTCTAACCTCATTATTAATGATGGTGGGTACGATTAAAAGCAGTAAAAAGGCTTCGTTGGAATAAAAAGTTCAGGTAAATTCGTTGCAAAATAATTAGACGATATGGTTGGCTTTGACAACGGAACATTCAGGGGTTTGGAACAGATCGGAATTCCCATTACCAGTATTTCGATCAACCGGGGCTATGGTGCTTTCGAGTTTTTTGAGGTGATAAACCATCGCCCGTTTTATGGTGAGAGGCATTTAGCCCGTTTCCGACATTCGTTGGATTGCCTGAAATTGAAAACTCCTTTCGACGATCGGCTTTCGGAATTGGTTGGAGAGTTGATTGAACGGACCCCTCTGCCCAATTTTTATGTCAAAATGTTTGCCCTTCCGCACCAATCGTTTCACGACGGGCATTACGATGCGTTTTTATATTTATTCCCGACACAAATGCCCGTTTATAACGATTTGCTTTATCAGCACGGCGCCAAGTTGTTGCTGAAGGAATACGAACGTTTTATGCCGGAAGCCAAATCGACCAATTACCTGGCCGGGCAATATTGGAACGACGAGATCGATAATCCGCAGGTTGTGGATGTTCTTTATTATCATAACGGAATAATTCGTGAAACTTCCCGTGGAAATATTTTTATGGTTCGGGAAGGGAAAGTATGTACGCCCGGGCAACTTATTCTGAAAGGAATTACTCGTAGTGTGGTGATCGATATTCTTGCCGATCAGGGCATTCCTTTTGAGGAGACCGATATTCCGGTCGATCAGCTTCTTCATGCCGACGAGGTTTTCCTATCCAGCACCACCAAACTTATTCTTCCGGTAACGCAAATTGAAGACCATGTGATTGGCAACGGTGAGCCGGGTGAGATGACCCGCCGGATTATGACAGCTTTCCATAAAATAAAAGAGGCTTTCCGAAAAGCTTGATCGATCCTTTCCCCTCACCCCGTTTGGGAGACGTTGGTATTTACGTTGAATAGAATTCTGAGACTTTTCCTTTTGTAGATAGCAAAAAAAGAGGCCATCCTTTTGAGACGGCCTCTTCGTATCGAAAGAGAAATATTATTTCTTAAGTTTCTTCTTGTTGTCAGCAACACGTTGAGCATCGAATGCCAACGGAGAAGCTACAAATACCGAAGAATAGGTTCCTACGACAACACCAATAAGCATGGCCAGTGAGAATCCCCGGATGGTTGCACCACCAAACAGTAAGATGGCAACCAGTACAACCAATACGGTTGAGGAGGTATTCAACGTACGTCGTAACGTGTGGTTAATTGCATTGTCCATATTTTCTTCCATGGTTGCTTTCGGATGCAGGTGCAGATATTCACGGATCCGGTCGAAGATGATCACCGTATCGTTGATTGAATAACCGATCACCGTCAGAATTGCTGCAACGAAAGCCTGGTCTACTTCGAGCGAGAAGGGCAAAATGCCACTAAAGAGCGAGAAGAAACCCATAACAAGGGTAGCATCGTGAGCCAACGCAACCACACCACCCATACTGAAACGCCAGTTGCGGAAACGGACTAAGATATAGATGAAAATACCAATCAGAGCAATCAAAATTGCAATGACAGCACCTTTCTTAATATCGTCCGAGATGGTAGGCCCTACTTTGTTCGAGCTCTTGATATAATCCTGATTGAAGCTGTCCATGCTGACATCACTGCCCAGCATTGATTTCAACCCGGTATAGAGCATCCCTTCAATTTCAGAATCAATGGTTGTGCTGTTATCGTCGATTTTATAATCGGTTGTAATACGAACGGTATTGTCGTTGCCGTAGGTTTTTACTTCAGGAGCTGAACCAAATTGTCCGGAGAGTGCCCCTGCAACATCAGCTACCCGTACAGGTTGTTTGAATTCAACCACATACGTACGGCCTCCCTTAAAGTCGATACCATAATCGAAACCTTTGATTGCGATGGACAGGATAGAAGCTGTAATCAGGATCCCTGAAATCCAGTAAGCATACTTACGGGCACCAATGAATTTAAAATTAGTACCTTGCAGGATTCCCTTCGCGAAATTGGTAATGAACTTGATGTTTTTATCTTTCTCGAGGAAGAAGTCGGCTACCAAATGGGTAATGTAAATGGATGTAAACAAAGAGGTACAAATACCGATTACAAGGGTTGTTGCGAAACCTTTGATAGGTCCTGAACCGAAAATGTACAACACAATACCTACAATCATGGTCGTTAACTGGCCGTCGACAATAGCAGACAACGCATGCTGGAACCCTTCTTTCACCGCCAGCTTAATACCTTTGCCGGCTCGCATTTCCTCCTGGATACGTTCATAAATCAACACGTTTGCGTCGACCGCCATACCCATGGTAAGCACAATACCCGCAATACCCGGCAAGGTCAATACCGCGCCAAATGAGGCAAGTACACCCAGCAGGAAGAACAGGTTGCAGACCAATGCGACGTTGGCGATAGAACCAGCCTGGCCACTGTACATCAGCATCATGAAGCCGAGTACCAGCAAGAATGCCACGAAGAAAGAGAGAAAACCGTCGTGGATTGATTCTTTTCCTAAGGTAGGACCCACTACACTCTCTTCTACGATTTTTGCAGGAGCAGGCATGGCGCCCGATTTAAGCATGTTTGCCAAGTCCTTTGCTTCTTCAACAGTGAAGTGACCGGTAATGTTTGAACGGCCTCCGGTGATTTCCGATTGAACGGTCGGATAAGAAACCACATACCCATCGAGTACAATGGCAATCGAACGTCCTAAGTTATCTTTGGTCATACGGGCCCATGTTTTGGAGCCTTCGTTGTTCATGGTCATGTCCACTTCAGCTGAAGCTTTGTTTTGACCGAAATCCTGACGGGCATCGGTAACTGCATCTCCATTAAGAGGAGCGCGGCCGTCGCGGGTTGTTATTTTTAAGGCAACCAGCTGATAGAAGTTTCCTTTTTCATCGAATGGTTTTTGCTGCCATGCCAGTTTCAGGTCACGTGGCAATACCGATTTCACCTGAGGAAGGTTGAAATAGGAGTTAACCAGTGAGGTGTCTTTGGAATGGGTAAACCCAATGGCAGGGCCGGGAAATAATTGTCCTTCTTTGTTTGCATTCGGAATCAGTACCGAAAACAATGGGTAATCGCCGGCTGCTTCAGAAGTTTTTTCTGCAGCAGCAGCGGTGCTGTCGGTTTTTGTTGATTCGAGCTGATCGAGAAGTGACTCATCGCCACTTTTGGTTGTTGCTGTGTTATCGGCCGAAGGGTTTGTCGTTGTTGCTGCAGGAGCAATGCTTCTCGACGAAGATTTTTTGATCGCGCTGATCACCTTATTGGCTTCGAGCAAATACGGATACATTTCCTGGTTCTCGTAAGTCTCCCAGAATTCGAGGGCAGCGGTTCCTTGTAAAAGCTTACGAACACGTTCTTTGTCTTTTACACCCGGTAATTCAACCAGGATACGTCCGCGTTGGGTTAATTTTTGGATATTGGGTGAAACCACACCAAAACGGTCGATACGGGAACTTAAGATGTTGAACGAATTATCGATCGCAGCATCGGCTTGAGTCCTGATGACCTTTAACACATCTTCGTTCGATGAATTGAAATTGATTTTTTCTTTCAATTCAGGGGTTAAAAACACGGACGCCAGCTTGGCATTGGGATCAATCTCTTTGTAAGCTTTTCCGAACAGGGTTACAAAGTCGTCCTGACTGTTTTTCTGATATTCAACAGCTTTGTTGATAGCCGCGTTGAATGTAGGATCTTTGCTGTAGTTCGACATCGCTTTGACCAGGTCGACCACAGAAATCTCGAGGGTTACGTTCATACCTCCTTTAAGGTCAAGACCCAATTGGATTTCGCGCTGTTTTACATCTTTATAGGAGTATTTTCGTATCCCTAAAAAGTTGTAAACAGTTTCACCGGAAATGGAGTCGAGGTAATGATCGGTTTTTACCTGGTTTCCTCTGCCAAACGCTTCCGCTTTTTTCTCAACGTTGCGCGAAACCAAAGTGAATGATAACTGATACACACACACTAAGGCCAACAAAATGGTAAATAGCCTTATTATTCCTTTGTTCTGCATTTGTTTTTTAAATTTTATTAATTCTTCTTCAAGATTTTTACTGAACGGCAAATATATCTTTTTTTTGAAAACCATTAGGTAAAATATGGAAAGAATCTACCTGACAGAACAATGGTGGAGCATTCAACCGTCAATATGATAAGTTAATTTCACACAATTTAGTCAGCAATTGATGGTTACTGGTCTATCATGCGATGACTTAATTTCTTTACCCTTTTTTTCGAAGTGTGTTGTAGTCGATGTAATACAGGATCTTCAGCGAAAAACTGTTGATTTGATCCGATTTCAGGGTTTCTTTTAAATCATTTCCAAATTGCAGTTTCATGTTTTTGTCTTCCCGAGAGATGGCGTTTTTCCATACCAGCGAAAGTTCACTTCCTGGGGCAAATTCCCATTTGAACGACATATCAATATTAAATGCATTGAAATTTACATCGGCATCTTCGTTCTTGTACGATGGTTCCGGTTTTAACGAACCGTCGGTATTCAGGAAGTAGTAGGTGTTGTAATCGGCAACCGACCAGTAATGTCTTCCCCTGAAGTCTATTTTCATTTTGGTATTGAAGGCATAACTTATGGTGAATGTGTTCACAAACGTATGCCGGTCGAAACCACCAAAGTACACCGAGTCGCGGTTGAGGTGTTCCACGTGACCGTAATTTCCGTAGTCCAGGTTCGTTGATATTTCATAATAGAGGTTTAGCCGCGGGGTTGCTTTCCACGAGAGATAGGTGTTGCCCCAAAAACCATAATCGGTTTTGATGGTACTTGTATAATTTCCTGCACACAGGTACCATGTAAGCTTTTTATCGCTGTTGGTTATGAAGTCGATTTCATACATGTTGTACGATGGCCCTTTGTAGTAGCGGTTATCAACACGTGTTTCATAATAATCGTGGGTGCCGAAGCTATGACCGAAAAACAGCCCTAGCCACCAGTTATTTTTGAAAGAGGCTTCGGTCCAGAAACGGAGCTGGTTCTCGACCTCTTTATTAGGCTGGTAAAGCATGGTGTTTTCGTTTCGGATATGGGCGTACCAGCTTTTAAAAATTCCGAATGGTTCATGAATGTAATAACTAACCTGGGCATCGTCGCTCACTTCGTTGTTCCGTTGAATATAGCCCATGTCGTTTGGATCGAATGTATCGCTTACCGTTTGGTGCTCGAACAGGTATTTCAATTTTCCTTTTATTTTTTTCAATCCCAGAAAATACTCATATCCGGTTTTGTCATCCGCCTGGTTGCGATAGCTTAAGCTTGCTTTTCCGGTAAGCTGATACGTTTGGCTTTTATTCTTCATCTGAAACTCGGTGCCGGTTACATTGGCCAGATAGGAGTTGCCGGCCATCGCCATGTTGGTGTTGATGAGGCTGATGTATGAGTTGTTTTTCATCGCTTTTTCAACTACTGAGACATTGTAATTGGTGAATGGCTGAGTAACCAGATGGCGGGTTTTGCCAGTGATGGTATCGGTGATTTCGGCTTTACTGGGAAGTGACATGGCATTTAAGAAGCCAATTCCCCATCCATTTTTATCGCGTCCCGAAATTTTAGTGGCATTGATCAGTTGGGTTTCAGAGGGATTGTAGGTTATTTTTTCGTTAGTGCCTAATTCTTCATCCTCAATTTCACTGAACTTTGGAGCTCCGCCAATCCTGCGGGAATAGAAGATTCCTGCCCGGTCAAACAGTTCAATACCTTCGACAAAGAATTGTCTTTTTTCGTCATACTGTATTTCATAAGGGGTCAGGTTGAGCTGTTCGTCGTCCGATTGGATTTGGCCGAAATCGGGGATGAGCATCATGTCGAGGGTATGGCTTTCGCTGAGGCCGTATTTTAGATCGACCCCTCCCCTGAAGTAGAGATTCGCCTTTTGATCTGTAGCTTGTTCTACGTATCCGGCGACATACGGTGTAACCGAAAGGCGTACCGGGGCTTTTATGTTTTTTAATCCAGTCAGTTCTCCCGCTTGCTGAATAAAGCCTGAAACATCCTGGTTTACCAGGTTCCATGAGTTATTGGAATTATAACGGCGGATCCTTCTGAAGAAATTGAGTCCCCATACAGGCTCTTCTTTAATGGGAAAACGAAGGGCCGAATAGGGGATCCGGTATTCAATACTCCATCCCTTATCATTGATATTTGTTGCACTTTGCCAAACTGCATCCCAGTTGGAGTCTTCATTATCTCCATTGGTGCTCTTTACTGCTTTAATATCGCTCTGGCTATTGGCTGGTGTAACTGCAAATTCATAGCCAGTAATTCCTTCGTTGTTGGGATCAATGAAAAAGTCGAAATAGTCGGATGAACCCAGATTGTCGCGGGTGGTAATATAATTTTGGATGCTATCCGGGTCGTCATAAAGCATTGCTCCAAGATAGAGCGCATTATCGTCATATAAGATTTGTACTTCGGTTGGTTTGAAGGATGGTTTTCCATTGTGGGGCATCAGTTGCATGAAATCGGTCGCTTTTTCAGCATGTTGATAAACTGCCTCGTCAAGAATCCCATCGATTTTTAATGGTTCGCTAATCCTTGTTGCAGCGATTTTCTTCCGGGGCGTTTGTTGCCCGAAAACCGAGGTGCTGACAAGAAGAATAATAAGAAAAATCGGTAGGTGATTTATTTTCATTTGTTAGCTGTTTCCTCACTGACGTTGCACAATTTTGAACGTTACAAGAGTTTACAAATTTAATCATATTTGTTTCATTTGATTGAAGTTGAAAAAAAATAGGCTGTCCAAAAAGTAAAGAAAAGCCTTTTTGTGTAATCTCCTTAAGAATTTCTATTCTAAATAACTCGATGACAACCAGATAAAAGGTGTGATTTTGGAGCATGTTGACCCCTCTTCACTGTTTTGGTTTTATGCTGCAATAAAATCATGTTATCGGAACAATGATTGGTGGTTCATTGAATCTGTTGCCTCGTTGCAAACGAAGGGGAAGAGCAAGTTCCTCCTTGCCGGTCACACCGGTTACAATCCTCTTCTGCGGATGTTTTGTCCTATTCCCGACCACAAGGTGAAGCTATTTTTCCACAGAAGAAGAAGTGTTAAAAATTCGAACATGGTACGAAGGAGGTATGGAAGGCACGGAAGTCAGTTCCTGTAATACGATTTTTAATTGTTGATTTTGGATGTTGTTTTGACATCTATTCTAACAATAGATGGGTAGTGTTGGTATAGTGTTGGTATAGCGTTGGTATGGCGTTAGTGTCCCATTTTGTCCTTTACTAAAATTGGTATACACTTTTTGTAACGCTCACAAGAAAAAGTATGCAGTCAAAAATTCAGTGTAAAAAAGAGGCTGTCTAAAAAGGCAGCCTCTTTTTATAGTTATATTTTTGTTTTCTAAAGGAAAATCAACTGAGCAATAATGTATACGGGCAATAAGACGATTAAAGAAAATTTGTACATGTATGCAAAAAAACTTGGCATTTTGATGCCACTTTCTTCGGCAATGGCTTTCACCATAAAATTCGGTCCGTTTCCAATGTAGGTCATCGCACCAAACATAACCGATCCTAAGCAAATGGCCGATAATAATATTTCGGGAATACCAGCCACCAGTTTTGCATCTCCAAAGGAGGAAACCAGACCCAATGCTAAATTGTGGAATGAGACAGCCGTCGGGGTATTGTCGAGGAATGAACTCAAACATCCTGAGGCATAATAAAATTGAGCAGGTTTTGTCAGTCCCAGCGAAAGGGCATTTTCTTTCAGATAAATAAGTGCGGGAACCATGGTAATAAAAATGCCCAGGAAGAGGAATGCCACTTCCACAATTGGTCCCCAGGTGAATTTGTTGTCTTCGTAACGCACTTTTTTTGAAGTGATTGTCAGTGATAATATAGCACACAGTGCAATGGCTGCTTCCCGGATAAATCCAAAGTATTCACTTTCGCCAATCACCGGGATAAATTGTTCATTCAAAAAAGCAACCGAAAGAATCACTCCCAGGAGGAAGATGAAATTTACTTTCCCTTTAATCCGGATAGGATCAAAATTCGCTGCATCTTTAAGAATATCGGCCTTATCTTCCTTTTTATAAAAGTAACTGTCGACGATGAAATAGATGAGCAGGAGCAGTACCAATACAAAGGCCCACTCTTTTGCGAGCCCTAAAAACCAGGTAAAAGGAGTGCCACGGAGGTACATCATGAACAATGGAGGATCGCCCAGCGGGGTTAACAACCCTCCGGCATTTGCGACAATGGCAATGAAAAATAAAATAGTATGAACAGTGTAACGCCTTTCTGAGTTGGTTTTAATGACCGGGCGAATAAGTAACATCGCTGCACCGGTTGTCCCCATCAGAGAAGCAAGCACTCCGCCGATGGCTAAAAAGAGGGTATTAACAGCGGGTTTCGCTTTTATATCTCCCTCGAGATGAATCCCTCCCGTGATGATGAACAGGGATCCCAACAGGATAATAAAAGGCACATAGTCGAATATGATCTGGTGGAATAATTCGTGTCCCATCTGGTTTGCCAGAAAAAGAATGGCAACCGGAGCGCCTAATACGATTGATACAAGGAGTTTGTTTTTGTTCTTGTCCCACCAGTGACTGAAAAACAATGGTCCCACTGCAATGCACAGAAGCATCAATACAAATGGTATGGAAAGCCAAAGGGGCATTTTCTCTAATATACCGTGATCCATAATTGCTATATTTACAATTGAAGCGTCGAAAATAGAAAATAAACAAATTCAAGGGGCTGTTTTTTTGATAAAAAAGAGCTGGAATCCGGAATGTGTATAAGGAATGTTGCTGTTACTAAAAAACAGGGGCAGATCTCTATACGAGACTGCCCCTGTTTTTATTGGAATTTTGTATTTGCTTTAATTTTTCGGAACAAAAACAATGTCGATCAAATCGGGGTTGGTTAAGAATTTGGTAGCAAAATTCTGGATATCCTTAGCCGTCATAGCGGTAAGGATGTCTTCGTAATTTGCTTTATTGGCGGTATTTATACCGGAATAATATAGGTTATAAAGAGAACTTAACCAGAAATTATTGTGTTCGCGGGCTTGTTCGCGGTCTTTGAGTTTGTTTTTGATGGTTTTGTCGAAGTCGACAGCTGTTGGCCCTTCTTTAACAATCTTGTCAATTTCCCTGTAAATAATTGCTTTCAGCTTTTCAGCCTTCAATGGGTCGCAATCGAAATTCATTTTTAGGGTTCCTATGCTAACCGGATACTGAGAAAGGTTTGCTCCAATACGAACACCGTAAGTGCCACCTTCGTCTTCCCGAATGGTTTCGGTATATCGCAGGTCAAGAATTCCCTCCAGTACTTCCATCGCTAGCCGGTTCTTCTGACTGAAAGGTATTTCATTGGCATAAATCACGTTCACATTGGCTTTTGGCGTCGTAAGTGCTACCGGAATTTCTTTCACGGTTTTACCGTCAGGGGTACGTACTCCCCGGTCTTTCCAGTTTTCAGAACGGTTGGTATCGGTAAGCGAGCCCAGGTATTTTTCAACATTCGATTTTACCGTGGCTTCATCAAGGTTCCCAACAATGAAAAAGGTGAAATCGCCCGCATCGTTAAAGCGGTCTTTGTATATCTTCTCCATGTCGTCGAAGTTCACATCCTGGAGGTATTTCACCCCAAAGCTTCGAACCCTTGGATTGTGGTTTGTGCTGATGAACAGCAGCGAATCCTGCATGGTTTTTCGAGGATCTTTTTCGATGTTGGCGGCGTAGGCTATATAGCGGGCCATGAGTGCATCGTAGGCTTCTTTGTCGAACCGTGGCTTTTCAAAATAGAGATAGGTTAATTGCATCATTGTTTCGAAATCGTTGGGTGAAGCGGAGCCACTGAAACCTTCGGTCAAATCATCAAGAGATGGAGAAAGTGAAACTTTTTTCCCTGATAGCATTTTTTGAAGGGTGATGGCATCAAAGTCGCCTACACCGAATGTTCCGATAAATTCGCCAATCATTCCCAGTGAAGGTACGTACTGATTGTCGAAGAGCGAACTTCCGCCTTTGCTGAAGGCCATGAGCGATACTTCGTCTTTTTCGTAATCGGCAAAGCGGTAAACTACTTTGACGTTGTTTTCGAGAGTCCACTCAACGGCATTCAGGTCGGTGAGTTTCTTTTCGGATTTTATTTTTGACCCCTTTAATTCGGTACTGATTAACGAAGCAGCCGCTGCCGCATCCGTATATGGATCAATCTTCATCAATTCAACGTTGGCAATTATATCTTTTGCCTCTTTTTCGCTAAGGTGGGTTACTCCTTCCGAAGGACCGGTAATCACAATGGACCGGTTGGTATCTTTAATCCACTCTTTGGCTTTGGCCGATATTTCTTCCGCAGTGATGGTTGGGATAATCTCTTTGGCAAAAGAGTATATGAAGTCGATACCGGGGTTTGGTTCTTTGGTTAAGAAATTGGAACTGATTTCGCTGCAAAAATTGTCGTTGTTGATTTTGTCTTTTTGTTTGTATTGGCTTTCGATGCCCATTAGGAAGTTTGCTTTGGCTCTTTCGAGTTCACTATTGAGGAACCCGTAACGTTTTATTTTTTCGGTTTGGATCATAATGGCTTCGAGAGCTTTTGCCTCTTCGTTTGGTTTGGAAACCGTTCCAATGACATACGCGTCGTATCCTCTGACGAAATCACTTTCCTGGGTATATCCGTTTACAAAAGGTGGCACCCCTTTTTGCATCAGTTCCTGAATTCGCATATCGGTCATCATTCCATACAAGCTTTCGATGAAGCTTTCGCGGAGGTCATTTAAGGTTTTGGGTTGACCATCTTTGTTTTCATGTGGTATGTAAATGTTGATCTGCGATTGGGTAGCCTCTTTATCGGTTGCAAGTACAAAGTACGTTTCGTCGTGTTGAGGGATGGTGAAGTTGGGTTTCTGTTTTGGGTTCTTAACTGCCGGGATGGCTGAAAAAAGTTCTTTTACTTTGGCTTCAACTTCATCGGTGTTAATATCGCCCACAATAGCAATGGCTTGCATGTCGGTGCGATACCAGTCGTAATAGAAATTGCGAAGGGTCTCAGGATCGCAGTGCCTAATAACCGTTGTGTCTCCAATGACATCGCGGACCGCATATTTTGAACCTTTGAAAAGAACCGGGAACCACTGGCTGCGCATACGGAAATTGGCATTGCGCCGGGTTCTCCACTCTTCGCTAATTACACCTCTTTCCAGATCGATCTCTTTATCAGATAGTGTCAGATAGTGGGTCCAATCGTTCAATATCAGCAGACAGGTATCTACAATTCCCGGATGGGTAGTGGGCACTTCGCTCATGTTATATACCGTTTCAGTAAAGGCGGTATATGCATTGATGTTGTCGCCGAATTTGACACCGTGTTTTTCAAGGGTGTTTAAAATCCCTTTCCCTTCAAAATGCTTGGTTCCATTAAAGGACATGTGCTCAAGGAAGTGGGCCAACCCGTTTTGGTTATCTTCTTCGAGGAGAGCCCCTGCGTTCCGGATAATGTAAAAACTTGCCCTTCCCTTGGGTTCCTCGTTGTGCCTGATATAGTAGGTCATACCGTTGTCCAATGCGCCACTTCTGATTTCAGGGTCAGCTGGTACGGACTTTGACAAATCAGTTTGACCAAAACTGAACTTTGCGATTATTGCTACAAGAATCGCAGCTAAAAAAATAGAAAACTTACTCATTTTATTTTCTTTAGATATTTATTGGGGTTTTTAAGTTATCATGTTGTAATGATAAATTGACTTATCAATAAGTATTGATGGTACATTATTTGTTACAAATTTCACAAATTTTATTTTTATTTATCATTTTCAATTCTTTTTTCACTTAATAACTTATTTATGACGAAGAAAATTTTACCAGTGACCTTGCTCTCCTTTTTCCTGTTGTTGGTTACTTCCTGTGATGTTTTGCTCCAAACGGCCAATACCGTTATGCAAAGTGAACAACCATTAACAACAGCTGAAGTTGCTCAGGGGCTGAAGGAGGCATTGAAAGTAGGAACCGATACAGCATGTGTCAGAATTGGGAAGGTGAACGGCTATTTACTCGATCAGGCGATCAGGATTAATTTGCCACCTCAAACATCGGAAGTAATAAAATATGCACAAAAAGTTCCAGGTTTGGATAAGCTCATCGATGATGTGATCAAGCAAATCAACCATTCGGCCGAGGATGCTGCCAAACAGGCTGCCCCAATCTTTAAGAATGCCATTGCCCAAATGACCATTGCCGATGCCTGGGGAATCTTTAACGGGGCCGATACTTCAGCAACGCATTATTTGAGGGAAAAGACTTACGATCAGCTTTTCAATCTGTATAGGCCAGTCATGCAGAATTCATTGAATAAACCCATTGTGGGGAATGTCTCGGCACAAAAAACATGGAGTGAGCTTACCGGGAAATGGAACTCTTTTGCTAATTCGGTTGCAGGCAAATTACTGCAGGTTCATCCGGTGAATGTTTCGCTCGACGAATATGTGACCCATCAGGCATTGAAGGGTGCTTTTATCAAGGTTGGCGATCAGGAAAAAGAGATTCGCACCAATGTGAATGCGCGGGTAACCGATTTGCTCAAAAGGGTATTTAGGAAGTAGCCATTGGAACGTATAGGTGTTTGTATTTAATAATCAGCTTAATAAAATGAGAAAGCCACCTTTGTACCCAAAGGTGGCTTTCTATTTCCGAATGACTAATGTCAAATTTATTTCGGCAATCCGTAGTTATCAACAATAAAGTCGATGTCTTTATCGCCTCTTCCACTGAGATTCACAAGGATTGATTCCCGATTTTTCTCCTGAGCCAGTTTTATGGCATAGGCAACCGCATGAGCACTTTCGAGTGCCGGAATGATTCCTTCCAAACGGCTTAACTGATAGAACGCATCAATAGCTTCGGCGTCGGTGGCGTCGGTATAGTTCACACGGCCATTGGCATTCAGCATACAATGTTCGGGACCTACTCCCGGATAATCGAGGCCGCTGGCTACCGAGTAAACCGGTGAAGGTTCCCCTTTTTCATCCTGCAATACTTTGCATTTGAAACCATGGATAATTCCGGTTGTTCCAAATTTCATCGAACAGGCATGGTCACCAGTTTTGTACGAACGGCCGGCGGGTTCGACCCCCCAAAGTTGCACCTCTTCGTCGTTGAGGAATGCAGAAAACATACCGGCGGCATTGCTTCCACCACCAACACAAGCAACTACGTTGTCGGGAAGTTCTCCGGTCATTTCAAAAAATTGTTCACGGGCTTCAATTCCTACAACCCGTTGAAAGTCGCGGACCATCATCGGGAATGGATGTGGACCAACCACCGAACCAATGCAATAGATCGAATTAACAGGGTCTTTCAGGTACGCTTCGAAAGCAGAGTCGACGGCTTCTTTCAGCGTTTTTAACCCATGGGTGACCGGGACAACTGTTGCACCCAGAATTTTCATCCGTACCACATTGGGATGCTCTTTGGCAATATCGACTTCTCCCATGTGGATTTCGCATTCGAGGCCAAAGTATGCAGCGGCTGTTGCCAGAGCTACTCCGTGCTGACCTGCACCGGTTTCAGCAATCAGTTTCTTTTTTCCCAGGTATTTTGCCAGCAACGCTTCACCCATGCAGTGGTTCAGCTTATGTGCTCCGGAGTGGTTAAGGTCTTCGCGTTTCAGGTAGATTCTGCTCCCTGCTTTTTCCGATAACCTTTTGCAGAAATAAACCGGGGTTGGACGGCCCTGAAAATGGGTGCGTATGTTTCTTAGTTCTGAGATAAACTCGTGCGATTTGCTGATGGAATAGTATGCATCGGTAATTTTATCCATCTCGGACTGTAACTGAGGTGGAACAAAGCTCCCTCCAAATTCTCCAAAAAAGCCATCGTTGGAAGGATACGTTTTAAAATAATTGCTCATTAGTGTTTTATTTATGAATTAACAAAACCGGATAACCGGAAAACGAGCAGTAAAAGTATTCTTAAAAAATGGAAACCAGAAAAAAAACGGCATACAGTTTTATAAAAAAGCACCTGAATTATTCCAGGTGTTTTTTGAGATGTTTATCGTTACTTACTTTTTTCCTTCATTGAGCCACAGGTCTAACCTGGGGGTATCCCAGGCAAAAGGTTTACCGATAATATCGAAGTCGCCGTCGCCATCGAAGTCGCCAACGCCCGAATTGTGGGTACCATAACTTGATGCAACTTCTATTTTTTCAAAGTTCGAATTTCCATTGTTCAGAAGAATGAGAACCTTGGGATCATTGATGTCCTTGGTTTTCATTTCAGAAAGGAAAATATCCAGGTCTCCGTCTTTGTCAAAATCGATTAGTTGAAGCGAATGGGCTCTGCGGGTGTATTTTAAGAGAACCGTTGGGTTCCAGGAACCATTGTCAAAGTGATACATTACAAGTGGTCCTTCGCCTTCGCACGAGACCATTACAACTTCAGGTCTTCCACCTGCAATCAGTTGTCCTGCTGCAATTTTTGCCGAAACGTACGATTTATCGATATCATTCTCCCAATATTGGCCATCCTTATAATGAAAATACATTCCACCGGCAACAATGTCATCGACTCCGTCGAGGTTGATGTCGGCTTTGCATATTCCTTCGTGTGTGTTGATTTCGTTATTTTTCAATTCGGTACCGTTGCTTCGTTGGAGCATCTGGGAATCGTTGTTGTAGTTAAATATTTTTGTGAGAGGCCAGTCGTCGGTTTTAGCAGGGTTTTCGGGTTTTTCGGCAATATACAGTGAACGATCGCCTTCGTTCCAGAATGCCAGTTCAATTTGACCATCCCCGTCAAAATCACCAAAAGCCATGTCATGGTGTAAAACGGCTCCGCTTTTTTTGATATAATTTCTTTTCCAATACTTATCGGGGCCGAAATTGGGATATGGATTTTCCCACCACCAGATCTGATTGCTTTCTTCACTGCCTACGGCAATGTCCAGATCGCCGTCGCCATCAATGTCACAAAAATCGGCTGCTTCTCCGGCGGCTATTTTTCGTTTTTCGATGGATTGTTTTTCCCATTTTTTCCCTTCGGTGTTTACATACATAACAACAGCCGGAGCTTCAGTTTTTTCAATAATGACAAACTCATCTTTACCGTCTTTATTAAAATCGGCAATCAGGCAACCGGTTTGAACGGTTCCTTTGTTTGGGATGTCCAACTCGCCGTATTCACTGCTTAGCCTGGTCCAGCGATATTTTGTTACAGGTGTGATTTGTGCTTCAGCAACGATTAGAATTAGAAGCATTGAAGCAATTAGGAATAGAGATTTTTTCATTGGAATATATTTTATGTCCACAAAGTTATGCAAAAGTGGAGGATAAAAAAAGCCAGTATTACTGGCTTTTTAGAATTATTTTCCTTTGTTGATTTTTTTAATATATTGCTCCAGAGCCATCGTCATGGAAGGGGCTTCGGGGTTAGGGGCCATAATATCGAGCCTGAGCCCGGCTTCTTCAACGGCTTTGGCGGTAGCGGTTCCAAATGAAGCGATTTTGATGTCATTTTGTTGGAAATCGGGGAAGTTCTGCAAGAGCGACTGGATGCCCGAAGGACTGTAGAAAACGAGGATGTCGTAATTTACATCTTTAAGGTCTGAAAGATCGCTGTTCACCGTCTTATAAAGAATTGCTTTTGAATATTTAGCTTTAACTTCGTCAAGCAATTGGGGAACTTCGGGACTGTGAATATGTGAAAGGGGGACTAAAAAGCTTTCATCGAGATGTTTCTTGATGATTTCAGTTAGTTCAGAAAAATTCCCTTCGCCATAGAAGATTTTCCGTTTACGGTATACAATATATTTTTGCAGGTAGAAAGCAGTGGCTTCTGAAATGCAGAAATATTTCATCGTTTCGGGCACGGTGATCCTTAGTTCGGTACACATGCGGAAAAAGTGGTCGATTGCGGTGCGGCTTGTAAAAATAACCGCCGTGTGATCCAGAATATTCACCCTTGTTTGCCGGTATTCTTTCGAGGAGACTCCTTCAACTTCAGTGAAAGGCCTAAAATCAACTTTGACATTATTCCTTTCAGCTAATTCATAATAGGGTGACTTAGCCGATGTCGGCTCTGGTTGCGAGACAAGTATTCTCTTGATTTTCAAAACCTAACTTTTAAAGGTACAACATAATTTTATGTTTTCCACAAAATCTTCCACACTATCAGTAGGGGCAAAATTTCAAGGGTACAAAGGTATAAAATCATATAGAAAATAGAAAAAACTTTTTTCGCAATCATTTTTATACACCTTAAAATATTGATAATATTAACAATGACAAAAACAGACCATCCAACAATTAATAAATATTCTGCAGGATCACCCCTTAAAATGAAGAGTGCGATGATAACCGGAAAAAGAATTAATCCGATTATCCGGTTACTCGATTTTGTGTAAAATATATATTCCTGTGTTTCAGAATTTACATCGAAAATATAGCCGCTTAAGCGGTAAAGAATAAACTTTATAAAAACATAAACCAAAAATACCGCCACCGATAAGGCGCAAATAACCAATGTGGTATCTGACGATGGTTCCATAAAGAAATTTACGGTGTGATAAATTAGTATCCCAACAACCAGAATAAAAAAGGTGTCGAGCCTGAATGTAATATCCATCAGGTTATTTACTTTATCCCGGAACATTCGGGATGCTGTATTCTTATTATAAAGTGATTGCGACAGTTGCCCTAGATACTTCTCCGAAGAGGTTCTGATGGAGGCAAGCAGCACAAACAATAAGGTAATTAGCAGAATAGCCCAATCCGGTATAAATTGGTTTTTGGGTTTTCCTTCATAACGGTATCCTGGAGGTTTTTCGGGAAAGGCCAACGGGTTGATTAGGATGTCATATAACGAATCGCCAGAAGGACGGGGATCATTTCCATAAAAATAATAGGTGGAATCAGTCGCCGCCAATGGGTTTCTTTCATAGAAAACATATACGGAATCGGGTGGATTTTGAGTATATGCGTCTGAGATAGTGATGCTATCCTTAACAATTTGAAAATCAATCTGCTTTTCTAAAATTTGTTCCGGCACAGATATTATCCTCTTTGTTCGTTATCGACGGCGCAAAGATAGTTATTATTTTTGCTCATTGATGATGGAATTTTACCACTAAAAAAATTTGATGCCGGAAATTCATTTTGCACCGATTCAGGGGTTTACCGATTTGACTTATCGGAATACCTATTACCAGGCGATTGGAAGTGTAGACTATTATTATACTCCCTATTTTTCGGTGGAGGATCGTCTGTTAATCGATACTGCGAAGTTTGCCAATGGGTTATTCGATAGAACAATACCACAGATATTGTCGGCCAGTTTAAATGAATTGAAGCCTCTTGTTCAGTTTGTCACCGAAAGTCGTTTTTTGTCGGTAAATATCAATCTTGGGTGTCCTTACCCCATGGTTACCCGCAGGGGCAGGGGCGCCGCTTTGATCGGAAATCCGGAACTTGTCGCCGGGATGATTCGTTATATTGAGGATAATTCGGACCTGAAAATCAGCATGAAAACCCGGCTTGGTTTGATGGATCATGAAGAAATCTTTAAGCTTTTGGAGAAGGTCTGTTTGACGAATGTTTCTTCAGTCATCATTCATCCGAGAACGGCTAAACAACTTTATAAAGGAACTGCATCAGTCGAAATGTTTCAGCGATGTAAGCAGTTATTCCCTTCGCTCGATTTAATTTACAACGGAGATATCACTTCTTTTGAATATTACCGGGAGTTACACGAGCTCTTTCCCGACTTGGATAAGTGGATGCTTGGTCGTGGTTTGTTATTGAATCCATTGCTGGCATGGCAAATAAAAAACAATGGTGCAGAACTTTCCGGCGAATCAAAAAAAGCGCTGAGTGATTTTGTTTCGCAGTTGATTCAAGATATTGAAACAGATAGCAACGACCGGGGACATGCTCTAAATCGACTGAAATCTCAGTTTTTTTATCTCAGTAGTATTTATAACGATTCGCATAAAGTGGGAAAATTTGTTCGGAAATCGAGGTCGGTAGAAGAGGTGAAGAATTTTTTACGGTTAACATGTACCTTCGATTTTTAAAGATCAGTTCATGCTTCTTCGTTCGTAGCAAGAGAGATTTTCATAATCTTCCATGAGCTTTGTCAACTGCAATGCCTCATCATGCTCGGGAGTGCCGGGTTCAGCATCGCAAATTTCGAGAAACCGCATGATTGCTCTTCGGTAGTCATCTTCGGTTAAAATCATTTTTTGCATACACACAGAAGGCTCATTTGTTGTTTTAAACTGATTAAAAATTCTATAATAATCGTTTATCGGTATTTTTAACCCCATTTTTTTGAGTTTTTTGTTTTTAATGTGCTTCCAGCCAGTTTTCTCCAACTCCGATCTCGACGGTGAGGGGTACATTTAATCTGATTGCATTTTCCATCTCTTCTTTGACAATTTTTTTAAGGGTATCGATTTCTTCCTCAAAAACGTCAAAATTTAATTCGTCGTGTACTTGAATGATCATTTTTGATTTCAAATTTTCATCGTTCATCCTTTTATAGATGTTGATCATTGCAATTTTTATAATGTCTGCTGCGGTTCCCTGGATCGGCGCATTAATCGCATTTCTTTCGGCAACGCCCCTCACCACCGAATTGGCAGAGTTTATATCAACTAAGTAACGTTTTCGGCCCAACAAAGTTTTCACAAAACCCGATTTCCGGGCATCAACCATGCATTTTTCCATATAATCCTTCACTTTTGGGAAGGCTTCGAAGTATCCGTCGATGATTTCCTTGGCTTCGGTGCGTGGGATCGTTAACCGTTGTGACAATCCAAAGGCAGAAATGCCGTAGATAATACCGAAGTTGGCAGTTTTTGCTTTTCTCCTTTGATCGGAAGAAACTTCATTGGGTAGAATCTTAAAGATTTTTGCTGCGGTAACTGCGTGGATATCGATATTGTTGGCAAAAGCCTCGAGCATGTTTTCATCGTTGCTGAGCGAAGCCATGATGCGTAGTTCAATTTGTGAATAGTCTGCCGATAAATACTTCATTCCGGGTTGAGAAGGAATAAATGCTTTCCGGATTTCTTTTCCGTTTTCGTCGCGGATAGGGATATTCTGAAGGTTTGGATTTACCGAACTAAGCCTTCCGGTTGAAGCAACTGCCTGGTTGAATGATGTATGAATTTTCCCGGTTCGGGGATTAATGAGCTTTGGAAGCGTATCGACATACGTATTCAATAGCTTTAACAATCCTCTGTAATCTAATAGTTTGTTAACAATAGGGTGTTTGTTGAGTAACTTCGAAAGGGTCTCTTCGCTGGTAGAATATTGCTTTGTTTTTGTCTTTTTGACATTGGAATCGATCTTCAGTTTTTCAAAAAGAATAATTCCCAGTTGTTTGGGCGAAGAGATGAGAAATTCTTCCCCGGCCAGCTCATAAATTTCTTTTTCGAGGATAATGAGCTGTTCCCTCAAATCGTTGGCAAAGCTCTTTAGTGCCGAAGGATCGACCTTAACGCCACTGAGTTCCATTGATGCAAGCACGGGAATGAGCGGCATTTCAACCTGTTCAAACAGGGATGTCAGGTCGTTGTCTTTTAGTTCTTTTTCCAGCTTTGATTTCAATTGGAAGGTGAGGTCGGCATCTTCGCACGAATATTCAACCAGTTTTTCTACATCGGCCGCTCTCATGGTTTTTTGCGAGGCACCTTTTTCTCCGATCAGGTCGGTTGTCGGTATTTTTTTATAGCCCAGGTACAGCTCGCATAAGTAATCGAGATTGTGTCTTAATTCTGGTTGAATCAGATAGTGCGCAATGAGTGTGTCGAAAAGAGTTCCTTCGGTATTTACACCATACTGGGCCAGCATGAGCATATCATATTTGATATTCTGTCCGATTTTCACAAGAGAAGGATCTTCAAAAATGGTTTTGAATTCCTGTACAACCTTTAGTGCTTCATCCCGATCGGAAGGAATGATCACGCAATAGGCTTCGTGTTCCCTGAACGAAAAGGAGATACAAACAAGTTCTGCGGTATGCGGGTCAAGTCCGGTCGTTTCGGTATCGAAGCAAAATGCCCCGGCAACCGAAAGCTCTGCCCTTAAAGAGGCACGCTGAAGCGGAGTTTCAATTTTATAATAGCTGTGCTTAATTGTTTCTATGCTGTCAAACGTCTGTTTTGGTGCAGCCACTTCGGTGTTAAAGACATCGAAAAGAGAACCTTGCTGTGGCAGTTTCATTTCTGGAGCGGCAGCAGCTGGGCTTTGCCATTTGGTGGTAAGCGAACGGAATTCAAGTTCCTGATACAATTCCAGCAAAGCCTGACGGTTTGGTTCCTCCATTTTCATCTGGTCAAAGTCGATCGGGATGGGAACATCCTGGTTGATTATGACCAGTTGCTTTGACAAAAGAACCTGGTCTTTAAATATTTCCAGGTTCTCTTTTTGTTTCCCTTTAAGTTGATCGATATTTTCGTAAACCCCTTCAACGCTTCCAAAATCGGCAATCAGTTTCATGGCCGATTTTGGCCCTATGCCCGGGCATCCGGGTACATTGTCGGCCGTGTCGCCCATTAATCCAAGTACATCAATGACTTGTAGCGGGTTGGTGATCTCAAAATTTTGCTTTACTTCTTCAATGCCCCAAACTTCGGGTTTAGCCCCATTTTTGGCGGGTTTGTATATCCATATATTTTCAGAAACCAGTTGGGCGTAATCTTTGTCGGGAGTCATCATGTAGGTAATAAAACCTTCAGCGGAAGCTTTTTTGGCCAGGGTGCCAATGACGTCGTCGGCTTCAAAACCCAGTTTCTCGATGATCGGAATATTGTATGCCTCAATGATTTTTCGGATGTATGGAATGGCAGCCCTGATATCTTCGGGCATTTTTTCCCGGTTCGCCTTGTATTCGGGGTACATTTCGTGCCGGAAGGTGTCGCCGTGAACATCGAATGCTACGGCAATATGCGTGGGCGATTCCGACGACAAAACCTGTTCAAGGGTGGTGACAAACCCATAAATAGCCGATGTGTTCAATCCTTTGGAATTGAATCTCGGGTTCCGGATAAATGCAAAGTAGGAACGATAAATCAGAGCATAAGCATCCAGCAGGAAGAGCTTTTTGGGTGAAGTAACTTCAGTGGTCATAAATGGTTAATTATCGGCTGCATCCCATTCGGCGAATGAACTTGCCGTTTCGTATAGTTTTACGTTTTTTAATGATACCCCATCGGGGAGCAAAGGTTGAATAATTTGTACAAAGTGGGCGACCAGATTTTCACAAGTAGGTTGAAAATCAACTACGTGGTGACGTTCGTACATCTCATTCAATTCCAGAAGCTTTTCGTGCGGAGCATTTTTGTTGATGACCAATGAGTGGTCGAAGCGATCGACAATTTCGGTCTTTACAATTTTTTTCAAATCCCCAAAGTCAATAACCATTCCGTTCTTTTTATCGTTGGGGTTCTGAATGGGCTCGCCCAGAACGGTCACATACAACTTATAGGAGTGGCCGTGGATGTTTTTGCATAACCCGTCGTAATTCCAAAGGGCATGAGCCATTTCGAAATCGTAGTATTTGGTAACTCTAATTTTTGCCATCTGAGGTGGTTAACATTTAGTGAAAATGATTTTTAAAATAACAATGAAGATAGTAAAATGTTAACCTTTTCAGGAATGTTTTTTAATTATTCTTCGCAGGTACAATTTCTCATACTATCGACCATTTGAGCAATGAGGTTATTTTTAATGTAATAGAACGTGTTTTTTCCTTCCCGTTTTGAGCATAAAACTCCTTTATCTTTGAGGATGCCAAGGTGGTGTGAGGTTGTCGACTGTTCGATGCCCAAGCTCTCATGAATCTGTGTGACCGTTAATTTTTCTCCATTTTTCAGAATTAGCAGGATCGAAATGCGGGCAGGATGCGCCATCGCTTTTAATTGTTCAGATGCTCTTTCAAGCAATTCTTGGGAAAAATCAGGTTCTGTCATTTTAAATAGGTTTTTTTTACGTGCTTTAAATATCGCGAAAGATTAGCTCATTAACAATATTTTATAATCGTTTTTTTTTGAGAAAAGATTCGATCAGAAAATTGCGGGTTTTATAACCCATAAGGAAAGATTATTTTTTACTTTTGACCAGTTCAATTATACTTGATGTCGACTTTAGATCAAATAAAATTACCGGTTTCGGACGAGTTGGAGAAATTTGAGCATTTCTTTAATGAAGTGGCCAGTTCCGATGTTCGTCTGTTAAACATTATTGTAAATTATGTGGTTAGGTCGAAAGGGAAGCAGATCAGGCCTTTGTTTGTGTTTTTATCGGCAAAGATGCACGGAGAGATAAACCGGAGTACTTATCTGGCCGCAACTTCTATCGAAATGATCCATTCGGCTTCTCTTATTCACGACGATGTGGTTGATGAATCGTACGAGCGCAGGGGGAAATTTTCGATTAATGCCCTTTGGAAGAATAAAATTGCAGTTCTCATTGGCGACTATTTGTTGGCAAAAGGCTTGCTTATTGCAACTCAGGATAAAGAGTATGAGGTGCTTGACATTATCTCAACCGCAACCAAGGATATGGTGGAGGGTGAGTTGCTCCAGTTTAAGAAGAGCCGAAAGCTTGATATTGATGAAGAAACCTATTTTGAGGTTATTCGAAAAAAAACCGCTACTCTTATTGGTGTTAGTATGGCCGTGGGTGTTCATTCGGTGAACAAAGATCAGGCGGTGATTGAAAAAATGAGGGAGGTTGGGATGTTGGCCGGTTTGGCTTTCCAGATTAAAGACGACATTTTCGATTATCAGGAAAAAGGGGCCATTGGCAAACCGATTGGGAACGACATCAAGGAAAAGAAGATAACCCTCCCGTTACTTTATGTTTTAAATAATTCTTCGTGGGCTGAAAAGCAACGGATTATCCATATTGTAAAACACCAGAATAACCGGAAAGAGAAAGTCGCCGAGTTAATTGAGTTGGTGCGTCAGAAAGGGGGGCTTGAATATGCAACCCAAAAGATGAATTATTTTTGTGGCGAAGCGCTTAAAAAGCTGGATGAGTTTCCCCGGAATGAGGCCAGTGAATCGTTGGCCCAATTGATTAATTATGTAATCGTCCGAAAAAAATAAGAGCAACCAAAAGGGTTGCTCTTTTTAAATAGCCATGAAAACACAAACTTTATCGTAAGATAAATTAAATTGTCATAATTTCTACATGCTTCTTTTCAGTCGCAAGGTCTACTTTCTTGCCAAAATCATCGGTCATTTTCTGAATCAGCTCCACCGCTTCCTTCTCTGCATCTTCGGAAAGACCATCTTTCAGCAATTTTTTCAGCTGATCATTGGCATCTTTCCGTGCGCTTCGGATGCTCACTTTTGCGGCTTCACTTTCCCGATTTACATCTTTTCCAAGAGCTTTTCGCCTTTCTTCAGTTAAAGGCGGTATAAAAATACGTATTATTTCTCCATTATTATCAGGGTTGAAGCCTAAATTTGCAACTAATATTGCTTTTTCTATCACACCAATCATTTTCTTTTCCCAAGGTTGAATCGCAATTGTCTTTGCATCAGGTGTTGAGATGTTGGCAACCTGGCTCAATGGAGTCATCGATCCGTAATAATCAACATAGACACTATCCAACATCCGGGGAGTCGCTTTTCCTGCTCTGATATGTACTAACTCCTTTTCCAGGTGCTCAATCGCAGCATGCATGCTTTCCCGGGTAAGATCTACAATCATTTTTACCTCTTCGTCCATAAGGAATTGTCTATTATGATTTACTCTATTGGCGCAAAAATAGGAAAAATTTAAAAAGCACGAAATTGTTGTAAAATTTTTGTTCACTTAGCTCTTCTTTTATGGCGAATAAGTCATTTTAAAAAGAGTTTACCAATACCAACTCGAATTAGATTTCTATTTTTGTAGAAAACCGTTGGGATGAATCCCAACGGTAAAAGATTGATAGAAATATTTTTTTCGCTGATAATATGTTTAATCAGATGCGTCCGGCTTTAAAGATTGCTACAGTTGCCATGGTAACGTTGCTTAGTTTGCTTGTGACAACGATTGTTGCTGCAGTGGTTGCGATTCCTTTTTTTGGGGTGGACAACTTTATGCAAATGGTAAGTTCTTCGGTAAGTATCAGCGAAGAGAATGTTTCTTTCCTCAAATTTATTCAAGTTGTTCAGTCCGTGGGGGTTTTTATTATTCCTGCGTTGTTCCTGGCAATCTTATTTGGTGGTAATATCTCTGGTTATTTGAAGTTGGACAAAAAGCCTTATCCGTTATCCATTGTGCTGGCCATTTTTATTGTATTTATTTCCAGCCCCTTTATCAATTTTATTGGAGACATTAATTCGAAATTGTCATTGCCATCGGCATTCTCAGCCATTGAACAGTGGATGAGGCAAAGCGAGGATGCTGCCGATCAGTTGACCCAGCTCTTTTTGAAAACTGGAACCGTTTGGGGCTTGTTGTTTAATGTTTTAATGATTGGCATTATCCCTGCCATTGGGGAGGAACTTCTTTTCCGTGGTGTTATTCAGCGGGTACTAACTGACTGGACCAAAAATGTTCATTGGGGGATATGGATCTCTGCGATTTTGTTTAGTGCGCTTCATCTCCAGTTTTATGGATTTATTCCACGCGCTGTTTTGGGTGGAATTTTTGGTTATCTTCTGGTTTGGAGTGGCAATTTGTGGTTGCCAGTTTTAGCTCATTTCGTTAATAACACATTTGCGGTACTGGCGTATTATTTTCATGATGAAGGAGTGTTGAAAGTCGATCCCGACAAAATTGGGACCACTTCGAATTACTTAGTATCAGCCTTAGTTAGTGTGCTGCTGGCCGCATGGTTGTTCTGGACTTTTTATCATTACGAAAAGAAAAAAGAATCAGAAGTTGAGGCTCGATTGGACCGGAACTGATTGAACCATTTTTTCTTGCTTCTTTTCCTTTGGAACAGAAGGCTTCGCTTCTTTTTTTACTTTTTCAGCCGTTTTTGGTGCTGGCAATTCTTTTTTGTCGATTGGCTTAAGTTCAAGAATTTCAGGTTTATCTTCTTCTGGAGTGACGATAATTTCTTCTTTCTTAACAACTGTTGGTTTCGTCGGATTTAGCGCCTTGAGTTTTTCTTTTCTTCTGAAAACATACGAAATACCATATTCTGCAGCATTTTCTCTTTTTTGAGCTTCGTCGTCGGGTTGGAAGAAGGTTTGTTCTACTTCGTTCCATATCTTAAGGATAACCTTGTCGGCTTCAGGGCGAAGGTCATTCACTAGTTTCGATGCTCTTTTGGATGTTGAGACCAGGTTTCTCTGGAAATGATAGGCATCAACAAACTTCTCATAGTTTACTTTGACCAGGGCAATCGATGGGTTGTAAATGGGATTCCCTCCTTTTTGGATGCGTTTTTGTTCTCCCTCGATAATTTTCTTTCCCCAGTCGATCAGATTTTTCTCGGTAACCAGCGGTGGTAACCCTTTGGCGTAGGCAGCAAGTCCATAAAGATCCAATATTTCTTTCTTTAATTCTCCCCGGACAATCGCAAAATTCAACACCTGAATGAAATGAGAGATGTATATTTTGGCCTTTCTCAGGTATTCGACGTACTCCTTATTCTTTGATGCCTGATTTTTTCGGGCAGCTTCCAGATTTATGATAGCATGTTGAAATTGAGGTAAAATGATTTCAAGCGAAAGATAGGTTTCCTCCGAGAAAGCACAATTCGACAGGCCTATTGACAGGCATTTTCGGAATGCCTTCTCCATGGCTCTAACCCGCGCTGCATCTGTATTTGGTAAACGACGATACGGCATTTTTTTTCTTGAAATTACTCGATTGCGAGTTCGGTGTATTCAAAAAAAAAGAAAAATTATTAATTAATTATGAACACACCTCCCGTAAAAAATCAGGATTTATTTTGCTTCTATTCGCTATCTTTCAATTTTTGTTATACAATTAAGGTATCGCATGAAGATCGAAAAATGGAAGTTGGTTGAAGGTTCGAGAGAGGCTAGGGGAACGGTAGTAATTATCGATGTTTTCAGGGCTTTTTCTGTTTCCTGTTACTTGGTTGCTAATGGGGCAGAGCGGATTTATCCGGTTGGTTCTGTTGAAGAAGCTCGCCGGTTGAAGGAACAAAATCCCGAATATGTATTGATCGGGGAGAGAAAGGAGAAAATGTGTGAAGGTTTCGATTTTGGAAACTCTCCAACCCATATTCTGCATCAGAATTTTACAGGAAAAACGGTTATCCACACGACCAGTTCCGGAACACAGGGAATCTGCAATGCCGTGCATGCTTCGGAAATTTTGACCGGAAGCTTCGTGAATGCCAAAGCCATTGTGGCTTATTTACAGCAAACAAATCCTCCGCTTGTTTCTCTGGTCGGCATGGGCTATGAAGGGATCCGACCTTCGCAGGAAGATGATTTTTGTGCCGATTATATTGAAAATGAGCTTTTGGGTCTCGAAACCGACTTTGATATAATGAAAAGCATATTGCGAACCGGCGATGGAGCCAGGTTGCTCGATCCAAAGAATCACGATCATTCTCCGGCTTCCGATTTTGATCTTTGTCTTGACCGCGATAAGTTTAACTTTGTGCTGGTTGTTAAGAAAGATGAACTGGGGCAAAATTATCTTGCCAGGGAGGATGTAACTTTGTAACGGTTTTAAAATTTGAAAGGTAACGATATGATATACAATTTTGACGAGATTATCGATCGCAGGAATACGAATTGCGAAAAATACGATGAAAGGGAACAGATTTTTGGTAAAGCCGATGTTATTCCGTTATGGGTAGCCGATACCGATTTCAGAACGCCTGATTTTGTTGTTGATGCGGTTGTGAAGAGGGCAAAACACGAAGTTTATGGTTATCCAATTATTCCCGATTCGTATTTTCTTTCTATTTCAAACTGGATGAATGTTCGGCATCAGTGGAAAGTCGATAAAAGTTGGATATCGTTTAGTCCCAATGTGGTGGTTGGGTTGGCTTCGGCAGTGTTGTCGTTGACTGAACCGGGGGATAAGATTATTGTGCAGCCTCCGGTTTATTTTCCGTTTTTTCATGTGGTTGAAGGGAATGGAAGAATACTGACTGAAAATCCCCTGAAGTTGGAGAATGGCCGGTATTATTTCGATTTTGACGACCTGAAAAAGAAGATCGATAAGGATACCAAGATGCTTATTCTCTGCAATCCTCATAATCCGGGCGGAAGGGTTTGGCAGCGGGAGGAGTTGGAAGAGTTGTCAAAGATTTGCTCCGAAAATGGGATTCTTGTGGTTTCCGATGAAATCCATTCTGATATTGTGTTGCACGGTAACAAACATATCCCGTTTGCCACGGTTTCTGAAACTGCCTCAAAAATGTCGGTAACGGTCTCTTCGGCCAGTAAAACGTTCAACATGGCGGGATTATCGTCGGCGTATGCCATAATTCCGGATAAGAAGCTTCGCTCAAAGTACCTTCATTTTCTGAAAGCAACTCATCTCTCGTCGGGAAATTTCTTTGGACATGTGGCTACGGAAGCTGCCTATACCGATGGGGCAGAGTGGCTGTCTCAGCTAATTGGTTATCTTGAAAGAAATAATCGTTTTATCGAAGAGTTTTTAAAAGAGAATTTGCCCAGGGTAAAGCCCATGAAGCCCGATTCAACTTTTCTTGTTTGGATTGATCTTTCAGAATTGAGTATAACACCAGAAGATGCTTTCAAAAAACTGGTCGAAGCCGGTGTTGGACTAAGCCCCGGTGGACTGTTTGGAACAGGCGGACGTAATTTTATACGTCTCAACATGGGATGCCCACTAAGCGTATTAAAAGAAGGACTGGAAAAGATGAAAATGGCTCTTGGTGATTATTAATCAATGCCTTCCTTCGGATTTCCGTTGTTGGCAAGGACAATAATTTGATCCGATTTGCATTCAACAACGCCCCCTTCGATTTCAAAAAACAGGCTATTCTTGTTCGCATCAATTACTTTCACTTCACCTTTTGAAAGGGAAGAAATGATGGATGCATGGCCCTTTAAGATTTCGAAAGACCCTTTTTCTCCAGGAACCCGCACCAGAGTAACTTCATCGTTATAAAGTACCTTAACCGGTGTAATTATTTCAAGTCGCATGGCATGAAATTAGTTTACTTTGGATAATAACTTTTTCCCTTTTTCGATGGCTTGTTCAATTGTACCGACAAGCATAAAGGAGGCTTCAGGATATTGATCGGTCTCACCGTCCATAATCATGTTGAAACCTTTGATCGTATCTTCAATGGAAACAAACTGACCTGGCACTCCGGTAAATTGTTCGGCTACAAACATAGGTTGCGACAGGAATCGTTGTACCCTGCGGGCACGGTGAACAATCAGCTTATCCGATTCAGAAAGTTCGTCCATTCCTAAAATAGCGATGATATCCTGTAACTCGTTATAGCGCTGCAGTAGTTGTTTAACCCGTTGTGCACAAGCATAATGTTCTTCTCCCACAATTTCAGGTGTAAGAATTCTGGAACTTGAATCGAGCGGGTCAACAGCCGGGTAAATCCCTAATTCCGTAATCTTTCGGCTTAATACGGTTGTTGCATCAAGGTGTGCAAAAGTCGTTGCAGGTGCCGGGTCTGTTAAGTCGTCGGCAGGTACATATACCGCCTGTACCGAAGTGATGGATCCGTGTTTGGTTGAGGTGATTCTTTCCTGCAAAGCACCCATTTCGGATGACAACGTAGGTTGATAGCCTACAGCCGAAGGCATACGTCCAAGAAGAGCCGATACTTCAGATCCTGCCTGTGTAAAACGGAAAACATTGTCGACGAAGAAAAGAATATCACGTCCACTGCCTTTGCCATCGCCGTCACGAAGGCTCTCTGCAACAGCCAATCCTGACAAGGCGACCCGTGCACGAGCACCCGGTGGTTCATTCATCTGTCCGAAAACCATGGCAAGTTTTGAATATTTTAGCCTTTCAGGATCAACTTTTGAAAGATCCCAACCGCCTTTTTCCAGATCCTTGCGGAATTCCTCGCCATAATCAACAATTCCGGCTTCGATCATTTCGCGTAAAAGGTCGTTCCCTTCACGGGTACGTTCACCAACTCCGGCAAAAACAGAAAGTCCGGAATGAGCCATGGCAATGTTATTGATTAATTCCTGGATGATAACCGTCTTTCCTACACCGGCACCACCAAAGAGTCCAATTTTTCCACCTTTGGCATACGGTTCGATCAGGTCGATTACCTTAATACCGGTGAAAAGTATTTGAGTTTCATTTGTAAGTTCTTTAAATTCTGGTGGTTCGCGATGAATGCTGACCCCGTTTTTCTTGTCGATTGGGCTAAGACCATCAACTGGTATTCCGGTAACATTCAGCAACCTTCCCAAAACGTTTTCTCCATTAGGCATGATGATTGGTGAACCGGTAGAAATTACTTCTACACCTCTCCGTAACCCATCGGTCGAATCCATCGCAATGGTTCTAATTGTTTTCTCACCAATATGTTGTTGGCACTCTAATACCAATGGAGTGGAATTCTCCCGCTTAATTTCGAGTGAATCGTAAATGTTGGGTAACGATTTTTCATCGTCGAATACTACGTCTACGACTGGTCCGATAACCTGTAATACTTTGCCTACAATTGACATAACATAAGAATTAGAGCTTTAAAAGTAGTAATTAAAATTACAAAAATTTGAAAGAAGCATCTATTATTTTGGATGGGATCAGAATGATTTAATTTTGGCGGTCCATTAATTTAACTGCAAAGTCTAGCAATCCTTCTTTCCGGTGTTCTTCCAGATTGAGTTGTTCCCAGCATTTTTTTGCCGTAAGAAAATAGAAATCAATCTTTGATTTGGTGATTTCATAGATATTCAGGTCGACAAATAATTTTTTAACAGCGTCGATTTTTTCCTGCCGGTCAAAATCTTTTGAATTCAACCATTTTTTGAGTTCAGCCAGCTGGGCTTCGGTTGCTAATTCCAGTGCATTGATCAGCAGAAACGTTTTTTTGTTTGAAACAATGTCACCTCCAATATTTTTCCCGAAAGTTTTCTGATCACCGAACGTGTCAAGCAGATCGTCCTGCAACTGAAATGCCAAACCTAAATTGTATCCAATTTCATAAAGGAGCTGAGCTTCTTTTTCAGGAGCTTCGGCAATATTTGCTCCCAGTTTCAAACTTGCAGCAAGAAGAACCGCTGTTTTGAGACCAATCATGTTCAGATATTCATCGACCGAAACATCCATTCTTGATTCGAAATCCATGTCGAATTGCTGTCCCTCACATATTTTCAAAGCTGTTTGTGTAAACAGATTGACAACGTCGTTCAGGTGGTTGTATCTAATAATGTATTCATACGAAAGGATCGACATGGCATCGCCCGATAAGATGGCTGCATTATTGGAATACCTGACATGAACCGTTTCAAGATTCCTGCGAAGGCCTGCTTCATCCATGATGTCGTCGTGAAGCAACGTAAAATTGTGAAAGAGTTCAATGGCTACCGCAGCGGGCAGTGCTTTCTCAATATCGGTTTTAAACATTTCATACGACATCAATAGCATTACCGGTCTGATTCTTTTCCCCCCCATATTCAAAGAGTAGATGATCGGATCGTAAAGCTTTTCGGGAACCCTTCTTTTTATTTGGGAAATTTCTTCGATAAGTTGTTGTGAAAAAAGGTTGTAAAGGGATTCAAACGTGCTCATTAGCTTCTTTTTGTGAACAATGAAATTTAAGATACGTGATTACCTCGAAAGTAGTATTAATCGATGATTTATGCAAAAGCTTCAGAAAAGTTTAATCCAAAGTGCTCATTTTTTGTTATGAATATTAATTTTGTTGGTTTAGCGAAAGAAATTTATGTCAGAAATTCTTCTATTATTGACAATAGCTGGCTCAACCGCTTTATTCCTCTATGGTTTGAAGTTAATGAGTGAATCGTTGCAGAAAATGATGGGGCAATGGATGCAACTGATTCTTTCGTCTATCTCAACAAACCGGTTTAAGGGGATTCTGATCGGGATTCTTGTTACTGCTTTGGTCCAATCGTCTTCTGCAACCACGGTTATGGTGGTGAGTTTTGTTAATGCCGGAATGTTGAGGTTTACCGAAGCCATTTGTGTCATTATGGGGGCCAACATTGGTACGACCCTGACTGCATGGTTAATTTCGGCGTTTGGATTTAAGTTGAATTTTGCAGCTTTTATGTTGCCACTGATCGGTGTGGGCATCCCTTTGATTTTTTCCAATAGCCGTAAGGTTAAGAACTGGGGCGAAATGATACTCGGTTTCTCGTTGTTGTTTATTTCCCTCGAATTTTTGAAAGGTGCAATTCCTACGGTAACCGATTCATGGTTTCTTGATGCGGTATCTTACATTAAATCGCTGCCATATTTATCTTATATAACCTTTTTTGCTTTTGGTATTGTTTGTACAATCCTTGTCCGATCCTCAAATGCAACTTTTGCATTAATCCTGGTACTTTGTTTCCAGGGATGGATCTCTTTTGATCTTGCCGTTTCGATGGTGCTTGGTATCAATGTTGGTACAACGGTTGCTGCAGTCGATGTAGCGAAGGTGGCCAACGTAACGGCAAAAAGGGTTGCTCTTGCCCGTACTTTTTTCAACCTTTTTGGGGCTGTTTGGGCTTTGGCCATTTTTCCTTATTTGATTAAGGGAGTTGTTTTTATATCGTGTGGCATAGGCATTGGAGACCCGCTTCAGGATTTGAAGGCAATTCCAATTTCACTTGCCTTGTTCCATACTTTATTTAATGTATTGAACACGCTGGTGCTGGTTCAGTTTGTAAAGAAGATTTCCCAGCTGGTGACCAAACGAATTCCAATAGGGGCAGGAAGCGATGAGTTTAAACTGACCCATATCAAAATTGGATTGCTATCGACACCCGATGCTTCATTGTTTCAGGCAAAGCGTGAAACGATTGTTTTTGCTGAGAATGTGCGAAAGATGTACATGAATATCGAAAAAATTCTTTTTGAGAAAAATGAAAAAGAATATAATAGTTTGAAAGAGAGTATTCTTTCGAAAGAAGTTTTTGCCGACCGAATTGAAAAAGAAATTGCGAACTATCTTACCAAAGTGGGAGAGGGTCGGTTAAGTGAAAACAGTTCTAAAATGCTTCGGGCATTGTATGAGATTATTGCCGACTTAGAAAGTATTGCCAATACCTGTATCAATATGCTGAATATTGTTGAAAGGAAGAAGGCTCATCGAATCGACTTGCCTGAGCCAGTGAACAATAACTTGCAATTGATGTTTAACATGGTGCAGGAAGCCATTGATACGATGGTTACGATGTTGACCCATGAAGAAAATCTCCCGTTGAGTATGGCTCAGGAGACCGAAACAGAGATCAATAACTTCAGGGATATATTGAAGAATGAACACCTCGAAAACCTGGAGAAAAGCGTTTATGATTATGATGCGGGCATTATCTATACCGATATCTTTTCTCAGTGTGAAAAAATTGGGGATTTTGCCTTCAATATCGACAAAACCTATAAATCACTGACTTAATTATACTCCGGGGTTGTACTGGACAATTTCCTTGCTTGTCCAGTTTTTGTTAAGGATTTCAACCGCTTTTTGAACCGTATGATCCATTTCAAAAAGGATTGGATAGAAGCCTTTGTCCCCCATAATGTTTCGGGCAATCAATGCGTACAGTTGCATTTCAATAAGAGTTTTCGACTCATTCATCTCGTTGGTTGTGTAATGAATCCCCGACAATTTTATCTGGTTAATCAACAGGCTTATGACGTTCTTATCCTTCAGGTACTTTTCAATTTCTTTATAGTTTTGAAGTACTTTCAGGTTTTGCCGGTTTTGGTCGGCATATTTGAACGCAAAAGGATAGATCAGATTCTTGGAAACAACCTCCGTGTAAAATGAATTTATGCCACTGGTATCCGCAGGAACAAAGATGTCGGGCATTATACCACCACCACCATAAACGGTTCTTCCTCCTACCGTGGCGTATTTCAGGTTGTTTTTAAAATGGATACTATCTTTTCTGGTCAATTCATCGTGTTTGATTCGATTGTAAAGATCCATCCGATAGGCTTCATTCCCATCTTTGTATGATTTTTGGATGCTACGGCCACTTGGTGTATAAAAACGGGCAACAGTGAGACGCAAAGCAGACCCGTCGATGAATGGAATTTGTTCCTGCACCAGTCCTTTGCCGAATGAACGCCTGCCAACAATTAATCCTCGGTCGTTGTCCTGGATAGCCCCGGCAAAAATTTCACTGGCCGAAGCAGAGTATTCGTCGATTAAAACCACCAGGTCGCCTTCGTTCCAAATCCCATTTTTTGTGGCAATGTATTCGTAGCGGGGCCGGGCTTTCCCTTCGGTGTAAACGATCATTTTTCCTTCGGGGAGAAATTCATCGACCATTTCGAAGACCGCTTGCAGATAGCCTCCGGAGTTTCCCCTCAAATCAACGATTAGCTTTTGGGCTCCGTTTGCGGCAAGTTCATCCAAAGCAGACCTGAATTCTTTATAGGTTGTTTCTGCAAATCGATCTACTTTAATGAAGCCGATGTTCTCTTTTATCAGGTATGAGACATCTATACTGAATAAGGGAATTTCGTCGCGGGTGATTTCAAAATCGATCAGATTGTTGAACCCACGGCGCTCGATGCTTACATTAACGGTGGTTCCTTTTTTCCCTTTTAAAAGAGATACGATGCTGTCGCTTTTGAGGCCTATACCAGATACAACTTTTTGATTTACTTTGATGATCCGGTCTCCGGCCAAGATCCCAAGTTTTTGAGAAGGTCCTCCGGATATCACGTCGACAACGGCAACGGTGTCACTTTGCATGACAAACTGAACGCCGATTCCTGAGAAGTTACCCCTCATTTCTTCGGCAACATCTTTCATTTCACTGGCAGGGATATAGGAGGAATGAGGGTCAAGTTCTTCCAGGACCGTTGGAATCGCTTTTTCTATCAACTCATTTTTATTTATGGTGTCGACGTAATCTTTTTCAATGAGTTTGGTTATAACCGATAATTTATCAGGTTGATATAAGCTCATCGATTGCATATTGGTCCTGTTGATATTTTTTTGGATTCTGGAGCCAAGAATGATTCCAATCGACAACACCAAAGCCAGCAGTACTGGGTACAGAATTCTTATTCGTTTATTCATACGTTTAATGGGAAACATTATACGATCCTCATTCCCCGGACCAAAGCTAAAAAAAAGTCCGAAACAAGCTGCTTCGGACTTTCAATTTATCGGTGAACTTAACGTTACTTGTTCAAATATTTATTTACGGTGTCGAGCAGGTCTTTCGAGCGGATTGGTTTCGCAAGGTAATCGTCGCAACCAGCTTCCAGAGCTTTCGATCGGTCGTCGGACATCGCAAAAGCTGTTTGTGCAATAATAATCATCTCGGGATATATTTTTTTTATCTCCCTCGAAGCATCGTAACCATTCATTTCGGGCATTTGCAGGTCCATCAATATTAAATCGGTTTCAGGATGTCCTTTCGCGAAATTTACTGCTTCTAACCCGTTTTTAACCCATTCAATGTGCGCATCCAGTTTTGTAAGGACCGCATTTAGATAAAGATAGTTCGACTCGACATCTTCTACTATCAGGATTAATGGCTTGGAATCGTCTTTCATTTGTCCTTATTTTAAATTACTGATAAAAGTAATGATTCATTTTATTATTGTCAAGAATAATAACTTTTATACGTTATTATTACGATCAGATAAGTTCAGTTTTATCCAAAAGGTTGAACCTTTGTGTAGTTCAGACTCAACTCCAATTGACCCACCCATCAACTCCATCAGACCTTTTGAAATGGTTAAACCAATACCTGTTCCTCTGAAAAGCCTGTTTTTGTCGTTGTTTATTTTGGTAAATCGGTCAAAAATCGCCTCTAGCTTGTCTTTTGGGATACCAATTCCGGTATCTCGGACAAAAACAACCAGAGATCCGTCTTCGACTTGGTAGCCGATTTCAATTTCACCATTATCGGTGAACTTCACGGCATTTGAGGTCAGGTGGTTTAGTACCTGGTGCAGCCGGTGCCGGTCTGAAACAATCCGTATATTTTCTGTTGTCCCTTTTGTTCGGATCAGTTTGATATGAGGTTTTTCTTCCGAGATGAGTGCTTTTTCTGTATGGGAACATATTGTGTCGAAAAGGGAGTTGAAATTAAACTCACTCAGGCTGATACTCATTTGATCTGATTCCAGTTTCGAGAAGTCAACAATTGAGTCGATCAACGCCATGAGCGAATTCCCATTACTCTGAATGACATCGATAAAGGTATTGCGTTCCTGTGGTGTAATGTTTTCTTCCCGTAGCATATTGGTAAAGCCAATGATTGCATTCATCGGTGTCCTGATCTCATGGCTCATGTTTGCGAGGAAAAGGGATTTCAATTTATCAGCTTCAACAGCTTTGTCTTTTGCTTTGATGATCTCATCCCTTGCTTTGGCAACCTGTGTAATATCCTCAACAATACCTTCGATCGACATTTCTTTAAACCCTTCTTCTAATAGAGATAGGGTAAGGTTGGCAATGAACTGTTCACCATTCTTCTTTTTCATCATGATTTCGGTGTTCACCTCCTTCGTTTCAAGAATAGTGTCAAGGATAAGGCCACCTAAATCAGGGTCAACCAGCAAATCGTGTGATGTTATTTGAGAGAGGTCGTCGGTCGATGAATATCCGAACATTTTTCTGAAACGATAGTTATATTCAACCACCTTCATCTCTTTGTCGAGCCGGAATATTGCCAATGGGGCATTTTCGAAAAGTGCCTTGAATTTGGCCTGTGTCTCGAGCATGATATCTTCAGCTGTTTTAAAGCTGGTAATATCGCGTGTTATACCCACCGTTCCAATGCACTTGCCATGAGGATCCAATAATGGAATTTTGGTGTCGGACAAATATCGTATTTCCCCATTTGTCTCGATTTTATTGATTTTATTGATTATTGGCACGCGGGTACGGATAATTTCCTGCTCATTTTCATACGCCTCCTGTGCATGTTTGAAAAAATCGAAATCAGATTTTCCGATAACATCTTCAGGCCGCTTAACACCCAACAATTTTGCTTGTGATTTATTAACTCTGGTGAATTTACTGTCAAGGTCTTTAAAATAAATTGTATCAGGCATATTGTCGATCAATGATTGCATCAAATATTTTTCGTGCTCAAGATATTTTTGTCTTTTCCCTTTGAAAAAGTAAGTTGATGCAATAAAGATGATAATAACAATTATCCCAACCCAAAACATCCCTGTTTTGCTTAATCGGATTTCATCGGTTTCCTCATTAATGGTTATTAATCCCAGAACAAACCGGAATGGCACCACACATGGGATCTTCTCATAAATCGCTGAAATGACTGTTGTAGTAAATGAATTTTGGCAGTTGGGATGAGTAAAACGCGACCAGTTTTGTTGATGATCAGGTGATAAAAGGCTGTTTGTCGGTTTATTGTTTTTAAACAAGTAGCCGTTTTTAATATCAGCTCTTACTTGGTTCTGGTTCGTAAAAGCAAATAAAAACGTCAAAATCAAAAATGAATAAATAATCCTCTTGCACATATACCCCATCGATTTAAAATTGGGTTAAAATAGTCATTTTCTTTAAAACCGGGTATGTTTGCTGTCAATTATTTCTTCTTTCATCGAGAATTTTCTTGGTATAATGAATTCGAATATCTATAAAAATTTCTAAATGCAAACGATATCGCTTTTTGTTAATAGGCATTGAAAACACAAATCGTTGATGAAAACATAAACGTTTCGATCAATTTGCAAAACATTAAATAGTTCTTCCAGGATAAACCTTTAATGCTTCTTCCAAAATTTTTAAAGCCTTACCCAAATCTTCTTTATTGAGAACGTAAGCAAGTCTGACTTCATTTTTGCCTAAGCCAGGAGTTGTGTAAAAGCCTGAAGCTGGTGCCATAAAAATGGTTTGGTTTTCGTATGAAAAATCGCTTAACAACCATTCACAGAATCGGTCCGTATCGTCAACGGGTAATTTGGCTACCGTGTAAAAAGCACCCATTGGGATGGGCGAATAAACGCCATTGATGCGGTTCAGCCCGTCGATCAGGAACTTCCGGCGCTCGACATATTCATTGTATATTTCAAGCATATATTCATCGGGGGTGTCCAGCGAAGCTTCTGCAATGATTTGGCCAATAAGAGGGGGGCTAAGCCTGGCCTGACAAAATTTGATTACATTATGACGTAAGGCTTTGTTTTTGGTAATGAGAGCGCCAATTCGAATACCGCATTCGCTATATCGCTTTGAAACAGAGTCGATCAATACGACATTGTTTTCAATTCCTTCCAGATGGAATGCAGAAATATAGGGTGCCCCGGTGTAACAAAATTCACGATAGACTTCGTCTGAAAAGAGGTAAAGGTCATACTTCTTAACCAAATCGCGTATTTTGAACATTTCACTTTGGGTATAAAGATACCCGGTGGGATTGTTCGGATTACAAATTAATATGCCTTTTGTTTTTGGGGTAATTAATTTTTCAAACTCTTCAACCGGAGGAAGTGCAAAACCTTCTTCAATTTTTGAAGGGATTGTTTTTACAATGGCTCCTGCAACAATGGCGAATGCCGTATAGTTTGCATACGAAGGTTCCGGAACAATGATCTCATCGCCAGGATCCAAACAGGCAAGAAAAGCATAGGTCACCGCTTCAGATCCGCCGGATGTAATGATAATATCGTCGGCTGTTAAGTCAATCTTATACTTGGCGTAATAATGAACGAGCTTCTCCCGGTACGAACGAATACCTTCACTGGGGCTGTATTCCAAAATTTCTCTGTTGATGTTTTGTATCGACTCAAGAGCTACTTTGGGTGTAGGCAGATCGGGCTGCCCAATATTTAAGTGGTAAACTTTTTTCCCCTCAGCTTTCGCTTTATCAGCGTAAGGAACCAATTTTCGGATAGGAGATTCGGGCATTCTATTCCCGCGTTTCGATACTTCAGGCATAAATAAATTTGTTTTAAACAAACCGCCCAAAGATATAATTAACAAATTGAAATAAAAAATTCGTTCAAATAATGTGTTTCAAATTAATACTCTTGAAAATCTGTTAAACTGATAAGAATTGGTGGTCAAATCATCTTTTTTTAACCTTCTCATTATTATGGTTTTTGTCATATTTTTATGAACATGTCGGACTTATTTTTGGTTATTCATTTTAACTTTTTTTGCTATGATAATAGGTATTCCAAAAGAAATTAAGAACAACGAAAACCGAGTTGCTTTAACGCCCGCAGGTGTTGCTGAATTTGTAAAGAACAATCATGACGTTTTTGTCCAGCGACAAGCTGGTACTGGTAGTGGATATCAGGATGAGGATTATGTGGCTGCTGGCGCAAAGATGTTAGAAACCATTGAGGAAGTGTATGGCGTTTCTGAAATGATTATAAAGGTTAAAGAGCCAATTCAACCTGAATATGGTTTGATAAAAAAAGATCAGATTATTTTTACATACTTTCATTTTGCCTCTTCGGAAGCATTAACGAAGGCGATGATTCAATCAGATTCGATCTGTATTGCCTATGAGACTGTTGAATTGGAGGATCGGTCGTTGCCTCTTTTAGTCCCTATGTCGGAAGTTGCCGGGAGGATGTCGGTTCATGAAGGAGCAAAATATCTTGAAAAAATCTATGGCGGAAGAGGTATTTTACTTGGAGGAGTCCCCGGGGTTTTACCTGCGAAAGTGCTTATCCTTGGTGGTGGCATTGTAGGAATGGAAGCAGCAAAGATGGCTGCCGGGCTGGGTGCCGATGTGACCATCATGGATGTAAGTACCAAACGGCTGCGTTATATTGCGGATGTAATGCCCGCCAATGTAAAAACCATGATGAGTAGCCATTACAATATTTGTGAGCTGTTACCTTCGCATGATTTGGTTATTGGCGCTGTACTTATTCCAGGTGCTAAAGCTCCAAAATTGATTACACATGATATGCTGAAACTGATGAAACCCGGAACCGTGATGGTTGATGTAGCTGTGGATCAGGGTGGATGTTTTGAAACAACCCATCCAACAACTCACGATAATCCGGTATTTGTGATCGACGGAATTATTCATTATTGTGTGGCGAATATGCCAGGCGCTGTTCCTCGTACATCAACCATTGCATTGACCAATGCGACGCTCCCGTATGCCATAAAAATAGCAGATCTGGGTTGGAAAAATGCTTGTGTGAATGACCCCGCTTTGAAGAAGGGTCTAAATGTTTTGAATGGGAATGTTGTATTCAAAGGGGTGGCCGATGCGTTTAACCTTACGTATATAAATGCAGATACATATTTGTAATTGCGTACACATAACGCATACTGTTTTTTTCTTAAAAAGTCAATTTTTTCTTTAAAAAATTGACTTTTTAAATATCAGAAAATGAGCCATAACAAAAAAAATTTAAAAAAAGCCATAAAAATCATGAGAAAAAACTTGCATGATTTAAAATCCGGTTTTATATTTGTACACGAAATCAATTACAAACATGATTGATTTCAGTCAGATCAAGTCTTTTTCATGTTTGGCGTTTTAGTTTGGGGGATAGTTTTTTGGGAGACATCAGACGATGTCTCCTTTTTTTTCTAATAACTTCTTAAATCTTCCCCATTTCATTCATCCAATTCCATTTTTT
>DAOQAB010000015.1:0-49683 GCA_035353695.1 Prolixibacteraceae bacterium
GGATAAAATGTGTTGAAAAAGCGCTTATACTAGGGTAAATAAAAACTTCCCTGCCGGGATTATATGTCTAAACGCTAAATAAGCAAAAATATTTTAACTTTAGGAATGTTTCAGTATGTTTTTCAACAACAAATGTTCTTTTTACGTTTGAACCTGGCAACAGATGCCAGTATATTAATTGATTACAACAAAAAATGTAATTCAAAAATCAATTCAACAATAAACTCTTTTCGTAACCATTCAGTTCCTGGGTTCAACATTCGTTTGCTGGTCATATTTTGTTATTTTTGACAAGAATTTTTAAACAGCTTTGGGGAATGAGGTTTATAGATCCTTCTTTTTTATGGGCTCTTGGGTTGGTTGCCGTGCCAATCATTATCCATCTGGTGAACTTGAGGAAGCACCAAACGGTCTATTTTTCCAATGTCAACTTTTTGAAGAAGGTAAAGAAAGAGTCGCAGCGGAAGTCGAAACTCAAGCAACTTTTAATCCTGCTTTGCCGGGTTATGCTCATTGTTTTGCTGGTGATTGCCTTTGCAAAGCCATATAAACCAACCGGACAAAGTGAAAAGCTGAAAGCCGAATCGGCCTGTTGCATCTACATCGACAACTCGTTCAGTATGGCTGCCGAGGGACCCGAAGGGGTCGCCCTCGAGAGTGCCAAACAGAAGGCATACGCCATTGTGAACGCCAGCCAGCCCGATACCAAATTTTCGATCCTGACCAATGACCTGAGCGAAAAACATTACCGTTTTTTCAATAAACAGGAGATTACCCAGTTGATTAGCGAGGTGGAGGAGAGCCACAATCAGGTGATGATGTCCACCATTTTGACCCGTTTTAAAAACCTGATGGATCATTTCCTGAAAGAGACCGATAAACGGATTTATCTGATTTCCGATTTTCAGAAGGTCTCCTGCGATTTGGGAAATATCAAATCCGATTCGGTCATTACCTACAATTTTATCCCGGTTGTGGTCAATCAGGTGCCCAATCTGTTTGTCGATTCGTGCTGGTTTGGAGCTCCTGCACATTATCTCAACCAGATCGAACAGATGGAGGTAAATGTTGTGAATAACTCCAACGAAGAGTATTATGGTATTCCGGTAAACCTTTATATCAACGACTCGTTAAAGGCATTGGCAACGGTTGATCTTGCTGCTCATGAGAAAAAGGCGGTTACCTTAAAATATACCAACCTGAGCCAGGGATTGCAACTTGGCCGGATTGAGATTTCCGACTATCCGATTGTGTACGATAATGCCATCTATTTTTCGTACCATGTGAACCATGAGGTCAGTGCATTGCTTATTAAACCCGGATCAATCAATGTGGATACGAAAAATATTGAAGCGCTTTTTGCAAACGATCCTTTTATCCACCTCGATGTTGCGCGTGATGACCGGCTCCAGATTAGCCAGCTTGGTAATTATTCCGCCATTTTCCTGTATGAGCTGGCCGATATCTCTTCGGGTTTGATTGGCGAATTGAAGAAGTATGTCGGGAATGGAGGCGTTTTGGCTGTTATCCCGGCCATTCCGGAGCGAGTCGAAAGCTATAACTCCCTGCTTGCCTCCCTGCAGTCGCCTGCGTTGGGTGCAGTCGATACGGTAAAAATCCCGGTGGGGGAAGTCTTTTATGATCATCCGCTTTACCAGGGTGTTTTTAAAGAGGGCGCCGAAAAAGTTGTTATGCCATCGATCAAGGAACGATACCGGTTCAATGAAGCGCAGGATGTGGTGGAGACAGCCTTGTTGTCGTTTCCTGATAAAACAAAGGCCCTTACGTTAACGACGTTTGGCAAAGGCAAGGTTTATTTGTTTGCTTTTCCTTTTTCGAAAAAGGGAAATGAATTTGTCAATCACATTCTTTTTGTCCCAACGGTTTATAACATCGCGCTTTTTTCTTCGCCGGCACAACAACTCTATTATGTGTTGGGGAAAGACCGGTTTCTGGATGTGAAGAATCCATCCAACAAGAAGTTACAGAGCCTGGTTGTTCGAAAATTAAATTCTTCCGCAGAATTTAAGCCGACCATTATTTCGCAGGAGGATAATCGGATACAGACCACCATTGATCCTGACGCCGAAGCCGGATTATATCAGATATCGCTGGATGATGAAGTGATTGATGGCGCCGCGATCAATTATGAACTGAAGGAATCGGATCTCACCTGTTATTCTTCCGACGAAATCAGGAAGCTGGTGGGACAATCGGGGATAAAGTATTTCAACCTGGTGAACGAGAAAAACGGAAATCTTGCCGGCGCTGTTTACGAATTGGACCATGGGATCCAGCGCTGGAAGATATTTGTCATTCTGGCCCTCTTCTTTTTGCTGGCCGAGATGGCGATCATTAAATTTTGGGACAAATTCTTTTGATTGATCTTTGTCATATCCTTTCGTTTTTAAATTTTCGATCTTGAAACCCAGATTTAAATCAATTTAAAGATCGAATGATGAACTCAAAAGATTATATCGAAAAAGAGGATCGTTATGGTGCACATAACTATCATCCGCTGCCGGTCGTGCTCGAAAGAGGCGAAGGCGTTTTTGTGTGGGATGTGGAAGGGAAACGTTATTTCGATTTCCTTTCGTCGTATTCAGCCGTCAATCAGGGACACTGTCATCCAAGGCTGGTAAAGGCGATGACCGATCAGGCTCAGAAACTCGCGCTGACTTCCCGTGCTTTTTATAATAATAAGCTGGGAGAGTGGGAAGAATTTGTGACGAAGTATTTTGGTTACGACCGTGTTTTGCCCATGAATTCAGGCGCCGAAGGGGTGGAAACCGCATTGAAGCTTGCCCGGAAATGGGCCTATAAAATAAAGGGAATTGCCCGTGAACAGGCTAAAATTGTGGTTTGTAACGGTAATTTCCACGGAAGGACCATTACCATCATTTCCATGTCGAGCGATCCCGATGCCTACAATGAGTACGGACCCTACACGCCCGGTTTTGTGAATATTCCGTATAACGACGTGGTGGCACTCGAACAGGCCCTGTCCGATCCCGATGTGGCCGCATTTCTGGCAGAACCCATTCAGGCCGAAGCGGGTGTTTATGTTCCCGATGAGGGTTACCTGAAAGCTGCCCGCGAACTTTGCGATCAGAACAATGTGCTTTTTATTGCTGATGAGATCCAGACTGGCATTGCCCGTACCGGGAAATTGCTGGCTTGTGATCACGAAGAGGTGAAACCCGATATCCTGATCCTTGGGAAAGCTCTTTCGGGCGGAATGTATCCGGTGTCGTGCGTACTGGCCAACAACGCGATTATGCTTACCATCAAGCCAGGCGAACATGGTTCGACGTATGGTGGTAACCCCATTGCTGCCGCTGTTTCGGTCGAGGCGCTAAAGGTGATCAGCGAGGAAAAACTTGCCGAAAATGCCGAAAAGATGGGGATCGTCTTCAGGGAGGAGATGCGGAAAACTTCTTCGGAAATGATTGAAGAGGTGCGTGGAAAAGGGTTGCTGAATGCCATCACCATCCGGCCCAAAAATGGGAAAGAGGCCTGGGATGTTTGCCTGGCTATGAAAGAATTTGGAGTAATCGCCAAACCCACCCACGGGCATATCATCCGGTTTACGCCTCCCCTGATCATTACGGAAGAGCAGATGATGGATGCCATTGCGCGGATCAAAAAAGCTTTTGCTGAGTTTGCTGATTAGGTTGAGTATAGTAAGGATATAAAGAAAAACCGGGGAAGATTTTGCTGTAAGCGAATCGTTTCCCGGTTTTTTCTTGTTGAGGCCGAATGAGAGGGCCGTTTCCTTTTCTCTTTTCTACAAACTAAACGTTGTCTTGTGGTATTTATTTTAATTCCGATTGTTCAATATTTCCGGCAATGGTCATCACATCGGGGGTGCTGGTGTGTTTCTTCTTCAACCAGGCTTCGGCCTTTCTCTTGGTGGCAATGGGTGTTAACACAATTTCAGCCTCCTTTTCTTTCCGCAAATCGAACGTGATTTTTTCCGGTTTATACCCATCGCCCGAGAAGGTAACATCGTAAATCCCGGCGGGAAGGAACATAAAGAACGAACCGGTATGATTGGTAAAAGTCCCGGTGTTTTTTGCTTCAATAAAAACGTTGATGTCTTCCAGTAAATTTCCGGTTTGGGAGTTTTTAACAACCCCGCTGAAACCAATCATCTCTTGTCCGAATGCTGCCCCGGTGATTAACAGGAGCAAAGCGATTAAAAATGGTGTTTTCATGGCATTTTACTTTTTTCTATTTTAACATGGCTATACTAAAGACAAAATTCGGATCGAAACGGTTGCTCCAATTGGAATTTTTTATGATTATTTTTCAATGATCTTTTTGCCTATAATACAACCTGCATTTCATTTTCCCTATCGGCTATTTGTTAAATAAACGAAAACATATGGTTAAAATTGTTTTCCGGGAATATAAATGGATGAATAGTCATGCTTTGTTTTAGATTTATTGGAAGAGTATTAAAGGTTGATAGTAAGCGTTGTGTGCGGAATGTTATTGAGAAGGATTGCCTGCTTTTTAATGAAATGCAGAAAAAACTTGACGAAAATTTTTTTGGTTCGTTTAATGAAACAATCCGGAGAAATGACTTTTAGAACTTATATCCAAAGGAGAACCCAACGATGTGCGAATCGACGGGATCGGCTACGTTGAATTCGTTTTCGAAGAGATAATAAGCCGAGATTTCGGCTGCTTTCGAAAGGCGATAAGATGTTCCGGCTCTCAACCGGCATTGATTGATGATGCCTCCATGAGGATCGTTGAGGTAATAAAAAAACTCGTAGCTGGCAAAAGGGGCGAACTTTGACTTATAAATCGTATAATCGATGGAAACCGAATTCCGGTTGATGAGTTTATTGAAGTTTCCGGAGGTGTTGGTCAGGTCGTCGAAGCCGTATTGGATGGCTGTTTTGATTTTCAGGTCAAAATCGCCAATCTCTTTTTTGTAGCGTAGCGAGATTGCACCGCGCTGTTTATAACTCACCCGGCGTTTCAGGTTTTGGTCGGCCATGATGCGCCATTCGGCACCAATGGTGAGCGGCTTGATCACTTCATAAGAAACCGAAGGTTCGACAAGTTCCTGAAAAAGGGTAAAATGGTTGTACGACCGGTGTTCGTAACCGACAGCAACCGCCATTTTTTTTGATAACTCTTTTTCAACCGAGATCCCTGCCCTTAACCTGAAATCGGTAGTTTGGGCAACTCCTTTGTTTGAAATTGCCCAAACTATTAAAAATAAGATAAAATAGTGGTTGCGTTTAATCATCGTCGCCCATGTTAGGTTCTTCGTCATCGGCCAGGTTTTCTTTGTTTGTGGGCTCGTAATAATAGATATTGATTCGGGCTGAATCTTTCAGAAAATCAATTTTCCCAATTTCCACCCGATTGATGATCAGTCCGGTGCGTTCCTGAAGGTCGGCGATTAATTTTTCCCGGTTTTCGGGTTTGATTAATTCAATTTTTTCATAATTGATCGACTTGCTTGATTCATGTCGCAGTAGCATTACCTTTTCGAGAAAGAAAGGAACAAGGATCAAAAGTAAATTGGTGATAAACAGTTCGGCATACGATATTTTTTTGTTCGAAAGGGCATTGATCACCGAGATGCCAATGACCAGGAAAAGATAGGTCATCTCTTTGATTGGGATCTGGCGGGTTCGGTACCTGATGATCCCAAAGATGGCAAACAAACCCAGGGCAAAACCAATTTCCAGTTTTACATTGTCGAGAAGAAAACAAAGAAGGAAAATGACCGATGATATCAGTACATACGTGAAAAGGTAATCTTTTCTTTTCCGCATCGGGTAATACAGAAAACGGATGATGACGAATACAACCGCCAGGTTGAAAATAAACCGGAAGAATAGTTCTCCCAAGTCTTGAAAATCGACTAATTTGATGTTAAATAGTTCCATTTTTTTTACGAAGTGTTAATTGGTTTTAAAGCCTGTAAAGCGCTCTGATTTTTTGTTTAAATAAATTGGTCTTTACTTCGGGATTGAGCATGGCCAACCCGACACAGTATTTACTGAAGCCACTGGGCTTAATGTGTAACTCATTCAATGTGTTCAGGAAGGAGGATTTCTGACTATCGCGGTTTCTTTTGATCTCAGCGATGCAGAGATTCGAGGGGATTATTTGTTCGTGGTATTTTAAGTCTTTGAAAATTAATTTGTAATCGATGGTTATGCGCTCGCTGCGGTCTTTGTTCACCAGCGTAATCCGGATAAACCGGTTGCTTAGCTTTGGCCAGAGTATTTGCTCGTCATACGGAGTGAACTTTTGCAGAAATTTTGAGCTACCGTCAAAATCAATATCATGGTAAGGAGCCGGGCAAACAATCCTGTTTTTTATGGTCTCTCCTTTGTTTGTCTTTCGCTTTACCTCCAGAAACCCCATGTCGGAACTCACGTATTTTCGTACCCTTACTTTGTATCGGTTCTGTTTCCCGTTGTGGTGAAGGTTGTACATGGCGTATTCGTTGGTGTCGTAATAGGTCGTTTCGTACACTTGCTCTCTCACCTGGTTGATGTCGAGCACATAATAATTAATGGCAGCCTTTTTAAGCAGAGCTGGCAGTAATGATGTGTTGAATACAAATTTCATATCGACCCGGCGCATCAGGCATACGTCGTCCATCTCCTTGAGGGTAATGGGCGCAAAGCTGTCAACGATCGATTTTATCTCACTTTCGAAGTTCATATTTGAAGGTTTTCTTCTTTGATAAACGGTTTTTGCTATCGTATATCAGCTTTTCGGTTTTCAGCCCATTTTCGTATTTGTATTCAGCTCGTTCTTTTTGTTCCCCTTTGGCATTGAGTTCCAGCTCTTCGATCAGTTCACCCTGGTTGTCGTATTTGTATTTAAACCAGGATGTGATGCCTTTGCCCGAATTGTCGTACTCTTTAATCTCAACCAGATCGCCCCGGAAGTTATAATACTCTTCTTTCTCCAGCGAAGCTTCTTTTTCCCCATTGGCGATGTCGGTTTCATAGTTTCTTTTGACCTGGATTCCTTTTTCAATGACTTCTTTTTTATCTTGCCCATGGAGCAAAAGCGTAGCCAATGTAAAGGATAAGGTGATTAAAACAGGTTTCATATTCATGATGCTCAAATTTTATGTTTTTTTTATTCTAACTAAAGTTTTTCAATATAAATGATATCATCCAGGACAACCGATTGGTGGTCTTTGGTGATTTCAAACTCTTTCTCGATTACTTTGTAAGCTGTGCCCCCGGTTATGTCTTCTGAATAGACATAGATGTGGTATTTTCCTTTGATCAGGTTGGTGAACATAAATGTCCCATCGGATGAAGTGCGGATCCTTTCGTCATAAAAGGGGTGGTTTCCGTAGGTCATGTATATCTCTTGTTCCTGGGCCGGAGTTTTGTCTTTCACTTCCAGATTGGGGTAGGAGGAGGAGTTTTTGTAATTGATCACGTAAACTGTTCCTTTAATCGATGAGGTCCCCTCGTCCCAGTTCAGGCTTTTATTAATGATGATGGTATCCAGATTGACGGTTTCGGCCTCACCCAGTGTAATTTCCTTTTTGACGGCAACATTTCCTGTTGTTTGTCCGGTGGTGTCTTCCGAAAGGCTGTAAATGGTATAGTTTCCGGGCCATAAATTGTCAAATTCATAATCGCCGGTGTAACTGGTTTTTGTATCATCATTTACCGTAGTACTGGTACCATACAGGAGAAACACATCTTTGTCTTCAGCAGGAACTGGTGTGTCGGAGAGGAGTAACGAAAAATCATCGTTGTAATAATTGATCATCACTTTTCCTTTGATAAACGAGCTGCCTTCATCCCATTTTAGTCTCTTTTTGATGATCAGGTTATTTAATTCGACGGTTTCGTTCTTCCCCAGCGTGATTTCCTGAACCATTTCAACCTTTTTTGATGACTTCCCCGTGGTATCGTCCGCGTAGTAATAGAGTTTGTATTTCCCGGGCCACAAGTATTCAAATTCGAAATCGCCAGTATAACTGGTTTTTGTATCATCACCGACGACCGAGTCATTTCCAAAAACCAAATAAACATCTTCATCCTTTGCCGGCAGAGGTTCCGATGATAATAGCTTGGAAAAATCATCATTGTAATAGTTGATCCAAATTTTCCCTTTTATCGTGGAACTCCCTCCAATCCCTTCCGGTTGGCTGCACGAATTGAACAGCGCGAAAAGGCAAATCGTGATAAAAATTAACTTCCGTGAAATCGTTCTCATTTTCCCCATTCTTTTTAATCTATCAATAGATATTTCAAATACGAATTTCGTTGCTGGTTCCCCCTCTTTTTTTTAGGAAAAAGAGGAAAGAACATAAACTCAATTGGTATGAACTGTTATTAAACAGACATTTAAGGATCATTTAACCCTTTGTGCCCGTTCTTGTTTTTATATTTAACACAAATTGACGAATTTAGATGTTTAATTTTTCTTTGTTTACTTTTCGGGCAAATTTGTACGGGATATTTAAAATTGATTGTTGCCATGTGTTTTATGTAATTCTAACACCTGAAGATGATCCGTGTATTGGATGAAAGATGGTTAATGACAAACGGTGTTTATGCCAAAATGAAGTTTGTAAAGATTTTTGAAAAAACATCCGCGGATAAAGGATTTAATTTGATGATTTTATATTTTTAAGAAAAGTTAGGTTTCAAATATTGCTGTTATGTTTAAGAAATTTGCATTCATACTGATCGTCTCATTTTGGATGGTGAACGGTGTTGCTGCTCAGTCGCCCAATATGATGATTCCTCCCTTTACGATGGAAACTGCCTCGAAATTTGCGGCACAGGCCTATTCCTGCATCCTGTCGGAGTATCCCAATAAGATTTCACACACCATGGAATCGGACAACGATATTGCATTGCCCCGTCAGCTACACCCTGCATTTTATGGTTGCTACGACTGGCATTCAGCCGTTCAGGGGCATTGGTCGCTGGTTAAAATGATCCAGCAGTTTCCCGATCTTCCCCAGCGGAATCAGATTATTGATGCAATCAATAAAAACATAACCGATCAGAATATCCAGACAGAAATTGCCTATTTCAAGCAGAAAGGGCGTACTGCTTTTGAAAGGCCATACGGGTGGGCCTGGTTGCTGAAGTTAACTTCCGAATTGGCAAAATCGAACGATCCGGTACAGAAAGAATGGTTTCACCGGTTATACCCTTTGGCCGAGACGATCAAAAGCTTGTATTACGATTACCTGCCCGGTTTGTATTATCCTATTCGCCGGGGCGTGCATGAAAATACCGCTTTCGGTATTGCTTTCGCACTCGATTATGCCCGTGCCGTTGGTGACAAAACGTTTGAATCGTTTCTGATCGAAAGGGCCAAATTCTATTTCTTTAACGACCGGAATATTCCGGCATCGTGGGAACCCGAAGGGGAAGACTTCCTTTCACCTTCACTGGTCGAGGCCGACCTGATGCGACGAGTTTTGGATCGCGACGAGTTTGTCCGCTGGTTTAAGGATTTTATGCCCGTTTATCCCTATTCATTAACTTATCCGGCCGTTGTGGCCGACCGGGAAGATCCGAAGGGCGTCAATCTCGATGGGTTGAACTTAAGCCGGGCATGGTGCATGTTTGAACTGGCCAAAGCCATTCCCGACGATTCACAGACTCATCGCGATTTGTGGCAGTCGGGCTACCGTCATGCTGCGGAGGCCTTACCCAATGTGCTTTCCGATAACTATGGGGGAACTCACTGGCTGGCTTCTTTTGCCGTTTACATGTTTATGACTTTATCCGATATTCAACAGTAACTTTCGGAATAAGAAATTGTTAATAATACATCCGGCGCAATTGTTGTTCAATTGGATGTGGTATTTTTGTCCGCTGATATGGCTAAAGAGATCGAAAGAAAATTTCTGATTGATGTAGAAAAATGGGGAAAGCAGGGGGCGCCCGTTGAAATGGTGCAGGCGTATCTGGTTATTCTTCCCGATAAAATTGTACGGGTGAGGATGGCCGGTGAAAAAGCTTTTCTGACCATTAAAGGAAATACCAGCGGAATTACCAGAGATGAGTTTGAATACCCGATCCCCGTGGCTGACGCCCGGGAACTACTGGAGATGTGTGGCGGTTTGAAAGTGGAGAAAACCCGGTATATCTATACTTTTAAGGGAAAGAAATGGGAAATTGATGTTTTTCATGGGAGAAATGAAGGGCTGGTGGTGGCTGAAATTGAGCTCGAATCAGCCGATGAACCGATCGTTTATCCCGATTGGGTTGTTTGTGAGGTGAGCGAAGATGAAAAGTATTATAATTTCAATCTGGCAATAAAACCGTATTCGGTTTGGCAATAAAAAACGGTTGCCAGAGTTTTATGGTTGGGTTTAGAGAAGGATCAAAATGAAGAGGTTTTTGGGGGGAGTACTTTGTTTTTTTGTGTTTACCTTATCGGTTTCTGCCAATTTCTCTGAAAAGAGAATCACAGGCGACGAGGTGAAGTCCCGCATCGATGAGATTAAAAAAATAGTGTATTCAAAAGAATGGGTTCCTGCCGATTCTGTTTCGTTTGCTTATATCAAGTGTTTACTGGACTATGCCGAAAATGTTCCTGTCGACTCTGCCTTGGATGGATTATCCAGCGAGCTGGTGAACCGTGAGCTTTTCTTCGTCAGGGATTATCAGAAGATTAAAAACCCCGAAGAGCTGAAAGGGTATGTGCCGCGCCGGGAGATCACTCAACGGTGCGAGGAGATTGAAAAGGAAATCATGGGACAAATTCCATTGAACTCGATCGTGGTTCCTGAAGATTCATTTGCGGGATCTTATCCTCAGCAGAAATTGATTGGCGAGAATGAGTTGGATCGTCTGGTCGAGGAGCTAAGAGTTAGCGATCCCGATGTGTTTGACCAGTGGCTAATGCTGCACGCCGAACAACTGGCCGATTCGCTTGCCCGTTCGGCCGATTCGTTGCAGACTGCCTTTCTTGAGGAGTTTCGCAGGAATTATAATCAGCAGCTCATTCAATCCTATCGCGATTCAATCGCCATCGGTTATCAGTCGAAATCCTTGCGTTCGAAGATTTCTGCTGCCCAGCAGGAGTATACCGATTCGGTCGAAAGAATCAACCTGAAAATCCTGGCAAAACACAACGACTCCGAAACATTGCGTAAGAACAAGTTGCTGAAGGAAGATGTCCGGTGGCTGGTCGATTACATCTCCGGGATTCCATATTCGTTGAATGTGTATAACCTGAAAAACGAAAAATCGGCCTTCTCGTTGCGGAGCGATGAAAATTGGTACCAGTGGATCTGGTTGAAAAATGAACAGAACGATTCACTCGGCATTCGCATTGAGAGTCTCGACCGGCATAATGTGAAAATGCTGGTCGATGAATCGGTGAACCTGTCCAAACTGACGTTCAAAGATTCACGCGAGGTGGGAAGGATTCGGCCTACTAAATCAAACGATTTGAAATTAAAGAAGTTTACCACCCGTACGCCGGTATTAAGTTCCTGGAAGCTGGTGGGAAAATCGTATTTTGGTTTTACGCAGAACTACATCAATAGTTTCTGGGCACAGGGAGGGCAGTCGTCGGCATCGGCGTTGGGAACATTCAACTATGTGGCCAATTATGCCAAAAGCAAATTCAAGTGGGAAAACAGTGCCGATTTGAAATTGGGTGTAGTTTATTACCTGCCGGAAGAAGGAGCGACAACCCAAACCAACTGGCATAAAAATTACGATAATCTGGAGGTGAACTCCCGTTTGGGATATTCGGCTTTTAAGAAATGGTATTACAGCGCCGAAGCCAACTTTAAGAATCAGCTCTTTATCGGGTACAAGAATGTTGCCGATACGGTTCCTTCTTCGGCTTTTCTTTCCCCGGCCTATCTGACTTTTTCGGCTGGGTTGGAATACAAACCCGGAAAAGATTTTTCGGCTCTTTTATCACCGGTATCGTTGAAAACAACCTATGTGACCAATCCTGCGGTTGACGAAACAAAGTTTGGACTGAGCGAAGGGGAAACCCACAAGAGCCGGATTGGTATGTCGGGGAAAATAAATTACACTAAAAGTGTGTTCGAGAATGTCAATCTGAAAACCCAGAATTCAATTTTTGTCAATTTTGGTAATAATAGCGATGGTGAATGGCAATTGCTGAAGCTGCCCGATTTCGACAGCGAAACGTCGATCGATTTTAAGGTGAACCAGTTTATTACCACTCAGGTGAACCTGCATTTGGTTTATGACAAGGATGTAGAGTCAACCTGGGCTTCGGCTTCCGGTGCTGAAATGAAAGGCGCCCGGTTACAGGTGAAAGAATTTTTCACTCTGGGTTTCTCGTACAAATTTTAAGAAACATTTTATTACCTTTCGGCCTATAACCAGGAATTATGAAGGAAATAAAAAAATACTACAAGCTCGATGCGTCGCCCGCCGATGTGTACAATGCGCTTACCAATCAGATTATGATTGAAATATGGACTGGCGAAAAAGCGCAGTTTAAGGCCGAACCAGATACCGAATTTTCGATGTGGGACGGATCAATCACTGGCCGAAACCTTGAATTCCAACAGGATAAACTGATCAGGCAGATCTGGTATTTTGAAGATGTGGAGTCGGAAGTGACTTTCAAGTTTCACCCTGAAAAGAAAGGCACCAGCGTTGAGCTCCATCAAACCAATATTCCCGACGATGCCTACGAAAACATCTCGGAAGGTTGGGATTCCGACTTCTTTGGTTCGCTGGAAGAGCTCTTCAACGATTGAGCACTGACGCAACTATTTCTGCAGGGAGCAATCGTCGAGGACAACCTCCATCAAGACGCCCGAGCATTTTCCTTTAATGGTATGGGAAGAACCTTCGGTTAGCTGGCCCGATACCTCGTCCTGCTTTTCGTTAAACGAACACCTCACGCCCCCCATCGGATTGCTGCACGTTAAAACCACTGTTAGCTGTCCATTCTCCGCTTTTTCAACTTCGCCAACCGTTCCGGTCACTTCAATCACTTTCCCTAAATATTTTTCGTTGGCAGTCGCTTCATTCTCCTCGAAAGCTGCGTAAAGCTCATCGGAGGTGAGTGTAAATGCCGCCTTTTCTTTAGCCACCGAATGGGACGGGCTTCTGAAAACATAACACAATGCGACAACCCCAATAACGACTACGGCAGCCAGTACGATAAAAAATATTTTCTTTGAATTCTTTGCACTCATCGTAACCTATTTTTTATAGGGTGAATATTCCAAATCAATTTTAACGTCAACAACCTTTGCAACCCGGTCTTCCACAATTTTGGGAACCTTGATCCCATAATCGTCAATGTTGATTTTGAAGGCTGAAACGGCGCTGATCTTTCCATCTTTAACAGTTACGGTTCCTTCTTGTTCAACCGGGCGCGAAATTCCGTGGATATTCAGGTCGCCTTTCACCAGGGCTTTGTAGGTTCCGTTTGTATTCAGATTAATCTCTTTCAGATTGGTTACGGTTCCTTTCAACGAAGCCTTGGGAAATTTATCCGATTCCATGTAGGTTTCGTTAAAATGCTCTTCGGCAGTTGCCAGGGTGAATTTGAACGATTTGACCAGCATCTGAAAGGCAATCTCTCCATTGTCGGCATTAAAAAAGCTGGTTGTCTGGTTGTTGTTCCCGTCGATGTTGATGGCATCGGTGTGCGACATGAAATAGGCATGTCCGGTTTTGGTAAAATAGAGGTTTTGAGCTTCGGTTGTTAGCACCGAAAACAACAACGCAATGGAAATGATTATGATTCGTTTCATGATGAAAATTTTACTAAAAAACGGTTGAAATATTGAACCCTACATGAATGTTGCCATCCAGCCAACTGTCGGTGGTTTTGCCAATAACCGAGTTTTCGGTAATGGGCTGCGAGTTGGTTAAGATAACCTGAAACACATGGTGGCTTACCTGATACGAAACCGCAAAAGATAGCGGATTGTAGCTGTTGTCGGTTTTGCCGTTCACCCAGAAATATTCGGCGCTGACATCGAACACGCTGCTGAGTTTATAACGTCCACCTACCCCCACGGCAAACAGATCGTTTTTCTCGGCAGTGGTCTCTACCAGATTGCGATGAACAAACGTGGGTGATAATTGAAGGGAAAGGTTGTCCATTTTTTTTGCAATCAGAAGCTGTCCCGTATAATTTAATCTCGAAACGAAATCATCGTTTCTTTTTGCGTTAGAAAACTTCTGGGTGGTAGCGGCCACTTCTCCAAAGAGCGAGACCGTAACCGGCATTTTCTTTGCACCGGTCGATTGGCGTAAAATTTTCGCTTTGATATTTCCGGTAACTTGTTTGTCAAACGTTGCACGGCCAATCCCGATCATGATCCGGTCGGTTAATCCGTAATCGGCCGAAAAATAGGAGTTCGATCCATCGAGGCCATAAAGCTCTTCAGCCCCTTCTTTAAAAGAGCCAAAGCGGTGTGAAATCCTGAAATCGAGTCCGTTTTTTTGGAGTTGTTCGGTCGACTGACCATTGATGATCCGGTTGCTCAGGAACGTGGCAATCACATAATCGGTGGTGTTGGATGTCTCCTTTTCAAGAAGGGCATCCAGGTCCTGGCTATATGCTTGTTTGATGCCCAAAATTAAACAGAGGGCAATCAAAAGTGTGTAACTGTTTTTCATGGTTGTGTTATTTTTTTGAGTCTTCGCTGACGAGCGAGAGAACTTCTTCTTTGGTTAATGCCCGGTTATATACCCTGATGTTGTCGATGCTGCCTTTGAAATAACTGTTCTGGCTGGCCGCAACGCCCGATCTTCCGATATAAAGGATATCGGCTAACGGGTTAAGTATTCCGGGTGAGTCATTTTCGGTGTCGATGGTAATCAGCTCTTTCGTTTTTGTTTGCCCCTGGTACATCACCTTAAATTTACCACCGCCAGCTTCGGCATACAGATAGTTCCAGGTTGTATACGAGTTGATGTAATCGGCAAGGGTGCTGTGTTCTTCGTTTTTAATGGTATTGATATACGTTGAACCGGTTGAACCGTCGATTTGAATGCCAAAACTGTTTACCCCGTAATCAAAGAGGGTGAGCGAATCGGTTTGTGCCAGAGCATGGTCGGTCTTAAACCAAAAGAAGATGGCTAAGGTGTCATTTATCCCGATGTTGCTGATCGAGATACATTGCGGGTAGCCCTGAAGCTGAATGGCTGAACTATCTTTCCCGTCAACGCCCTTTGCGAAGAGCACATTCCCGTTGACCGAAACAGCCGTTTTGTTTTCACTGATGTCGGCTACCTTCTTTTCAAAGGTAACATGAGCCAGTAGACCATTGCTGGATACCGGTTTAATATCCTCGCCATGATAGTATAGGTCTATTGCATTTTCGTAGCGGCATCCTGAAAGTATAAGCAATAGGATACCGATCAAAATTGGTTTGCTTTTGTTCATTCGTAGTTAGTTAAAATCGGGGTTGAATATAGTAATTTTCTCCCCGAATCAATTTCTTATGAAAATAGATTCCTGTAATTCCTTTAGGTTTAATCTTGGGTCGAATTTTTTATTTCGAAAAGGAAGAATGAATCAACTGGTTGTAGATTGAAAAGTTTTCGTCGTCGAATGTGCAAAAAATAATTTTTTCGAGGGAAGTCTCTTTTTTTAGAAAATCGACGACTGTTTCCAGGGCAATATGGGCGGCCCGGTTTTTGGGAAACCGGTAAACGCCGGTGCTGATGTTTGGGAAAGCAATGGTTTTTACCCCGTTTTTTACCGCCAGTTTCAGGCTTTTCCGGTAGCACGAGGAGAGTAGTTCGGGCTCTTCGTGATAGCCATCATTCCAGATAGGGCCCACCGTGTGGATCACAAAGCGGGCCGGCAGGTTGTACCCTTTGGTGATTTTTGCTTCGCCCGTGGGGCATCCGTTCAGGGTGCGGCATTCAGCCAGCAGTTCAGGGCCGGCAGCGCGATGTATGGCCCCGTCGACTCCGCCACCACCCAACAGCGAACTATTGGCCGCATTCACAATGGCATCGACCTCCAATCGGGTAATATCTCCTCTGATGATTTCAATACGGTTCATAACCCATGCAAGTTAGGAATTTTTTGAAAGTTTTTTGAGTCCCACGAAAATTGGAATACTATTCAGATTCATTTTGGAAGTCCCACGAAAATTGGGACGGTATTTTACCGCTTTTCCCATGTTCCACGAAAATTGGGATCAAATTCTACGGTTTTTGGGAGGTCCCATAGAAATTGGGGAAGATTTTGGATGCAGTTGGGCTTCCCCATGAAAATTGGGACACAATTCAACTCTTTTTTGGGGCTTCCACGAAAATTGGGATAGTATTCAGATTCTTTTTGGGAGCTTCACGAAAATTGGGACGGTATTTTACTGTTTTTCCCGTGTCTCACCAAAATTGAAGCCCTGTTTTCTTCCGATTTGGGTATCCCACCAAAATGGAGATCAAATTCTGCTTTTTACCGAAATAGATTAAATAATATAAGAAACCATTTCTGTTAAAAGAAAGGTTATCAATCAACCTAATGTTTCATTTTAAAACGTATCAAGTATGATTAATTCGTTTAGCTATTCGCTCATTTCGAGCGATGAATTGTTCTGCTGCGGCATCCTATCTGCCATTCGTTTGAGCGAAGCGGAAACGAGTGGTATGTTGGTTCTAGTCTGTGACGAGACTACCTAAGCTGCTCAGGATATTCACAACTGCTGGTGGCGATTTGTAATCGCTGCCTCTTAACAGTGAATTTAGCCACGCTGATTTACGCTTTGCTCCAATTGCAATTCACACAAATTAAAAGAAATGAAACAACTACGAACCCTACTACTTTTCTTAGCAACGGTACCATTTTTTAACCAAACCCTCTATATCCGCATCGACACCCTTGCCATCACCACCGATTCGGTAACCCTGCAGGCAGGTACTTTACGTGGAGTTATCCAATGGCAACGTTTAAGTTAAAAAAATGAATTTTAATGGCATGGAAAAATGGTTGATGACAAGCTGAGCTAATTGAAAATGGTTAAATTTGAATAATTTTGAATGAATGGTTGATATAAGTGGAAATATTAATGCAGGCAAAGTTGCCGGTTTCTGGATAGAAACCAGCGATAACGATTACCAAACAATGGAGAACTTGTTCAAATCAAAAGATTTCCATTGGTCACTTTTTATGGGGCATTTGGTATTGGAAAAGTTACTTAAAGCTTCTGTTGTAAAGGAAACAAAGAAAAATGCCCCTTTTACTCACGACCTTACCAAACTGGCAAAAATTGCAGGGTTTAACTTCTCGGAAGAACAATTGGATATGCTGGATACAATCACCACGTTCAACCTGAATGCCCGTTACGACAGCTATAAAAAAGCATTTTATAAAAAGTGCACGTTCGAATTTACAAACCAATGGATTAACCACATTAGAGATTTGCGGTCATGGATAAAACAGCAGCATACAAAATAGCCGAGACGTATATTAACTCGATCGGAACAAAATATACTATCATCAGGGCTTATCTTTTTGGCTCGTATGCCAAAGGTAATTTTAACGACGACAGCGATATTGATATAGCAGTCGTTGTTGATAATGTCGAAGATATTATCGACACACAAATTGAGATGATGAAACTACGCCGAAAAGTTGATCTTCGGATTGAGCCACATCCTTTTAACAAGGCGGATTTTAACAGCAACAATCCCCTTGCCAATGAGGTTATCAGGCATGGGATTGCAATTGGGAAATAAATATTGAAAATCTTTTCTTTTATTACAATTGACGAATTGAAATGCTGACCCGGAAAATTTCTCAAATCATCTTCCTTACAATTTTATTTTCGCTTAAATTCATCCCTGCATTTCCCCAAAACGTTTCAGATTATCAGTAACAGCCAAAAATGCGAATTGCAAAGGCGGGGAACTGCTATTCCTCTAACAATAAAAAGCAACAACACTTCTTTCCTGTTTGGAATGGATAAAGGATGAAAATCAAGGCAATTATAGTGTGCAGGTGTAAATAAAATCGTCCATTACATATCCGCCACCAATGTCGAAAACCTTGGAGTCGGTGCGGGTGAACCCGGCTTTTTCATACGCTTTCATTGCTTTGAGGTTTCCTTTGTTTACGGTAAGGTAAACCGATTGGATCCCTTTTCCTCTGGCCATCTCTTTGATGTGGTTCAATGATTCCTGTCCGTAACCTTTGCTGTGGTATGCCGGATTGATATAGAGTTTGCTCAGTTTTAACGAGGTACCTTCAACGGTGGTGGAAATAAAACCAATGGGCGTGTTGCCTTCAACGATAACTTCCCAGCTGCTGCCTTCGATAATTTCTTTCTTAATAGTCTCCGAACTGTACATCCAGTTAAGCATATAGCTGATCTGTTCGGGCGAAAGGATTTCTGCATACGCTTCGTGCCAGATTTTATCGGCTAACTGTCTGATGGTTTCAATGTCATCAAAGGAAGCGGTCTTGATTGTGATCATGGTTTTGTCTCTTGGTTTGATGCGATAAAAGTACAAAAGGGCGTTTCAAAAAAAGAATAGCAAATCAGGAAAAGTTCTTTTCTGCTGCGGCTTTTTATTTTTGTTGACCGATAACCAAATTTTGAATGATGGCAGACACACTCTCTTTTTATTATTTCTCAGGGACAGGGAATTCAAAGCATGTGGCGAAATGGTTTACCGATGTGGCGCTTGATCGCGGCATGGTGGTTGAAACAATTGATATTTCCAACGTTGACCGAAAGAAAATTGTGCCGCCGCCATCCGGTTCACTGGTTGGCTTTTGTTCACCTACGCATGGATTCAATTATCCTCCGGTAATGCTCTGGTTTCTTTTTCGTTTTCCCAGGGCGAGGAACAATGCGGCTGTGCTGATGAATACCCGGGCTGGGTTCAAAATAGGTAGAATCTATATGCCGGGGCTTAGTGGGATGGTATTTATCCTGGCTTGGTTGGTGCTGTGGCTGAAAGGGTATAAAATCAGGGGAACCCGATCGGTCGACCTGCCAACTAACTGGATCTCGATTCATCCGGCCATGCGGAAAAAAGATGTTGGATCGTTGTTCCTGCGTTGTGAGAAAATCACCCGGACGTTTGCCAATAAAATCATCGATGGGAAACGGTGTTATTATTCCCTGCGCGAATTACCCATCGATTTGCTAATTGCACCCGTTGCTGTTCTATACGATATTATAGGACGGTTTATTTTTGCCAAATCGTTTTATGCTTCAAACTCCTGCACTAATTGTGGATTGTGTATCAGGCAATGTCCGGTACAGGCGATTCGGCTGGTCGACAACCGCCCCTTCTGGAGTTACCGGTGCGAGAGTTGCATGCGCTGCATGAACGCTTGCCCCGAGAGGGCTGTAGAGACGGCTCATGGTTATCTTATTGGAGTGTTGGTGCTTTTGAATGTTTTTGCCCAGACACTCTTTTATAACTGGCTGGTCAATCAAACGGTGATGACATGGGCGGGTGATGGTGTGTTGGGGAGCCTTCTCTCTTTTTTGCTCGAAACGGGAATTGTTTTTCTTTCGTTGATCGTCTCTTATTGGTTGTTCCATTTCTTGCGGAAAATCAGATTGATCGAATGGATAAACAATTATACGTCACTGACCTTCTATAATTTTTGGGGACGCTATAAATCCGGACTGAAATGAGATGTAGCGAATGTTACAGCGAGTACCCCCGGATTACGCCGTTAAAAGGTGCGGAAGATTGTCTACGAAGGCATCGGCAATATGTTTGTTCTTCTTGTGGAAGAATTGTTTGTGCCGATCTGGCTGGCGAAAAACGGGCACGATGTTTCATGCCTTTTGGTTCGCTCGAAACGGCTTTGTTGTACCTGAAAGTGGCCGAGATCCTGAATAACGGTGTCTGCGGTATCTATGAATTGACCTACAAACGCGGCGATAAGCGCTACCGAATTTTCAGAAATCAGGAAGAGTTGTCGCTCTTTTTGAAGAAAAACCCCGAAGTATCCTGTGAGAAGGAGCATCCTGTTTTAATTTCAGAGAACTATTATCCGGTCGATGATCATCAGATAGGGTATTTATCCGATGAAGAGGTGGTAATGTATTTGGCAGAAATGTAACCGACAATTATTAAGTAAAGAAGCCTGTTATTCCTGATATGGTGGCATGTTTTTACTTTTTTTTTGAAGGATTTTTCTTTTATCGAAAAGCTTTTTTAATTGGATTTTTCATCTTGTATTTATATTTATTTGCAAATGAACCAGTAAATCATTAAATTGATGAAGAATTGGATGTAGAAGTGTAACTGGAGGGGAATTTTATCAAAATTTTTTTCAGCTTTTCAGCTTACCCAACTATCCATAAAAATTTTGTGAGTTATTTAAATTTTGAGTCAGGCAAAACATATTTTGGTTCTGAAGGGAATTGTTATGTCTTATATTTTAAGTTTTGAAGAAGGGCTAAAGTGTGTTTGTTTTTTGCCTAAGTAACCTAATTAAAGATGATTATGAATTCAATACTGTTTGTGGGACTTGCATTTCTGGGGGGTATCCCCGGAGCTTATTTTGCCTTGCGATTTATTTATGGTCGATCCATTGTGTTTGATATTTGTGTTAGAACCTTGTCTCTAACACTTGTGTGCTGTTTCGTTTTGTATGTGGTTGGTGTTTCGGGAATTAAAAACTTGTATTGGGCCGTACCCGTATTAACCGTCCTTATTGCGGCGATCTATTTCAGAATCGATTTACTGATTCGGAGACCGATGCAAAGAGCGATAAACAGGGTGGAAAAAATTTCAGAGGGATATCTAAACCTTGAAATCAGAGAGGTTGAAGAAAGGAATGAACTGGATGTTTTAAACAATTCCATCTTTCATTTGCAGAGCGAACTAAAGCGGATTATTTCAGAATTGAATACCAATGTCAGCAATTTGGTTTTGGCAAGCCAGCAATTGAGCAGCGAATCAATTAGTCTGTCGCAGAGTTCAAATGAACAGGCAACAACCATCGAAGAGGTTTCTTCCACGATGGAGGAGATATCGACTACGGTTCAGATTAGCACCGACAATGCTCAGGATACCGAAAAGATCACCATTGAAGCCAACAATGGGATCAAGGAGGTTACCGAAAAAGCAAGAGCCGCCATTGAAGCAACCAAACAAATAGCCAAAAAGATTACCATCATCGATGATATCGCATTTCAGACGAACATCCTGGCATTGAATGCGGCCGTTGAAGCGGCACGTGCAGGTGAATACGGGAGAGGTTTTGCGGTTGTTGCATCGGAGGTGAAGAAGCTTTCTGAAAGCAGTAAATTCGCTGCAGAGCAGATAGTCGACTTTGCTCAAACAGCTCTTCATTTGACCGAGATTGCCGGAGAAGTGATGTATAGTACGATTCCCAAGATGGATAACTCGACTCGTATGGTACAGGAAATTACGTCGGCAAGTCTGGTCCAGAATACCGGAATTGTACAGGTAAATGCAGCAATCCAGCAACTAAATACATTAACCCAGGTGAATGCCTCATCCAGTGAGGAGTTGGCAACCAGTGCAGAGGAACTTGCCGGACAGGCTGGCCAATTCAAAGATTTATTGGCCTATTTCAAGATCGGCAATGCAGAAAAGGTTCCTGCAGCAACCGTTAATTATTCAACAATCAGAAGAACCGAACGGAGGATGCGTCACAGAAGACCGCGTATCCGTTATGAATCCGCACTGAATTATAGTTCAAAGCCGTTCCGGTTGTCGAAGAGAGATTATTTTGCGTAAAGTGGGGAATGTAAGTTGAAGTTAATAATAATATCACACTTTTTTTGTAGTATTTCTTTTAATCCTATTCCTGCAAAAACAGAATGGTTTCAACTGATCGTTGAACGACTGAAGCATAAGTGTTAATTGATCTGTTGTTCGTATGGGGATTAAAACAAGAGAGCAACTGTTTTGTAGTTGCTCTCTTGCTTACGGCGCTTTATGAAAAGAGTAAGGTGTTATGACATTTCATACGGGCTTTCATCTCCTCCCCCAGTATTTTCATTCCTTTCTCGATGGTGTCGGGATTCGAATTGCTGAAATTCATCCGGATGTGGTGATTTCCTTCATCGGTTGTGAAGAAGGAGCGTCCGGGGACAAACGCCATTCCCCGCTGAAGGCACGAGCCAATCATCTCTTCCGAATCGAGTGTGTGGGGCAACGTCAGCCAGAGAAACATTCCGCCCTGAGGGGTTGTCATTTTTACCTCTTCGGGCAGGTAGCGGGTAACCATCTCTTTCATTGCATCGCACTGAATTTTGTACGCAGCACGGGTACGGGTCAGGTGCTCTTCAATGTCGTAGTGCGTAAAAAAGTGGAGAAGCAGATACTGGGAAAGGTTGTTGGAATGAAGGTCGGTCGATTGTTTGGCTTTGATGAAGTCGTGTGCTAAACCATCGGGCAGGGCAACCCAGCCAAGCCGTAACCCCGGTGCAACCATTTTTGAAAATGAACCAGTCCAGAAAACATGGTTCGGGGCCATACTGAATACCGGGGGAAGGTCGTTGCCTTCAAAACGGATTTCGTTGTAGGGATCATCTTCGAGCAACAAAAGGTCATTTTCTTCGAGCAGCGAAGCCAGTTTTTCGCGGTGCTCATAATCGTAACATACACCAGACGGGTTTTGAAAATTCGGGACACTATACATGAACTTTGGACGACTGTTTTGGCAATGTTTTTTTAGTTGATCCAAATCAGGTCCTTCATCCGAAAGTTCAACCGGTAAGAAATTGGGCAAATAACCCGACATGGCCTGTATGGCTCCCAGATAGGTCGGCCTTTCCACGATGATCGAATCCCCCTTTTCGATGAACATCTTGGCCGTAATGTCGAGTGTTTGCTGCGATCCGTTGGTGATTACAATGTTTTTGGGATCGAGTTTCAGTCCATATTTCTTATTGTACCGCTGGGCAATCCATTCCCGTAATGGCAGTAAACCTTGTGATCCGGCATATTGCAGTACCGAAGTCCCCTGTTTTGACAATACTTCCCTGGCCGATTCAGCCAGTTGTTCTGCAGGGAAGCAGGTCGGGTTGGGCAGACCGCCGGCAAAAGAGATAATGTGCTGCTGGTCGGCTACATCGAGGATTTCGCGTACAAAGGATGGAGGAATGTTCTTAAAGTTCTCCGAAAGCTTTTTTTTAAATTGATTTTCCATTGTTGTTTGTATTAATTGGTTAAAAAATTTTGATCAAAAAAAAAGCCCTTTCCGATTGTCACATCGAAAAGGGCTTTCATTACTGCAATACGATCCCGATCCTATGTGACTTTCACACGGAGAATAATCGCTACGGCGGCAAACACCACTAAATTAGCTAGCGCTGTACTTCGTTTCCCTGAAGGGGATTTTTGCAGTTGTTTATAGTTTTCTTTTTTATTCATTTTCAAAATTTTAACTGTTCCGATCTTTCAAATTTTGTAGTCCTTTATTCCTCACTCGGGTGGCTAAGGAGCATAAAAAAAGCCATTCCCCGGAAGAGAATGGCTTACCTTAAATTATCTTTTGTATTAGTCCATATCTCCTCCGAACAGGTTGCGAATAATCGCGGCTGCTGCCAAAAGGACGATATGAATTTTACTTGTTGTCATAATTGTTCGTACAAAGCAAAGAAAGTTTTTCTAATTACCATTATGATGGTTGATTGAATTTTCGTTTGTTAAGGATTTTTAAACGTGATCTCCTGTAAATTCATTTAAGACAACCGTTGTAAATGCATCCTATTCAATTTTCATTTGATCGTTAGATTTTCCAGATTTTTAACGAGACGATTTTGTTATCATATCTTGCAACAACCAGGTAGATTCCGGATTTCTGGTTTGTGTTCTGTTCATCTTTACCATCCCAGGTGTAAATATCACAGCCCGATTGAACTTCAAGTTCTTTAATTTTTTGTCCCATTACGTTGTAGATTTCAATCTTTTGCAGATGGTCAGATTCTTCTAGCTGGATTTGAATAGAGTTGCTGAAAGGATTTGGGAATGCCTTTATTGCTTTATTTCTCATGTCCGCATTACCGGTGATGTTGCTTTCTCCTTCGTTGCAGTTTTCACATACAGTCACGGTATCTTCAAGGCACAGGAAAGCTGTATAAAGGCTTAATACCCGGTTGTCCATGCTTTCCGAAATGATTTCATTGATGATTTGGGAATTCTGGTTTTCTGATTCTAATTGCAGAATATCAAAACCATTCCATGCCGTTTTTAATGTGGAATCAGCAGAAATGCAGTCCGACTCATTGATCGTTATTTTCTGATGGATGGTTTGCTTATTCAACTCTGCAGCGATTTCAACAGATAGAGGAAAGTCTCCATTGAATTTACCCAATTGATTGACCGGTGTATTCATTGAATAATTCTGAAATCCGGAAGAGGTGTAGTTCATCCTTCCGTAACAATATCCGTTTTCTAAATTTGTGTACACATCAACGTTGTTAATTGCTTGATTTGAAACGCTTATTAAAGAATTTCGCAAAAGCTCAGAAAAGCTATTGTTTCCTGTTTGATCATAAAAGGTAAGATATTGTCCGGAATTGGTCCGGGCAATATTGGTATAGAGATAGGAATTCCCATAATAGTAGGTGCTTCCTATCCAGTAGTAGTTGTAATAATTATCCATGTAGTTGATCACATCGACAGGAATGTTGTTTGTATTCAGGTTGTTGATGTCTTTAAGGATATTGTTTGAATTGTCAACCCCTTGAAAGATTGCATTATTTGACAGTAGGACAATTTTCCCTTTCCCTCCTGAATTGTTGATATAAGTGATCCCTTTAGCCAGCAATGGGACAAGGTTACTGTAATTCGTAAGCGTTGGATTGTTAAACGCTTCATTTAAATTTTGAGCAGTTATAGGTTTCCAGTTTTCGAACACCGGGTTTAAGGAGAGATTAGAGAAGATGATATTGAAAGAGTCTTTTTGGGTGTAGTTGCCTGTTAGATTGTTTTTTAAGATTGAAAGAAGATCGTTCTTTGATGTTACCAGATAATTTTCATCATAGTCGATCAGGTAACAAATTTTTTCCGATGATGATTCAATGTTGAAAACTTCAGAAGGGGTGAAGGAAAGTTGGTAATACCCCCCTTCTTTGTATTGATAGACTTTTAGAGGATTTGTATTGGTGTTTGTAAATGCAATTTGTGCTTTTCCGAATTCTGCATTGGGAATTTGTGCTTTATAGCAATTCCCATATTCTGAGTCGTTGTAAGATGAAAAAGAGGCTGAACCGTATAGAATTGATGGAGTTTTGAATTTGTCGGCTGGGATGGCGAGAATTGTAAGTTTTGATAATGAGGTCGTGGATGTTTTTAATATCCCCGAAGGATATTGACAATAAATCATATTACCAGCGTATTCGATTGGCGTTAGGTAAGTAATCCTGAATTTCCTTGTTTCGTTGGGGTTTAGGGGGTATACATTGATTGTATATTGATTGTCGCCGTTTTTAATCAGCAAAGAAGGGTCTTTCCTGCGGTTCACAATTTCTTCGTAGATGTTTGAAGCAGTCCATCGGTCCATGATTTCTGATTGTTTGGGAACGCCATTGATCCAAAGCCACGAATCGGTTACCATTGAGTTTTCCGGAAGGCTAAAGTCCAGAATAATTTCGAGCTTTAGGTCGTTCTGGGAAAAGGGTGCTTCGAGCCCGATTTCAAGAGTGAGATCATTTTCAATAAAGCCTCCAATCGGCTTAACAGCAAGTTCGGCATTTTTGATGGTAGGTGAGTAGTTATACCACCAGCTCCCTTGCGGGTCAATGATTCGTAAACTGTTGTTTGCAAAGGAGTAGGAAGAAATCAACAGGAATAGGAACAGAAGGTAATCTTTAGATTTCATAGCAGGGAAATTTTAAATATGGAACATGTTTTATTTTTGCATTTTAAAATTGCAAAAAAAAACGATATAAAAGATAATTTTTCAGAAATTATAAAATCTATGGATAATGATTTTCGACTAATACCGGTTCGTACATGGCATCTGTTGTTTGCAGGTAAAATACCTGGTAAAAGTGGGTTGTACACTCTCGAATACTGGCAGAATCCGGAAGCTGAAGCTTATTTATCCCTTTATAAAAGGGTAGGAGAGCCCTGGGGATGGACTGGTCGTTTGTTATTAACACCGCAAGCGTTGAGCGAAAAGCTAGCTTCTCGTTTTAACGAGGTATGGCTTTTCAAAACTGACCATGTTTTGAGAGGCTTTTTTGAAATCGACCGTTCGGTGCCGGGTAAGGCAGAAGTGGTTTATTTGGGGTTGCTTCCTGAGATGATCGGAAAAGGTTTTGGTAAGTTGATTCTTGACGCGGCAATTCTTACGGCAACGGGTACCCAAAACGATCGGGTTTGGCTTCATACCTGTGAATACGATCATCCCCGGGCACAGGAAATGTATTTGAATGCAGGCTTTATGATTGAAAAAGAGACGGTCGAAGAAGAGTATTATCCGGTTGATTTTCTGGAGTCAATAAAAAATCCCGATAAATGAGTTTACCGGGATTTGAACTATAGCGATACCTGTGACTAAACCGAATTGATGATTTTTTGAACGTTGAGCAAATTCAGGTCAATGCTCCGGTTCATTTTCACTACTTTTTGTAGTGGTACATGAACAATGGCTTCGTTTTTCATTCCGATCATGATGCTTTTCTGATCGTCGAGTAACGCATCGACAGCAGCAACGCCCATTAACGTGGCGGCAATACGGTCGGTAGCGGTGGGGCTTCCTCCGCGTTGCATGTGTCCCAGGATCGAAACCCTTACTTCAACTTCGGGGTGCATTGCCTGTACTTTTTCGGCCAGTTTAAATGCTCCCCCGGCAGTGTCGCCTTCTGCAACCATAATGATCCCGGAGTGTTTTTTATTTTTGTATCCTTTGGTAAGGAATCTTTCCAGTTCTTTTTCCTCAGAGCTAACTTCAGGGATAAAGATTACTTCAGCCCCACAGGCAACACCGGCCTGGAGAGCGAGCAAACCCGCTTCGCGTCCCATTACTTCGACAAAGAAAATCCGGCCATGGGAATTAGCTGTGTCTTTAATTTTATCAACCGCTTGTATTACCGTATTTAAGGCGGTGTCGAATCCCAGGGTATAGTCGGTGCCGTACATGTCGTTATCGATGGTGCCGGGAATGCCAACGAAAGGGATATCGTATTCTTGTGTGAAATCAAGGGCCCCTCTGAAGCTGCCATCTCCGCCAATTACTACAACGGCATCGATTTCAAATTCTTTTAGTTTCTGATAAGCTTTTGCACGGCCTTCCTCGGTACGGAATTCGGTGCTGCGGGCAGTTTGTAAAAAGGTTCCACCTAAGTTCATGATGTGGCTGACATCGTGTGAACGCAAGCGGACGATATCGCCTTCGATCATTCCTTCATAACCCCTGCGGATTCCGTATACTTCCAGTTTGTGTGCAAGTGCGGCCCTGGTCACAGCACGGATGGCTGCATTCATCCCGGGAGCATCGCCTCCGGAGGTGAAAACTCCTATCTTTTTAAAAACTTTTCTTTTCCCAGTCATTTTGATCATATTTTAATCGTAAGCAAATGTACTAAGAATAGATGCCAAAGTCACTACTCAGATTGATTTTTGGCATTATGGTTGAATATTTAAAATAGTTGTAACATGTTCCCGAACCTTTTCCATCAGCCAACGTGGCGTAGACGTAGCTCCGCAGATGCCGGTTTTTTCGGCCGATTCGAACCACTCTTTCCTGATTTCTTCCGGCGAGGAGATAAAATAGGATGAAGGATTATTTTCCTTGCAAACCGAAAAGAGGAATTTTCCGTTCGAGCTATTTTTCCCACTGACAAAAATAAGGACGTCGAATTTCTGTGAAAATTCTGCCAGGTGAGGTGCCCGGTTGGAAACCTGACGGCATATCGTATCGTGAATCTTCACTTCATTTTTTGCCCTCGAACGAATTTCATTGCACAGAAGTTGAAATTGACCGACCGGCATGGTGGTTTGGGAGAAGAGTTCTACAGGGCGTGCGAAATCAATCATTTCGAGATCTTCGACCGATGAAACGACGATCATTTCTCCCTTGGTTTGCCCAACCAGTCCAAGAACTTCGGGATGATTCTTCTTCCCCAAAAGAACCAGCTGACCGTTGTTTTTTGACAGCGATGAGTAGCTGTTCCGGATCCTTTCCTGAAGCTTTAGGACAACCGGACAAGTGGCATCGATGATTTTATTTTTGTTCTCCTCGAGAAGTGAATAGGTTGATGGTGGTTCTCCGTGGGTTCTGATCAATACGTTTTTTGCATGAAGGGAGGAGATCTCTTCTCCTTCAATGGTTTTGATCCCAAGTTGTGTCAGCCTGTCGATTTCTTCATGGTTGTGTACAATTTCGCCCAGGCTGATCAGTTCTTCTTCTGAAACCATTTTTTCGGCAAGGTGGATCGCCCGTTTTACCCCGAAACAAAAACCCGATTGGCTGTCGATTTCAATGATCATTCAAAATCAGGTTGACTTTGGTTAATACCCATTCGAGTTGTTCTTCGCGGGTCATGTTCCCGTTGTTGAGTTCAATGGCATCGGCGGCTTTTCGCAACGGGCTCTCTTCCCGGTTCTGGTCGATGTAATCGCGTTCTTCTACGTTTTTCAAAACCTCTTCAAAAGTGACTTGCTCTCCTTTTGCTTTTAGTTCGTCGAACCTGCGCTGTGCTCTTATTTTGGGAGAAGTTGTCACAAAGAGTTTTAACTCGGCTTCGGGATAAACCACGGTACCTATGTCGCGGCCATCCATGACGATTCCCCTCTCTTTTCCAAGTTGTTTCTGGATTTTTACCATGGCAGCCCTTACCTCTTTAATGGTGGCAACGGGGCTTACCGCATTGGAAACTTCCAATCCACGAATCTCTCTTTCAACGTTTTCACCGTTTAAAATGGTATCGCTTTTTTGATCGGCGGGATTGTATTTGAAAGAAATTGAAATTCGATCGAGTTGACTGATTAAATCTTCCTTGTTGACAATGCCGTTGTTTATCAGGTTATTTCTGATTGCGTAAAGTGTTACGGCACGGTACATCGAGCCTGAGTCGATGTAATTGTATTTCAGTTTGACAGCCAAATCTTTCGACAGGGTACTTTTCCCGCTGGATGAGTGGCCATCGATGGCAATAATGATTTTTCGACCGGTCATGAATCGATTTTTTGGCAAAGATAATGGTTTGAAAATTTTGAAAAAGGTTCCTTTACTTTCTATTTGAATTCCGAAAGGTTGAAGCCAACCGATAAGGTATTTGAAGAGCCGCTCAAATGGTATTTGGCAATGGCATACGATATTCTGAATTTCGAGATTTTTACATTCACCCCACCCGAAAGTCCGGCTGCATTATCCAATATTCCAACTTCATCGGAGACATTGCTGACCGAAAGTTCTCTTTTTCGTTGGTAGTTATAACCGATTCCGAGCGAGAAGTTTTTCGACGGGATAAATTCAACGCCCAAAATCGTATGGCGCATAAACTGGCGGACCACATTGTCGGAACTTCCCGAGACATAGTCGTTTTCGTCGCTTTGGTCATAGTCCCAGGTCGATTTATCGGTTAAATTCCAGTTTTGTAGACGGGTAAGGGTGGCACTGAAGCGGAATGGAGCATGGTTAAGCCGTTGTGAAAAACCGAGCTGAATATTGAACGGGAGCGGTTCTCTTTCCCCACCGTCGTAGTAGGTAGTGATTTGCGTCCCAATGTTATTCAAAACAAGCCCGGCTGAGAACAGCCCTGCGCTATCGATGTATGAAATACCCAGATCGACAGCAATTCCAAACGATTTATAGGTTTCGTAGGCGGAATAGATTGGCTTCAAGTTGATCCCTGCTGAGAAGTTTTTCCAGATATTTCGGGAGTAGATCAGTGTTAACGCATAATCGGCTGCCGTAAAGTTACTTCCTGTTAATGTCCCATTTTCGAGTGCTTCTTTAAATTTCCCGTAATTGGTATATTGTATGCCGGCAGCAAATGTTCCAATGTGGTTGTAATGCCGGGCATAAGAAACATAACCGATGTTGATGTCGGATACAAAGTTGATGTAGTTTAGCGATAGCTGGTTGTGTGCTAAAGGTTTAAGACATGCCGGGTTATAGAAGCTTAAGCTTAATTCGGAACTGTCGATTATTCCTACCTGGCTGCCTCCCAGTGAATTGACTCGGGCCGAAGATGCGAGGTTTAAAAAATCGTAGGTCGATCCTCCTCCAAATTGGGGAAAACCTTTGATTGAAAATCCTATGATGAGAAGAAAGAGTAATTGTTTACGCATCCTTTATTGTTTACAAAATAACGCCAAAGATAAATTTTTATTATACCTGCCAATATCCTGAAGTGAAAAACTGGTGAAACAGGATCTCCTGAAAAAGAGAAAAGATTGCTAAAATACAGCGATTTTAACAATCTTTTTCTTTCAGTAAAAAATCTCAAAAAAGAATTGATTCATACTCATTTTATCAACTCTGTTCTTCCTTTCGGAAGGTTGGTGTGATGCCAGTCAGCGTATGTCTTTATTTCGCATGGTTGCTAAAAATTCTATCAAAAAGTTATCATGGATTTTTGAGCAAAACACCAAAAAAAGTTTCTGAAATTGTATGTACCGGAATTCCATTCGTTGTTCCCTGCTTTGATTGAAGAGGAAAAGGAGGTTGGAGTTCGGATTTGAAATCAGTTTCAGCGGCAGAGCTCCTTCGGCTTTTTCCGGAATGGCTGAAATGTTGGTGGCAATTCCGGAACCGTTGGCAAGAAGAATATATTCATGCGATGATGGTTCCCCGGATTCGCTTTTAGCCGATTTTTGTTTGTTGTTCAGTACAATCATTAACCCGATCATCAGCAAAAAGCTGAAAATCTTTATGATATTGATCTGTTTTCGGGTTAACTTCATGTGTTGTCTGAATTTCTATTGGCAAAAGTAACGAATTATTTAACCACTACAATCTTCTTCGTCTCATTCATTGAACCAAATTGAATCTTAAGGAGATAAACCCCAGCTTTTAGCTGCGATGCATCGAGCCTGGCTGAATTCGTTCCGGCTGTTTTCATCTCATTAACCAATGTTTTTATTTTTTTTCCGTCGGAAGAATAGAGGTCGAGGGTTACTTTTCCATCCCTGGGTAAAAGATACGTGATATTGGTTGAGGAGCGTACCGGATTGTTCAGGTTATAGAACAGTGAATTTCCCTGATTGATTTCCATTTTCTTTGCTCCTGTTGTTGAAGTATCTTCAACGGCAATCGCAATGTAGTCGAAACTCATCCACCCCCACGAATCTTTGATTTGAATGGTGTTCAAACCTTTATTGAGGGTTACGTTGAGCGCATAAGTCGACCAGGTGGATGTGTTGGGCGCTGTAAATTTAATTTCACCCAAGTTGTTGTCGTTCACTATCAATACCTGCGATTTGGGTGATTCATAGTTCAGAAGATAGCGGATGGAGAGAGGATAAACACCGTCGGCAGGGGCTTCAACGTTGTCAAACGTGATAAGCCAACCGTTGCTGTTCATGTCAAGGTATTTGCCGTTGCTTACATTTTTGTTGGTTTTCACCGAACCAGTTCCGGTGACGGTTGCTTTTTCGGCTTCGTAGATCAACATTTTCAACTTGGTAACATAAATTGACGATGGAGCAGAAGTCACGGAAACGTCGGTGTCATCGGTTACTTTGGCCGTAAAGGAGAAGTTGCCAGCCTGTGTTGGTGTCCATTTCAATTCATAGGGTGAAGTGGTATCGGTTCCAACCAGGACATCGTCGATATAGAAGTCAATTTGTTTGATGGTTCTTTCCCGTGGAGCTGTCGCTGTGGCTATCAGCGTGATTTCGGTTCCCGGCGATGTGATGCCGGCGACATCGGTTTTAATGCTGATGGTTGGCTTCGGGTCTACTACTTCGATTGTGACGGTTTTTGTCAGAATCGAATCGGGGTATTGCTGGCTGTTGATCTTCAGTGTGTAGCTCGTTGTTTGCATTGGTTGTACCCTTTTCCCTGAATTTGGGTCGACTGTTTCATTGTCTAGTGTAACCGACGATGCCCCGTACGTTTCCCAGGTAAGAACGGTTGTTTCCCAGCGTTCGATTGTGGAAGCTGTTGGTGTGAACGATTTGATCACAAATCCGGGATCCGTAGTGTAAGCTTTAAATGGTGCCGCAGGTAAACCTTCGGCATTGTAAAGGTTAATGGTAGCCGGATTCGTTTCCCAGGCATATCTTACAAGGGATGGGTTTTTCACATTGTCGTTCCAAACGACTACGGAGTCACCTTGGATAGAGGCATTGGCCCAGCTGAGATTTCCTGCGGAATCGGCAACTGCAAAACCATTTACGGTGCCATCGGTCGAATTTTTGGCGACCAGCCCACCACCGATCTGTTCGTATTTGATTACAATTTTACCGTCAGGCAGAAGCTGATGGCTTTTATATCTTGGTCCTGAATAAACAAGGTCTTCTTTGTAGGCAATTTTACGGGCGCACAAAGCCAATCTTTCACCTACCGGTTTTTTATTGGTAGGATGAATGTCAACCGCTCCGATATCGATGGTTACGGCTTCGCCGGTATTGGGCAACGAAAGGGTGGCGCTTTGGTTGGCGCGTAAAATTGGCCAGGTATCCCATGCCTGAGGTGTATCATAAACGGTGCTGTAATTGGGAAGTTGAACCCAAATGAAAGGCAGATCGCCCAAACCCCAGTTGTTGCGCCAGCTGGTAATCATTTTTTTGAACAGGGCGCCATATTCTTTGGCATCATCCATATAGTCGGCATTCGATTCTCCCTGGTACCATATAAAACCTTTGATGGCAAACCCTTCAAGTGGTTTCAGCATTTGGTTGTAACAAAGGGTTGGCTGTCGTTCCTGATAAATGGTTTTATCCCATGCCAGCAGGGAAACGTCGTCTTCGTCGTAACCCAGCATTTCTTCGCTCATCCATGCTTCTATGCGGCTCCCACCGTATGAGGTGTTGATGATTCCAATTGGGATTTGCAAATCGGTATAAAGGTATTTGGCAAAGTAGTAGGCTGCTGCAGAGAAATTCCCGGCATTGGCTGAATTCGCCGGTGTCCAGGCACAACCAGCAGGAAGAACCGTGGTCGGGTCTTTGGCAATGGTCTTGGGTATTTTGAACTGACGGATCATTGGGTTGTTTGCCGATGCAATTTCAGCTGCCGCATTGTCGGTATTGCTCAGTGCCAGTTCCATGTTCGACTGACCCGATGCCAGCCATACGTCACCCACATACACATCGGAATAGGTCAGGGTTTGTGTTCCCGAAGCAATGGTCATGGTAAAAGGCCCTCCGGCGTTCATTGCCGAAAGGTTTACTTTCCAGCTACCATCGGCGCTGGTGATTCCCGAAGCCGTATTCCCGTTAATCGAAACGGTAACTTCGGCACCTGCCGAGGCAGTTCCCCAAACTGGTACAGTTACTTCGCGCTGAAGGACCATGCCATTATTGAAAATTCTGGAGGGTTGTACCTGTGCATTCACCTTAAATGCCAGGCAAAGCAGGAGGATTGAAACAACCAGCACAACCTCTCCGACTTTTACAATCAAATAATTTTTCTTCATTTTCATCTCTAAACCTTGTTATGAATTGCAATTCCAAATTACAGCATAATGGAATAAAGTAGTTGGGACAAAATGACAAAAAGAGGGTGTAAAATGTATCATTTTCAGATTAGATGAAATGAAATTTGAAATTAAAATCGTTGGTTGAAGTTGAATTTATCGGTTTTGTCGTTTGATTTCTTCCCAAATTTCATAAACAACGGGGCAGATTTCGCAATTTTTGAGCGTGAGTTTTAAAATTTGCTGCATTTTTCGCCGATCGGTGTGCGGATATTCCCGGCAAGCCTTCGGACGGCTCTCATAAACCATGCAATAGTTGTCGGAAAGAAGAAACGGACAGGGTGTTTCGTTAAAAATATAATCGTGGTCTTCGTCGATATGCAGGTACTGTTCGATAAACTGAACCGGTTTTATCCTGAAATGTTTTGACAGGCGGTCGATATCTTTTTCGGTTACAATTGGGCTGATTGAACGGCAGCAATTGGCACATTCCAGACAGTTGAACTGGCAGAAAGCTTCTTCGTGAAGTGAGTGAAAAAGATTGTCGACCGGAGGCCCTTTTTTCTTTTTCAGCGATTGAAGCAAGGTGGCATTTGCTTTGCTGTCGCGTTTGACCAGCTCCTGCAGTTCTTTAGTCGTACGGTATTGGATCGGGGCCATCGTAGGTTTTCTTGATTTTGAGTTGGGCAATAAAAAGTCCGGTAATTACCACCACGATGCCTGCGATTTTTTGGATGGTTAGTTGGTCTCCGAGGATGAACCATGCAAAAATTGCCGTAAAAACAGGTATTACATTGGTAAACATGGTCGATTTGATAATTCCCATGTGCCTTACACTATACGTAAAAAAGATGTATGCTATCGTCGATGCAAAAATCGAAAGTTCAATAATGGCAATCATGGCGTCGGGATGAAAAGGGGTAGCAACAAATTTTTTGCTCTCAAAAATCAGCCAGAGAGGGAGAAAATAGATCGAACCAAACAAATTTTGAAAAAGGATAATCGACAGGTTGTTGATTCGTGAGGAAATTTTGTGGAGGACAATTGTGTATCCTACTGCAGAGAAAACTGCTGTAAATTGCAGCAAAACTCCAATTGGCGAGGCTGTTATCCCGGTGCCAACTTCGTAAATGACGATGATAACACCCAGAAAGGAGATCATGATCCCGAAAATATTTTTCGAAGTAATTTTTTCTTTATAGAACAGATAAGTGGCAAAAGGGGAAACCAGCGGAATGGTTGCAATGATGACCGACGCTACGGTAGGGGAGATCAATTGTAATCCAAAACTTTCACCCATGAAATATAGAAAAGGTTCGAATAGCGCTAACAATAGCAAAAATTTGAAATCCTTTTTATCGGGCAGTACCAGTTTCCCTGAAAACTTGGTGTAAAAAAAAAGAATCCCGGCAGAGAAAATCAGCCGGATAAAAACGATTGTTAGCGGTCCGTAAATGGCATTTGCTATTTTGAACCAAACAAATGAGAGGGAAAAGAAGATCATCGCCAAGACGATGAACAGGTATGATTTGATTGAATCCCGTTTTTCCATTTTTGAAAATAATGGGGCAAATGTAAAAATTTTGGTGTACTCCGATCAAATTATTTATGAATGATTGAATGAATGATTGAATGATTGAATGAATGATTGAATGATTGATTGAATGAATGAGTGAGTGAATGAGTGATTGACCGAAAAAAGAAAACCTGCTTCAAACGATGAAACAGGCTTTCAGAATATTGAAAAGATGATAAGAGAGCGTGTGTTAAAACATTCCCATTTTGACGGTTACACCGGCCGAATAGCCACGTAACGCATCTTTTGAAATGTTTTCGATGTCCAGTTCTGACGTGTACCGGTATCCGGCATAAACGGCAAAACGTAGCCATCGGGTGAAGTTGACTTCCAACTCAGCCTGGGGCTCAACAACCCAAAAGAAATCGTTTACATTGTAGGTCGAGAAGTAGTCATAGTTTTTGAACGCGCCGGTAGCCCCAACGCCAACCAAAATGGGAAACGAAAGGTGAACCGGCTTCATGGGGAGCAGGATCGGTTCCAGGATGATGCCTCCGTAACCTCCGCCCAGTTTGATGCTGCTGTCGTCCGAATGGTTGTAATATCCGAGGCTGAATTTATCTAAATCGTTAACAAAACCGGTACCACCCAATCCAAAGGAGAAAAAGTGGTCCATGATCCAGCAACCGCGGGCCGAGAATGTTCCGGCATCTTTGTTGTCGATCGAGGAATATCCGGCAGAAAAAGCTCCGTAAAAACCGTCTCGTTTTTCTTTTTTGAAAATGGTTTTTATTTCCTGATTGTTTTCATCGCCAAAAGTGACGCTGTTTTGGGCATAAAGGCTGCAACTTGCAAGGAGAATGAGAATTGTGATAAGATATGTTTTCATGGTTATGATATGATTGGTTCAATTGGAATTAAAAATGATAAACTGCGCTGATACCAATGTCGGTTGGAACTGCTTTGAAAATGCTCTTTCCCCAGAGATCGAAGAAGGGTTTTGCATCGCAGGTAATGGATACCGGTATCCGGTCGAAATCGTACGACAGGCCGATCAGCCCATCGAGGCCGAAAGATGGAGCCGAAATCTCTTCCCAGTAATAACCATGTTCGGTGTCTTGTTTGTATTGTTCCCAGGTGGAGTATCCGGCATGAATCCCATACCCGTAATAGATCGAAAGGTATCCGGGCAATTTGTCCAATTTGAATTGTTGGAAATATTTCATGGCTGAAAACTGGCGGCCTCCTTCTCTCCAGCTGATCATAAAACGGTAATTTGACAAATCGTGGTTTTGGATATCCAAAAAGACTGCTTTGGAATAGCCCAGCCTAACGCCAATCGATTTTTCAAACTTCTGGGCCATCAGCATAGAAACCGAGAAAAAGAGTATGATTGTGATGAGTAATTGCTTCATTGTTAACAGGTTTTCGTGTAGGTTTATTCTGTAACTGGATTTGTGTCTGGTTAGTCCTCTGGAATAATTCTTCCCGATCCGGAGGTATTGGAGTTAACCTTTGGCGATCCTTTGTAATATAAATTACCGCTTCCGCTCAGCAAAGCATCGAGATAATCCGAAACGGTGACATACACATCACCCGAGCCGCTGATCGTAACATCGGCTTCCTTAACCGGAAATTTGTAAGCAGAGATTTCGCCCGAGCCGATCGTTTTAAACGATGCTTTTTTCGATGAACCTTCCAGATAAGCTTCGCCCGATCCCGATATGGTGATGTCGACGTCGTTACATTGGTACGCTTCAAGGTTAAGGTGACCTGAACCCGAAATATCGGTCTCAACGGTTTGGCAATGGGCAACAATATTCATGGAACCGGAACCGGAAGTTCCCGACTTGAAGTTGTTTCCATAAAAATTGGACTGAATGTTTCCGGAGCCGCTCAAGTAAATTTCAAACGAGGTTTCGGACACCGAATCTGCAACAATGGAGCCCGATCCCGATAACTCAATCAATTGAATCGCTGGGCTCGAAACGTATACGTTGATGCTTTTATGGCTGAAAATACTCACATGCGACGCGGTTTGTATTTCCAACCGGTTATTGAAAACGGCAGTTTCGATGTAAGGAAGCAGGTTCGATTCGCATTCAATGGTCACTCCGGGATCCTTGCCGTAGGTGTATATTACATTGAAGCTTCCCGATGACGAGACTCCCGAAAAATCGGGTAGCGAACGAATTTCCTCCGTAACTTCATTGTTTCCGTCAATTAGAATGCCATCAAAGCAACTGGTCAATGTTGACAGGATAAATGCTATGAAAATGAGTAGTTTAATTTTTGTGTTCATTGGGCTATTGAATTTTCTGTTTACTTTTTAAATTGCTATACGGGTTTGACCTCATCTTTTTAGAATATTGATTTCACCGGAGCTGGTTTTCAATACCAATTTGGGCTCTTCAATTTTGATGTCGCCGGTACGGCCGAAATAGCGCACCCGTTTTTCTCCCGGGTTTACTTGTTCTTTTTTGTCAATTTTTGAATTCATGGGCAGGTTCAGCTCTTTATCGGTGGTGATGTCAAAATTAACATCGGCTTTTTTGTCAAAACAGAGGTCGATTTTCGATGAATGGGCGTCGATATAAATGCTTTCGAAGCTATTTCGCACATTTTCAATGGAAATATCACCATAGTTCATCCGTACATCCGATTTGTGCTTGAATTCGGTGATCGAGAAATCGGTCCAACTCGATTCTGTTTGCAGGTCGTCAATCATTCGGATCCGGTAGGTGTCCCTGCTTGAGTTGACTGTCAGCTGGCCAACTTCGGTGATGGTAACATCGGACGTTTTGCTGATGATTTTCATCCGCTGGGCGCTCGACAGGTTCAGTTTCCCATAGTAAACCTCGAGGTTTGCATTGTTTAACGAGTTGATAATGGCGTCGCCAAAGCTGGTTTTCAGGTTTACGTAGCCCGAAAGGTCATTGGCTTTCAGTTTCCCGTTTGCCATGTCGATGGTCAGGTCGCCTTTGTAATCTTCGATGTACACATTTCCAAATTTGTTCGAAATCCTTAAGCTGAGGTCTGACGGGAGCATCACTTTCATGTTGATTTCGACCTGTGATTCGCTGATACCAATATTTTCCTTGAATTTATTCAGTTCGCTGAAGAGTACATTTTTCGAATTGCCGATCAGTGTGTTAATCACAACGTAGTGCCCCGATTGGGTCAGTTCGAAGCTGATTTCGTCCATTTTTTTGCGGAGCTTTTCACGGCTTTTCTCCGAAACCCGGACAAAGATTTCAACCCGGACCGAATCTTTTTCCCAGGTTTCAAAACTGATATCACCATATTTGTTGCCAACATCAACAGTGGTTGTTTTGTTTATCCGAAACCCTTTGGTTAACTGCCTCGATTCGGTTAATTGTCCGAATGCGCTGGTTGTCAAAAATAAAACCAAAACGATCGGCAACAGATGTTGAACGGAATGGATAACTATTCTCTTCATAGTTCGGATTTTTAGCAGTTTATTTGGTTTAAAACCCGGTCGACCATTTCCAGACGGAACCGGTTGTTTTGGATCATGGCTTCGATAACCTCCTTGTTGTACAGGTTGTCGTCGAGGTCTTTTTCCAGTTCGCGGTACATCTGATCGAGTTCATTCAGGTCGTTTTCAATATCCATTTTCAGATCCGGATATATTTTGTAGCACCGTTGAATTTCATCAACTTTTGAAGCAACTTCTTTGGCATAGAATGCTTCTGTCTCAAGCAGGTTCTTAATCTCCGGATCAGAGATATTGGCATATTTCCGGTAATTGTCGGTGCCAGGTTTTAGCAGAACAGTTGTAATGAGTGCCAGAACCAGCACAGCAGCCACGGACGATGCAATTTTCAAAAACTTGTGTTTCCCTTTTTCCTTCTTCTCCAATTTTGACTCAATCCGGTCCCATAATTCGGGGGACGGTAGTTCGAGATCAAAATCATCCCGGTTATCCCGCATGAAATCTTCAAGCTTTCTCATAATATTTCTCCTTTAATATTTCGTAAACTCTCCTTTTTGCGCGCATAAACTGCGATTTTGATGTCGATTCGGTAATGCCCAATATCTCCGCTATTTCAACATGATCGTACCCTTCGAGCAAATAGAGCGAGAAAACAATTCGCCCGCCTTCGGGAAGTTGCTCCATTGCTTTTTGTACATCTTTGGTTGTAAGTGGCATATCTGCATCCTCATCGTCATCCATCACATTTTTGTATTGATGCATATCTTCGGTCAACAACAGATCAACTTTTTTCTTGTTGATAGCATTGATACAGGTGTTGATCACAATCCGCTTCAGCCATGCACCAAATGTCGATTCGTAGCGGAACGAATCGAGTTTTGTAAAAGCCTGTACGAAAGCCTCCTGAAGGATGTCCTCGGCATCCTCACGGTTGTTGACCATGCGTAAGCAAATGTTGAACATTGCCCGTGCATATAGCTCGTACAACTGCCGGCGTGCCCGATTGTCGCCCTTTTTACTGGCTTCGATCAGCTTCTGGTGTATGTCTAATTGTGTTCCCAAAGTTTTAATTCCAATTGTAGAGACAACACGAAAAATAAAGGGTTGCATTTAGAGAAAAAAATCGGTGCGAAACTTTAATTTTTTTTTCGGGGTCTCTACCCGGTTTCGGTAAATCGTTTGTTTTAAAAGGCAAAAATAGTAATTACTTGTTCCGTTGCAGCGAAAACCAAATTCCGGGTATGCAGAGCAGTGCAAAAAGGGTAAAGCAAATCTTCATGCTTTTCATATAAAAATCGATGGTGTCGGCAGAGACCTGTTGTTTGCCCAGCATCAGTGAAATGAAAATGGTGGCGATCATCATGCTCAGCGTCTGCCCGAAAACGCGCATGGTGGCGCTGGTTCCCGAGGCAATGCCGTAATCCTTTTTTTCGACCGAGCCCATAATCGCATTGGTGTTGGGCGATGAAAAGAAGCCAAAGCCCAAACCCAGCATCACCAGAATCCCAATAATCATCTCCACCGGTGTCTCTTTGGTTAATAAGGTGAAACTGAAAAGTCCGGCCAGGGTGATAAACATCCCGATGGAAGCCAGGATACCCGGTCGGGTTTTGTCCGATAACCTGCCTGTCAGCGGGGTTGAAATGGCCATGATGATGGGTTGCGCTACCAGGATTAATCCGGCGTCGCGGGGTGACAAACCTTTGGAAAACTGCAGGTAAAGGCTTAGCAGGAACCCAGTGCCCGATGTTGCCATGTAGTGGATCAAAGCCGCTAAGTTGGAGAAAGAAAACAGTTTGTTGGAAATGAACAGCTTTACGTTGAATATTGGGGAAGCATTCTTCTTCTCAAACCGGAAAAAGAGATAAAACAAGATGGAACCGGCGATAAACAATGAGGTCCCATGCAATGTCAAAATTTTTCCTCCACCGTATACCAGGCAGAGAATGGCAACGGCGTAAATAATGCTTCCTTTCCAGTCGAACGACGAATCGATAAGTTCCTCTTTTTTGTCCGATAAATTGAGATGAGCCAATAGGATGGCGATAATTGCCAGCGGTACTGAAGCCAGAAAAACCCACTGCCATCCGCCATATTGAGTAAGCAGTCCGCCAATAAAAGGTCCCAGCGAAAGGCCGGTATATACTGCACCAATATTCAGTCCAAGGGCGACCCCTCTTTTTTCGGGAGGGTATGCCGATGTTACAATGGCCATCGCCGTAACCTGCATCATGGCTGCTCCTGCGCCCTGAAAAATGCGCATGATGATAAACATGGTGATAGTTGGGCTTAATGCTGTTCCTATGGAAAAAAGAGTAAACAGATAAAGTCCTATTTTGAAAAATTTGGCCCGGCCCCTTACATCGGATATTTTACTTAGCGGGAGCAATACGATGGCATTGGCCAGTAAAAAGGAGTTGATGGTCCAGCTCAGCAGGGTGGCGCTACATTCAAAATCGTGCTGAATATTGGGCAAGCTAATGTTTACCCCCGAAAGCATAAATGGGTTCATAAACGAAGCAAACATGGTGGTTAGCAATACTGCCCACTGTTTTTGATTGTTTTTTGAATCCATTTTGTCCATTTGTTTACGCTATGGTGTGAAAATTAAACCCGAAAATAGAGGTTATTTTGGAATAATGGTTTCCGTTTAAAAAAGTTCATCAAAAAGCCTCAAAAGGTGCGATTTATTTTTGGTGCACAAACGTTTATGGAAGTAGGGTGTGCTTTGCATGGATATATTTTTAAGCAGGATCTTCAATTTTTTGGTTTTTATACTAATTTCGATCAGTATTTTTTTGAAGGGTCGTTGTTGATTCATTTATTTTCAAAAAAATCTCATTTTTTTCATTTTAGGTTAAAAAATTACGTGATGGATGGAGTTTTTTCCGGGAAGGAAACCAATATAAAACCGGTGTCTGCGGAGGATGCTAAAAGGTTAGAAAAGATAGCGCTCATTGTATCTGAATTTCATAAAAACAAATCGATTGAGAAGCTGATGCTTCAGTTTTGCAATCAATTTTCGGCGCTTTTCTCTGAGAGATTGCAGGTTTCGGCAATGGTGGTATTTGACCGGTTGGAATATCGCTCAAAAAAATTCATGGAATCTGAGACCCAGCTTCGTCACCCTTTTGAAACACCCGATCGGAGAAAAGGCGAGGTGATCGTTCACATTCGGCTGCGCCAGTCTGTTCAACGCTCTGAGAATGAGATTCTGGAAATTGATGATGCCCTGAAGCTGATCCTTCCGCCTTTCACTGCTGCAGTTTCGGTTTTCCAGTTTGAGAAACTGGTGGCGAATAACATCGAACGGGAGAAGGAGTTGAAAAGCATCAACCGCACAACCGAAATCCTGAAAAAGGAGAGTACTCTCGACGAACTGCTTCAGGATGTGTGCAACTGTTTGCCCGAAGCCATGCAGTTCCCGCTGTTTACGGTAACCCGCATCAATTATGAAGGGCGTTCGTTTGTTAGCAAAAATTTCGTGGAGACCCCGTGGGTGCTGCGCGAAGGGTTTGACACCCCCGACAATCAAAGAGGAAGCCTCGAGATTTATTACCTGAAAGAATTTCCGCAGGCCGATGAAGGTCCGTTTTTGGCCGAAGAGCGGAATTTGGTCAGAAACCTGGCGGCTCTCATTTCCGGTACGGTTTCCCGAAAATCGTTGAAACAGTTATTGATCCGAAATACCGAGCGTTTAAAGGAACTTAAAGGGATTAACACCACTTCCGAAATCTTGAAGAAAGGACTTCCTCTTGAGAAGTCGCTGGAAAAGATCTGCGCCATCCTGCCCGAAGCATGGCAATATGTTGAATATACGGTTGCCCGTATCCGCTATAAAAACTGGGTTTTCAAGAGCCCCAATTTTCAGGAGACCCCGTGGAAAATGGTGCAGGAGTTCGAAACTTCAAAAAAGGAAAAAGGCACCATCGAAATCTATTATCTCAGGGAATTCCCCCAGGAAGATGAAGGCCCGTTCCTGAAAGAAGAGCGAAATTTGCTGGTAAACCTGGCAAACCTGATTTCGGGTATGGCCACCCGCGATATCTTCAATAAACTTCAGCACGAAAATACCGAACGGCTAAAAGAGCTGAAGGCCATTAACCACACGTCTCAAATCATCGAAGAAGGAAAATCGATTGATGAAACCCTGCAGGCAATTTGCAATACACTTCCTCCTTCGTGGCAGTATCCCAAGTTTACCGTAGCACGAATTGTTTTTGAAGGCAAATCGTATGTAAGCCGCAATTTCAGGGAGACTGTTTGGAAACAAAGTGAGAATTTTGTGACCATCGATAACAAAAAAGGAGTGATCGATATCTTCTACCTGAAAAGTTTTTCCAACGAATTTGAGGGACCTTTTCTGGCTGAAGAACGAAACCTGCTGGTCAACATTGGAAAGCTCATCAGTGGTTATCTCAACAACTACAAAGGGCGTGAAATATTCCATAAGAATGTGTTCATTTCGAACCAGAGCCACCGGGCCGATGAATTCCGGAATTCGCTGATCAAAAATAAAAAGCCACTCCAGCTTTATTTCAACCAGCAATCCATCGACAAGTATGTGTACCTCGAAATGATGAAGTACAAAATCAAACACATTCTTTTTGTGGCAACCCTTTACGATGCGTTTGTCCTCGAAAGCGAAGATACCTTTTTTGAAAAGTTTATGGGTGAGATCTATCAGTACAGCCTCTTCTCCCTTCCCCGAATCACCGGGGTTTCGTCGGCAACTGAAGCGCTTGAAGTTATTGAAACCACCCATTTCGACCTGGTGATTGTGATGGCTGGTCTCGATCGTGATGCGCCCATTGAATTGAGTGAAAAAATTAGAGAGAAAAACGAGTCGTTACCGGTTTACCTGTTGCTGAACAAGAAAAGCGATTTGAAATATTATGAGGAGTTGGTGCCAACCATCACATCGGTGGATAAAATTTTTGTGTGGAATGGCGATTCATCCATCTTTTTTGCCATTGTGAAGTCGATTGAGGACAAAGTCAATGTGGAAAACGATACCAAAATTGGGTTGGTCCGGGTAATTCTTCTGATTGAAGATTCACCGCTTTATTATTCGCGCTACCTCCAGATTCTATACGACATTGTTTTCGGCCAGGTTCAGCAAATCCTTCCCGAAGTGGAGAAGAACGAGCTCAACAAGATTTGCAAAATGAGGTCAAGGCCCAAAGTCTTGCTGGCAAAGAACTGGGACGAGGCCATGATCATCTTCAACAAGTATAAAGATAATTTGCTTTGTGTCATATCGGATGTTGAATTTGAACGGGGCGGAAAGATCGACCACAATGCGGGGGTAAAATTTATAAAATATGTTCAGTCGCACATTTCAACCCTGCCGGTGATCCTGCAATCGTCCGAAGATTCGAACGAAAAACTTGCCCGGAAGCTCAATGTGAAATTTATAAACAAGAATTCGGAAACCTTGCTGACCGATATTAAGAAGTATCTGGTTAGTTACATGGGCTTTGGTAATTTTACGTTTCGCGATAAAGAGGGAAACAAAATTGGTGTGGCCAAGTCGCTCCGTGATTTTGAAACCCTGTTGAAAGAGATACCCGATGAGTCGTTCTATCTTCATGCTCACGAGAACCAGTTCTCGTTGTGGTTAATGGCCCGTGGCGAGATTCAGTTGGCTAAAACCATCAATCCAATCCATATCGACGAAAATACCGATCTGAAGGAAGCAAGGAAGACTTTCCTGAGTGTGATCAGGCAATACAAGGAAGAAAAGAAGAAAGGCAAAATCCTGATGTTTGATGAGACCTCCATTTTGGATGAAAAGAATATCGTTTCTTTTGCCAGTGGTTCGTTGGGAGGGAAGGGAAGAGGCCTGGCTTTTGTCAGCACCCTGATCAACAACCTCGATTTTTCCGGTTTGTCGGGGAAAATCAACATCACTTCACCAATTACCGTGATTATTGGTACCGATGAGTTTGTGGAATTTATTTCGAAGAATAAGCTGTTACGTAAAATTGTCGATCCAACCATCTCTTATGAAGAGTTGAGGGAACTATTTGTGCAGGCGCCTCTTTCAAATTCGTTGGAAATGAAGCTGAAGGATTTTGTGGCTCAAATTGATAAGCCTTTTGCGGTCCGTTCGTCAAGTACTTCGGAAGATTCGCTTACCCAGCCTTTTGCCGGTGTTTTCGATACCTACATCATACCCAATAGCAACCAAAACAAACGGATTGTTATCGAACGGATTGCTACGGCCATTAAACTGGTTTATGCCTCTCTCTATTCCGACAAGGCAAGGGTTTATTTCAAGGCCATTAACCATAAAATCGAAGATGAGATGATGGCCGTTGTCCTTCAGGAGCTTGTCGGGAGCCGGCATGGCGATTTCTATTATCCAAACATCAGCGGGGTAGCCCAGTCGTATAACTATTATCCGGTGGGTCACATGAAGCCCGAGGAGGGTTTTGCGGTTGCCGCGGTTGGGTTGGGTTCCTATGTGGTTGATGGGTGGAAATCGTTCCGTTTCTCGCCAGCCTATCCCAAATTATCGATGTATACCACCAAGGATCTGCTAAATAGTACCCAGGTTCAGTTTTATGCCCTCGATTGTCAGGAAAATAAAATTGATTTTCTGAAGGATGGAGAGCTGGCTTCGCTTAAGTTGCTCGATATCGGTGTTGCCGAAAAAGATGGGGCGCTAACCCATTGTGCTTCGGTTTACAATGCCAATAACGATCGGGTAGAACCGGGTTTGAACAGCTATGGCCCGCGGGTGGTGAATTTTGCCAATATTTTGCAATACAACTATATACCACTTGCTGAAACCATCAGTACGTTGCTAACTACGGTGCAGGATGCTTTTGGCTCTCCCGTGGAAATTGAATGGGCTGTCGATTTGGAACCCGAACGATATGGGTTGCCCAATTTCTACCTGCTGCAAATTAAACCGTTGGTGGGAAGCCAGTTCCAGAGTCACATCGATCTGACAATGATGGATCGGGATTCGATGTTGCTTTTTACCAAATCGAGCCTGGGGAATGGTGAGGTGAAAGGAATGCAGGATGTGATTTTTGTCGATCAGGAAGCTTTCAGTAAACTGAAAACCATTGAAATGGTTAAAGAGATTGAATATTTGAACAGCCTCATGATCAATGAAGATAAGCATTATGTGCTGGTTGGCCCGGGACGTTGGGGAACCCGCGATCAGTTCCTGGGTATTCCGGTGGTTTGGTCGCAGATATCCAATGCAAAGGTGATTGTGGAAGTGAGCCTCGATAATTATCCGCTCGATTCATCGCTCGGATCCCATTTCTTCCATAATGTTACCTCCATGAACATTGGCTATTTCTCGGTTCAGCATTCTTCGAAAACCGATTTTGTGAAGTGGGATGTTCTTGAAAAACAGAAATTGATAAACCAGACCACCTATTTTAGACATGTCAGGTTTGAAAAACCTTTTACCGTTATGATGGATGGAATTAATCGCACGTCGGTCATTGTAATGAACAAAGAGAATGATTAACCTGGGAATATTAGACGAGCACAAGCTCGGGTTGGAAGGAACTTACCGGTTGGTAAAAGAGATTTCGGATGTGTCGGTTCTTTTTGCCTGCGATGATAAAAACAGCTGCCTCGAAAAACTGAAACTTTTTCCGATTCATGTGCTGTTGATTACCATGCACGATATTTCGGTGAAGAAACTGAATCTGATTGTTCAGCTGAATATTTCGTATCCAAGGGTGAAGGTGCTGGTTCTTTCTACCATCAACAACGAGGAGATCATACTGAAAACCATTAAAGCCGGGGCCAAAGGGTTTCTGGGGAAAGATTCGGAGTTTAAAGATCTGGTTGAAGCCATCTACACGCTGCGCAACGGGCACGACTTCTTTGGCAATTCCCTTACCCATTTGGTGTTAAATCGTTACATCAAAAACCTGAAGTCGGCAGTTGCCGATCAGAATGATGAACTGGCAAGCCTTAGCGAACGGCAAATCGAAATATTGAAGATGTGGGGCAATGGCCATTCGAACCAGGAGATTGCCGATAAACTCTACATCAGTGTGCGGACTGTCGAATCGCATAAAAACCACATCATGCAAAGGCTCAACCTGAAAAGTACCGTCGATATGGTGAAGTTTGGAATCAAGAACAACATTATAGAGATTTAGACAGAAGACAGGAGTTGGAAGACAGAAAACCGGAGTAGGGAGACAGAAAGCTAAATTTCTGGTTTTAAAGCACAAATTCCAACGATGCAACCATAAGCCATTCGGTTGAGGTTGTTGCTTATGCCAAAAGCTGAACATTTCAACGCCTTTCAGTCCTTCAGTTTTTCAGCCCTTCCGTATTTCAATCTTTCTATTTTTCAGTTCTTCCTCTTTCCGTATTTCAGTCTGGCTACGTAAAACACGTAATTGAAAAGGCTAATTGAGCTACTTTTTTTAAGAGTAGTACTTTTATTCCGTCAAAATTCAAAATTCTGCGGGCAATTACAGCGCAGAACAAAACCTAAAAAATTGTAACAGTATTTAAATAAAAGTATTATGGCCGACATTTTAGATGTTAAAGTAAATGAATTCATGGCAAAGGTAATTGCCAAGAACCCTGGAGAATCTGAATTCCATCAGGCAGTAAAGGAAGTTGTTGAATCGCTTATGCCTTTCATCGAAGCTAATCCAAAATACAAAGAAGCAAAAATTTTGGAACGCATGGCTGAGCCAGAACGCGTTATTATGTTCCGCGTAGCATGGGTCGATGACAATGGCGAAATCCAGATCAACCGTGGTTACCGTATCCAGATGAGCAGCGCGATTGGCCCTTACAAAGGTGGTATCCGTCTGCACCCAACCGTTAACCTTGGAATCCTTAAATTCCTTGCTTTCGAACAGGTATTGAAAAACAGCTTGACCACATTGCCTATGGGTGGTGCTAAAGGTGGTTCCGATTTCGATCCTAAAGGAAAATCAGATAACGAAATCATGCGTTTCTGCCAGGCTTTCATGACCGAATTGTGCAAACACATTGGTGCTGACACCGATGTTCCTGCTGGTGACATAGGTACTGGCGGTCGCGAAATTGGTTTCATGTTCGGACAATATAAGAAAATCAGAAATGAATTTGTAGGCGTGCTGACAGGTAAAGGCCTTGAATGGGGTGGAAGCTTAATCCGTCCTGAAGCTACTGGTTACGGCTCGGTTTATTTTGCTGACGAAATGTTGAAAACACGTAAAGATAACCTGAAAGGTAAAGTTTGTCTTGTTTCAGGTTCAGGTAATGTGGCACAATATACCGTTGAAAAATTGCTCCAGATGGGTGCAAAACCGGTAACTCTTTCCGATTCATCAGGCTATATCTACGATCCGGCTGGTATCGATGCTGAAAAATTGGCTTGGGTAATGGAATTGAAAAATATCCGTCGTGGACGTATCTCTGAATATGCAAAACAGTTTAACTGCAAATTCGTTGAAGGAAAAACTCCATGGGGCGAAAAATGTGATTGCGCATTCCCATCTGCAACTCAGAACGAAGTAAACGAAGATGATGCTAAAATGTTGATCAAGAATGGTTGTACCCTTGTATCAGAAGGTGCAAACATGCCTTCAACACCAGAAGCTATCGAAGTTTACATCAAAGCTAAAATCCTTTACGGTCCGGGTAAAGCAGCCAATGCCGGTGGTGTTGCCACTTCAGGTTTGGAAATGACCCAGAACTCGATGCGTTTGCCATGGAGCCGCGAAGAAGTAGATGCTAAATTGCACCAGATCATGATCAACATTCACCAGACATGCGTGAAATATGGTACACAACCTGATGGATTTATTAACTACATGGTTGGCGCTAACGTTGGTGGTTTCATCAAAGTTGCCGATGCAATGATTGCACAAGGTGTGATATAATTCGATTATTGATATTATGGGAGGGTGCTTCAAAAGGGGTACCCTTTTTTTATGCCCGTCAATACCACAACCCAATGTTGGCTGTTATCACCATGTCGTGGAATTTGTCCGAATTGGCCAGGGTAACCTCGATTGGGCCAATGGGCGATTTGTAGGCATACGTCAGCCCAAAACCAACAATCGATTTGTAATCGATCAAGTGGAAAATCTGGTTGTTGTGCAAAAGAACGTTGGACGAAAACGTGATATAATGTTTCCGGTAGTTCAGCCGTATTCCGGCAGCGCCAATCAGGGTTGTCCTTTCGGTCGTCCAGGTCGATGGTAATCCATAAAAAGGAAGCTGCTGGTTGTAAAGGATCTCATAATTTTGTGCAGCCACAAAGTTCCCCAAAAAAATGGAGGGCTGTTCCCTGAAAACCGATCGCCAGTAACCATGTAAAAGCAAAGAAACAGTACTGGTAACCGGTAGAATATTCCTCGACTTTACAAGTACAATCGGTGTGATGGCGTCGAAATTGATGTTTTCGGCCAATGAAACTTCGGAATAAAATTGTGATCCTTTTCTGGGAAAATAGTAATCATCCAGGTTGTCGAAGCTGTAATATCCATAGAGGTGGGTGAGCGTTCTGGTATGGTCCGGAATGTAGAGGTTGCTGTCGTTGATGGCAGTATAAAGCTTCCCGGTATAGTGTTCCAGTTTAATGCCACCTCCAACGGTCGAGTATTTTTGGATCTTCTGATAGGTGTATAATTTTAGTGAACCCGTGTAAAGTTTGGTTGGATAAACATAGTCTTTGTCGAGGTGGATGTACGGGGTGCTGTAAGAACCTTCGGCCATCAGCGCCATCTTGGGCAGTTTTTTTTTGTCAATTTCGGCCAGCAGGCTAAACCGGGGATTTGAGGAGACATCGGCCGTGAACGACAACAACCCGAATGTTTTGGTATAATCCCTGCGGGTAGAGTTCAAAACCACCGAAACGAAACTTTGGGTATTCAGCCTCATGCCCACGTTCACATTCCAAACCTTCTGCTCTTCTAAATGGATATTCAGTGTTTTTCCGGCACCGTTATCCTCCAGGTTGAAATAGACCCGTTTGAACACCCCCATCCCGTAAAGGTTATCGATCGATTTTTTAATGTCGTTGTAATTGTAGGTTCCGGGCAGTTTAAGGCTCAACGCATCAATCAGCAGGCTTTTCGACATGGAGTATTTACCGGTCATCGTCACATTGGTAATTTTCCACTCGTTGGTCCGGATTAGCGAGTCAGAAAGGATTCGGGGTTCCAGGTGGTACTCCGACTTCAGTGCCCTGATCTTGTCGATTACCAGGTACGTTGCCTC
>DAOQAB010000016.1:0-47402 GCA_035353695.1 Prolixibacteraceae bacterium
ACTCCCTTATAATATTGAGATGATTTAATATGGGTCATCCCAAGATCGTCGGTTCGAATCGATTTAATTCTCATTGTTTCAGAAGCATTGACAATCCCGGTGGTTTTCTGCGTCCTCTCAAAAAACGACAGGAAACGATTTTCTACCGGTTCAACAGAAGCCGACTTCAGGTTGGGCAGTTGGGTCTCAATATAAATGAATGAATTGTCACTTTTCATTTTTCGAACCATGGTCCCCTTATTCTGCAAATTGGGCTTTACCAACCCATTAAGACTTTTAAAAGGAGAAACGGTTGCCGATTTCAAATTCGTATTCCCGTTAACCTGCTGGAACGATATGGACGGATGTACTGTCCCAGATTGTTTCTTATTCTTCAACTTAAAGTTACCAGGTTGACCAAACGCCACCGAAGCAACCATCACAAACACAAAAAACAATAAAATACTCCTCATAGTCAATTTTTTAACAAATTAAATAACTCCTTATAAATCACCTCAACCGGGTTCCCCGTTTTTTCGGACCACACCACTTTGTTCGCACCATTGCTACTTTTCAGCTCCATAAAGTAAGACATGTTTCCCGGAGAATTGAGCTGAATCTCTTTGAACTTGCAATCGTCCAACATCTGATTCAGCTTTTTCAACTGAGAACGGCTTATTTTCCGGATAAAATGGATTGAATCGCCTTCAACCTTAAAGATTTTACCATCATCATTCAACACATACTCGAGTTTTGCATTGGTAAAACCGCCCGAACTTCCGAAAAAAAGTTGTGTATCGGTCAGCTCATACACACAATGTTTTGAAGTACAACACGATATTGCCAGAAAAAACAATACCATAACAGAAAAGATTTTTTTCATGTATCTCGATTTTCAAATTAGATTTTACGTTTATTAAAGCTACAAATTAAGGGCATAAGTTTCCATAGTGTCTTTTCTATTTTTGACAGAATTTTTGTATACGGAAGGATATGCACTGTGGCATCCCTCTGCGTTGTTTTATATGGATGGTCTCCCCTTGCTAAATTTTTGCGAACTGTGAAGAATACACGCTATTTCCCAATTGCAGTCTGACGATGTAATGCCCTTTGAGCAACCCCGAAAGGTCGAGATCAACATCATCGGTATCAGACGATTTTATCATATTGTATGTTTTAATCTTCTTACCACTGCTGGTATAAACCGTAACACCTACAATTCCTTTATAGCAGCTATTCACTTTCAGTACAGCCCGATCGGATACCGGATTGGGATAGATATCGACACGAGAATGATCATTTTGAGCGATCGAATGAACCCCATCGGGAGTAAGCTGCTCGATGATCTGCAAATCAATTCCATTACCTGTTCCCAGGTTCCGCGAATATTTCATATCATCGGTATTGTTCCAGTGTTCATGAACGCCCAAACTTCCGATTGGTGTTCCATCATTTTCGGGGTCGTAGGTAATACCTTCGGGCCACCAGTCGGAACTGGCAGCCTGGTGCAGGTAGTCATCAATACCAGCCCACATCACATACGCATAACGAGGCGGTGTAGTGGTCAGATCTTCCTCGGGAAACTCTTTCTGCATCAGATCGAGAGCTACCGACTCTATGGCAACCGGGTCGAGCGACAAAATGATGGAAGAACTCCAGTCGTTGTTAAACGGCGAAGACTGAAACTTTTGTGGCTTCTGATGCTCGTGTGAAGTCGAAAACAAGGCATCGATATAATAAATCAAGGTATTGCCTCCCAAATATTTATTCCCCATCAGATCGACGAACACCCGATATAACCGGTAATCATAGCGGCGCCCAGCCTCATCATAACTGTCATTCCCATCCATCAGCCCCTTATGCAATTGCCATGAATTACCGGAAGTGTTCGATCCGAAATGGTTTTTGGCACAAAAAGTAACGCCTCCCCAACGATGGCCTTTCATTACGGGGATATTGATCAGATAATCGGCATCCATCATCTCTTGAAAAAAGGAATGAACGTGTGTTGGCAGGTTGGTCATCACTTTTCCCCTGTCGGAGTAATCAATACCCACCACCTTACTTGCCGTAAGACGATACCGGTTTGCCGTAGTCCGACTGGTAACATAATTGATATCCGGGAATTCGGCATGGAAATACTGATACATGTGGTCCCACAAATCAGCAATGGGATCGCCCACATAGATATTCTTCTGAGGGACCCCGACAACATTCACCAGGTGGCGCAACATCGACAGAATGGTTTCGGGGGTTGTATCGTATTCGATTGCCACCGATGACGGTTGTTTTCCTCCATTGGAAGTTGCTCCTGAATAGGCTGTAACCGCGTTTACCTTAATGAAAATGGTTTCATCGGTTTTATATCCCACATCGCCTTTATTGTGATTGAGGTTAAAATATCTGAAAATAGCATCCCAAGCTTCTGCTTCAGAATCTTTTTCGGTAAGTTTTTTTATAGCTGCAGAAAACATCTGATCGACAGCTGTCTGACTACAATTTTCAGACAACCAGTAAGCATCGCTCTGGCTGGCATTGGTGCAATTTTCATTGGTCGCATCGGGATTATGAACCCAAACAACCCTACCCGGGACAACGCCTTTGGCTTCTCCAATGGGTTTATTCGGCCCCAGCGGATCGACAAATACATTGTCATCGGTCAGATGGGCACTGGCAGTCTCCTGCTTGTTGAAAAGAGCTATAGTTAAAGTCATTAAGGCAATAAACAAAAAAGAAAGCCCTATCAGCAGCCTTCTTTCCCGGATCTTTCTTCCGGCCTTTTTGAAAAAATAGACCGAAGTAACCATCCCGCTTACATAAATGACAAACGAAGTAGCTACTGGAAAAGCAACTTTCATACACGGGTAATTAGCCCGGCTGGGTTTGGGTATCAGCCGGAACAACACCCAGATGGATGCGGCCAATCCGAAAAAAATGAAAAGTAATTTTGGAATAATCCCTTTCGGGCTGGTTTTCCCCTCATTGCTATCCGACCTGCCCAAAAACCGGCTGTTTAAATAATCCCTGAATTTCATTTTTTGATTTAGTTAGTCATTCGACTACTAAAATAATGATTCAGTTTATTATGTTGGTACTTTTACGGAAAATGTTTTGACAAAGAAAAAGAAGGGATAAAACAGAACAATTTCGAACCGGAATGATCTAGGATAGCTTATCCCGGTAGTCTTCATAGCCGAACTGCCGAATGAGCCGGAAGCCAGTTTGATCATTCCAAATCCCAATGGAAGGATGTCCAACCCCGTTGAAAAAGGTTGTTTTCACCATAGTATAATGGATCATGTCTTCAAAAATAATCCGATCGCCTGGTTTCAACGCCTGATCGAACGACCAAAAGCCAACGTAATCGCCCGACAAACAAGAGTTTCCTCCCATGCGGTAGGTTGGTTTTCCTGCTACCGGTTCAAAATAACTCCCGACAATTCTTGGTTTATAGGGCATTTCGAGACAATCGGGCATGTGAGCGGCAAACGAAACATCAAGGATGGCCGTTTTAATCCCATGGTTTTCGACCACGTCGACCACCGTAGAGATCAGATAACCGGTTTCCCAGGCGAAAGCACTTCCGGGCTCCAGAATCACTTCCAACCCGGTACGCATCCTGAACTCTTTCAACAGATGAACTAGGTGATCGACATGATAATCCTTATGGGTCATCAGGTGGCCACCGCCCATATTTACCCATTTGATCTGTGAAAAGTAGTTTCCAAATTTGGACTCAAAAGCAGCCAGCGTCTTCTCCAAATCGTACGATTTTGACTCACACAAGGCATGAAAATGAAAACCTTCGATACCATCCGGCAAACGCTCGGGTAACTGTTCTGCAAGAACGCCCAACCTCGAACCGGGAGCACAGGGATTGTATAACGCTGTCTCAACCTCCGAAAATTCAGGATTTACCCGGATCCCCAACGAGACCTTTTTCCCGGAACTTTTCACCACCGGATAAAACCGTTCGTACTGGCTCAGCGAGTTAAAGGTGATATGGCTTGAGCAATTCAATATGCCGGGGAAATCTTTTTTAGTATAAGCTGGGCTATAGGTGTGGGCCGGAGTACCAAATTCTTCAAATGCTAAACGAGCTTCATTGAGCGAACTGGCCGTGGTCGATTTTATATATTTCCTCACCAGTGGAAATGTACTCCACATGGCAAAACCTTTGAATGCTAAGATAATGTCGATCCCTGCCTTTTCTTTTACCGAAGAGATCAGCCGCAGGTTTTTTTCCAGCAATTGTTCATCAAGGACAAAGCAGGGCGAAGGTATCCGTGCAAAATCAACCGGCATTCTCAACTTTCTTCAAATCAACCGCAATAGCCTCGTAGATTGCATCACTTACCGGACACAATGGTAAACGCAACACGTTCTCGATCATTCCTTTCTGATGCAGGATTGATTTCACGCCTGCGGGGCTTCCTTCCACAAAAAGGAGACGGATCAGTTCGGCATATTTCTTCTGCAATTCTTCTGCTCCGGCAATATGATCCAAACTTTTGTTGGTCAGCTCAACTGTTTCGGCTGGCAGAGCATTGGCCATTACAGAGATAACTCCATCACCGCCCATGTTGCAGATATCATAAATAATGGAATCATCACCGGAAATCACGCCAAAACCTTCGGGCGATTCTTCAATAATACGTTTGATCTGTTCCAGATTGCCCGAGGCTTCCTTGACCCCCATGAACTTACCCGTTTTTGCCAGACGAAGTGTGGTGTCAGCGGTCATGTTTACACCGCACCGTGAAGGAACATTATAAAGGATGATGGGTACCGGGCAAACCTCAGCAAGTGCCATAAAATGACGGTACAACCCTTCCTGCGAAGGTTTACTGTAATAAGGCACCACCGAAAGGATGGCATCGATTCCATTGAAATCGGCCGACTTAATATGCCGGATCACTTCTGCCGTATTGTTGCCTCCAAATCCGACCATAAATGGTAAACGCCCTTTGTTGATCTCCTTGATAAACTGATATACCTGATGGCGTTCCTCGTGGCTCAGGGTAACCGATTCGGCCGTAGTGCCAAGAGCAACAATAAAATCGATTCCTTTGTCAATCTGAAATTCCAACAAATTTTCAAGCGCATGAAAATCAACTGAGAGGTTCTCACTTTTAAACGGCGTAATGACTGCCGGACCTGTTCCTTTGAAAATATTTTTCATTCGTTTCTCGTGTTTATTCTATTTTAGGAAATTAGAAAAGTTCAAATTTAAAATTCAATCTCTTTTTGTTTGGGCGAAAGGGTTTCTTTTTGATTGAGATTCAACAGCGTACTTTTCAACTGTTTCACCAGTTCGGTTTTATTGCTCTCCCCCAAATCGATAACCAGATCGTAAATTTCACCCTGTTGCTTATAAGAAACCTTAAATTTAGCCTTCGATGCAGCACAAATATAAGTAATTACATCATTCTTATCACTGGCCAGGTTAATCAACAGGTCGAAAGGGGTTTCGATGAATGAACGCACCAGCTTATCGGGAGGCAATTTCCAGAAATTCAGATCCGACCGGAAGATAACCTCCTGCCGGGCATCATTTCCCCTTTTTTCATCCACATATTTAAGGCATTGTGTGCGGGCAACTGTCCCCTGCAAATTCCAGGTCACATTCCGTTCGTCGGCATCGACATCGAGCACAAAACCAACCGACACAATGGTTTCCGGACGGGGAAACACCACCATTCGCCGGGTATGACCAATGGCCCGATTGATTTTTCTTTTGCGGATGTTGCACATAAATTAAAACGGTTGTCCTAACAAAAATACGAAATGAATCTTCAGTCAAAAATTCAGGTGGATGTTTTTTAACCGATCTGTGTTTTTCTTAATATTGTTCGACACCCGGTGCTGGGTTCACAAACCGGCAGAATCATTTTCTGAAGGCCTATCGTAAGACAAAAAAAGGATGCCCAAACGGACACCCTTGTACAGCACAATTTCTTTTATATGAACAGCTACTGCACAAAAGCTAATTTTCTGGTGAAATAGCTTCAACAGGACATACTTCAGCACATGAGCCGCATTCTGTACAAATTTCAGGATCGATTTTATAAATATCTCCTTCTGAAATAGCTTCTACCGGGCATTCATCGATACAAGTACCGCATGCGATGCATTCGTCAGAAATTTTATAAGCCATAATAAATTCTTTTAATGTTATCTAATGATTTATTCAGCAAATGTAGTAAGTAATTTCAAAATTCAAAGGGTGCCCCTGGCAGATTCCATGAAAATTAAGTAACAATTTAATTCGTGTGTAATAAACCACTCTTTCAACAAACTGACAAGCAAGCTATTTATCAGATAGGAAACATTTTTTCTCCAGTCATCTCTCCGCTCAATTCCGTCGCGCAGATTTCGCTAAATGGGAAATACCTATTGTCCATGTGAACTTTTATTCTATCGATCCAGTGTTAAAAACGCCTGATCTTTTTGCTGAAAATAGTTGCACCATGCGGTCAATCCGCACGTTTCACATTCCGGCTTACGAGCTTTACAGATATACCGGCCATGAAGAATCAGCCAGTGATGGGCTTTGGGTATCAATTGATCAGGAATGAATTCCACCAGTTGTTCCTCGGTTTGCCGTGGTGTTTTGGCTCCTTCTGAAAGTCCAATCCGTGCAGCCACGCGAAACACATGGGTGTCGACTGCCATGGCCGGCTGATTGTAAACAACCGAAGCAATTACATTGGCCGTTTTGCGCCCAACACCCGGCAACTTTTGAAGTTCATCCACATCGAACGGCACCTCACCACCGAAATCAGCAGTAAGCATCCTTGCCATGTTAACCAGATGTTTCGATTTATTGTTCGGATAAGAGCAGCTTTTGATATACTGAAAAACCTCTTCCGGAGTGGTTGCCGCCATATCGGCTGCCGTGGGGAAACGTTCAAGCAGAGGCGGGGTAATCTGATTTACCCGCTTGTCGGTGCACTGCGCCGAAAGGATTACTGCGACCAGTAAACCAAAGGGCGAATCATATTCCAGCTCGGTCTCTGCAACCGGCACATTCTCTTCAAACCAGGTTATGACCTTTTCAAATCGTTCCTTTCTATCCATGTGTCAAAAATAACAGATTACGGATTCAATCTGCAAGAAAGTTTTGTCAACTGCCTCATTGTATTGGTTCGGGCTAACCAGATCAATCACACAATACATCCCGGTAATCCGGTTTCCCTGACAAGACTGTTTTAACAAAAGGGCAGACGGGAACAATCTTTAACCCTGTTTCGCGGGCAAATTCCACCGCTTTGGCAACCAACCTTTTTCCATATCCTTTCCCATTGAATTCCGGGTTAACTTCGGTATGATCAATCACCATCTGTTCCTTATCTTCTATAAAGAAGGTCATTTGGGCAATCACCCTACCTTCCAACTCGATATGAAAATTTCCGTTATTTCCCTCTTGCTCAATTTTAATCTCCAGCTCCATGGTGTTTCATTTTTTCTATTCAACCAATAAAACAAATTTTGTCTCCGAAGGTTGAAGCTAAAACCAATTTGATCATTGCAAAACCATACCAAAACTTCGGAAAACCACTAAAAATTGAAAGACAAGAAGGCACACCCAAAAGAATTGTTTCTACCGGTCAATCAGATTTTGATTGCTTTCGGAATAGCGGGCTCCCTGAACTTCAACCGTTGATATGAGGGCTTCTATTTCGCGAAGATCATCCGAAGAAAGAACCACCGAGGCAGCGCCAATATTTTCTTCCAGTCGCTCCAGCCGGCGGGTTCCGGGAATTGGAACAATCCAGGGTTTTTGAGCCAATAGCCAGGCAAGGGCAACCTGTGCAGGAGTTGCATTCTTGCGCGTTGCAATTTTGCCAATCTGCTCCACCAGCGCCAGATTGGTTTTCATATTTTCGGGCGTAAAACGAGGCACAGAGCTGCGAATATCGGTCGATGCAAACGTTTCGTCACCTTTCAGCTTCCCGGTAAGGAAACCACGTCCCAGTGGTGAAAAAGGAACAAAGCCAATCCCCAATTCTTCGAGTAATGGTAGGATTTCGGCCTCAGGCTCGCGCCACCAAAGAGAATATTCACTTTGAAGTGCCGTCACCGGTTGCTCGGCATGAGCCCGGCGGATGGTCTTCACCCCGGCTTCCGAAAGCCCAAAATAACGGACTTTCCCTTCCCTGATCAAATCTTTCACCGTTCCTGCCACATCTTCAACCGGCACCCTGGGATCGACACGGTGCTGATAAAACAGGTCGATCGTTTCGATTTTCAACCGTTTAAGGGAAGCCTCACAAACTTCGCGAATATGTTCCGGACGACTGTTCACTCCCGGAAAAGCATTGATATCGAAGCCAAACTTGGTGGCAATTACCACCTTGCTGCGGTAAGGAGCCAACGCCTCTCCCACCAGTTCTTCGTTGGTAAAAGGACCATACACCTCAGCGGTATCGAAAAAGGTAACACCCCGATCGACCGCAGCATGAATCAGCGAAATCATCTCTTTTTTGTCCGATGCCGGGCCATAGCCATAACTCATTCCCATGCACCCCAGGCCAATGGCCGAAACCTCGAATTCACTGTTTCCCAATTTTCTTTTTTGAATTTCCATAACTATTTCTTTTTTTTACTTCTTAATACTAATCAAAAACTTCGGATACCTTTTTCATCCAACGGGCTATTGGTATATGCTGAGGGCAATTTTTCTCGCATTGCCCACATTCAATACAGCTTGAAGCTTTACCAAACTCTTTGGCCAAATTGTCGTAATATACTTTCTCTACGGAAAAACCAGTAGTTAACGACTGTTTTTTAGCATTGTACAATGCAAAATAGCGGGGAATGGCAATCTGTTCGGGGCATCCCTCTTCACAATAATGACAGGCCGTACAGGAAATTGCAATTGACTCGTTGATTGTCACAACTGCTTTTTTCAACACCTCCATTTCTTCGGTTGTAAGTGGAGTGAATTCCCGCATATACCCGGTATTGTCGAGCAACTGATCCATATCGGACATCCCGCTCAGCACCATCATCACCTCGTCGTGGCTTGCCGCAAACCGAATTGCCCATGAAGGAACCGAGAGATTAGGATGATAGTCTTTAAACAGCCGCTCTACCTTTTCGGGCACATTGGCCAGCGTTCCGCCTTTCACAGGTTCCATTACGATCACTTTTTTGTGATGCTTCCGAGCCACTTCGTAACATTTTCGCGACTGGATACTCTCGTTGTCCCAATCGAGATAATTCAACTGTAGCTGCACAAAATCAACTTCGGGATGCTCCGTTAAGATCTGGTCCAACAACAGGGCATGATCGTGGTACGAAAACCCGATCTGTCTTATTTTTCCTTCGTTTTTCTTTTGCTGTATAAATGCAAAACAATCAAATTCTTTCGCCGTTTCATAAAGAAACACATTCAGGTTATGAAGCAAGTAGTAATCGAAATAATCGACCCCACATTTTTCGAGTTGCTCATTGAATATCCGTTCCCGATCTTCTTTCGTTTTCAGGAACATGGTGGGTAATTTAGTTGCCAGGGTAAAACTTCCCCGGGGATATCGTTTGACCAACGACTCCCTGAGCGCAATTTCACTTTGAAATGAATGATACATATAGGCGGTGTCGAAGTAGGTAAAACCCCGTTCAAGAAAGGTATCTACCATTTTATTCAAGGTTTCCATGTCAACCCCCATTTGATCATTGGGGTCGGTTAGCGGCAAACGCATAAATCCAAATCCTAATTTTTTTGTCATATAATCTGTTTTTTCATTTTTTATCAAATCTTTCTCTGATATTCAAGGCTATACATTCTTTAAACACGCTGTGCCGAAACTACAAAATTGAATTCATCCGGCAAACGCTTCTGTGCCATCAACACTCTTTTGCATTTCACCGATGCAAAATTGTTGGGAATTACCGGATGATCTTTTATACAAATTACTGGTTTTTGTACCATAATTACCGATTCTGACACCGGTGGTAAAATTTATAAAATGAGAACACTACCTTTGATTTCGATTTTAATAGCACATGGTTATGGACAAGATTCAAAAACTGGAAAGTGTATCACAGTACAACACGTTAATGGGCAAAGAAACCCTGCACCCGCTGGTGAGTGTCATTGATTTTTCCACATTGCCACCAAGGCAGCACGTGAGAATGAATCTGGGTTTTTATACCATCTTTCTGAAAGAGATGAAATGTGGCGAACTGTTATATGGTCGCAATCACTACGACTATCAGGAAGGAACCCTGGTGTTTATTGGTCCGGGACAGGTAATTGGCATCGACAATAACGGGGAATATTATCAGCCTCACGGCTGGGCATTGCTTTTCCATCCCGATCTACTCAGGGGAACCTCCCTCGGGCATCGCATGAAAGAGTATACCTTCTTTTCGTACGAAGTAAACGAAGCCCTCCACCTGTCAGAAAGGGAACGCCAAATTGTAATTGACTGCCTCCAAAAAATTGATTTTGAATTGAGCCACGCCATCGACAAACACAGTAAAACACTGATTGTAACAACTATTGAACTGTTTCTCAATTATTGTATGCGTTTTTACGATCGACAGTTCATTACCCGCGACAATGCCAATAAAGACATTCTGGTGCGGTTTGAAAGATTGCTCAATGAATACTTCCAATCGGACAAGCCCCAAACGGTTGGACTGCCTTCGGTGAAATATTGTGCCGACCAACTTCATCTTTCGGCAAACTACCTGGGCGATTTGATCAAAAAGGAGACCGGAAAACCAGCACAGGAACATATCCAACAAAAACTGATGGATATTGCCAAAGAGAAAATATTCGACAACACCAAATCGGTCAGCGAAATTGCATATGAGTTAGGATTCAAATATCCTCAGCACTTCAGCCGGATGTTTAAGAAAAATGTGGGCCATTCACCCAACGAATACCGCTCGCTTAACTAATTACGAAAGCAGTTCCATCCGAAGAATCTTTTGGGTATGCCGGGTAATCTTGAAACGGTCGTCGATGCGGCGACCTACAATCCAGAGAATTTTGTTATCGGAAGCAATCACCCAGGTGTTCTCTTTCTCAGGAATGGAAAGTTTCTCATCGATAAAGAAATCGCTCACCTTTTTCAACCCTTTCATCCCCAGCGGGCAGAAATACTCGCCTAGCTGCCATTTGCGAATTACCAGCGGAAAGTTGATTTTATCGAGATCGAAAACGGCAATCTCATTGGAATCGGGAATCTGGTATCCGGGAAAATAATCTTCCACCGAAAGAGAAATCTCAATGGGATCGAACACTTTTTCCTGATCGGCTTCGACGTAATAAAGTTCGTTGTTTTGAGGCTCAATGGGCGTAATTATAAGCTTTTCACGGTCGACGACCAACCGGCTTGTTGGCGAAAAAAACTGGTTACCCGGGATTCCGTAAAGCGATTCGATGATGTTTTCAACCGTATCGGCATTAAACTGAAAAGGCCGCAACAATTCAAACAGATAAATGGACAACGGATTCAGCAACGATAATTTACCTTTATCCAAGGTTACCCAGTGCCCTTCTTCCTTCAACAACTGATTCCGCACCTCATCGATCCGGTTCCGGAGTACCATTTCGGTCAGGTTCAGGTTTTGGATCGTTCGTTGCAGGTTGTTGCGAAAAGAGGGGTTCAGCTCTTCAAACAAAGGCAAAAGCTGATGCCGGACCTTATTTCGTTTGTAATGAAGATCGTCGTTGGTCGAATCGAAACGGTATGAAAGGTCGTTCTCATCGGCATAAGTTTCAATCTCTTTGCGGCTGGCAAACAGCAAAGGCCTCACCACATAACCCGCTTTGGGTTTAATACCCGAAAGCCCACGGATACCGGTACCCCGGCTCAGATTCAACAGGAAGGTTTCGAGAACATCGTCGAGGTGATGGCCCACCACAATCCAATCGAAATGATCCTGCTGCCGGATGGTTTCAAACCATTCGTAACGTAATTGCCGGGCTGCCATTTCGATGGAAATTCCTTTTTCGAAAGCATAATCGCTGGTAGCAAACGAATTGACATAACATTTGACACCATTCTCATTGGCCAGGTTCCGAACAAATTGTTCATCTTCATCGCTTTCTTCCCCACGCAAATTGAAATTGCAATGGGCTATGGCGCATTCGTTTCCCAGCCGCGAAATCAGGTGCAACAACGCAACCGAATCAATTCCACCGCTAACCCCCAGCAACAATTTCTCGTGCCTTCCAAAGAGTTTTTCTTCCGCTATGAATTTCAGAAAATGGTTGTACATGGGGATTTGATTGAAATTCAACTATTTTTATATACGTATTCGACCATTCGGGACAACTCAATGGGATTGACATTCTCGTGAATATTCCCATTTAGAACATAAGCCAGTCTGCCAGTCTCTTCCGAGACCACGATCACCTGTGCATCAGTCACCTGCGATATTCCGATAGCAGCCCGGTGACGAAGCCCCAACTGATCATTTTCAATCTCCTTGTCGGTCACCGGTAACACACATCGTGCAGCCAGTATCCGGCCTTTACGGATAATGACCGCCCCATCGTGTAACGGAGCATTTTTGAAGAAGATGGTCTGGAGCAACGCACTCGAAACCGGAGCATCAATCATCTCTCCAGTCTCCTCATACTCTTTCAGTTCTGTTTTATTAATCAGGACGATCAACGCTCCGGTTTTAGTTGCCGACATGGCCTCACAAGCCTGAATAATATCTTTGATGTGCAAATCAGCAGCTTCGTCTTTTTCTCTGAAGAAAATATTATCAAGCGAAAGGGTCCGGTTCAGGTTGTACCGGTTTCCCAGCAAGAGGAACATTTTCCGGATCTCAGGCTGAAAAACAATAACGATTGCCAATGCGCCAACACCAACCACCCCACCAAGGATGCCGCTTATCAACCCCATATCCAAGCCTTTGGTCACAAGCCAAATCAAATAAAACATAAAGAGTCCGACCAAAATACTAAAAGCAGCCGTGCCCCTGATCAGCATATAGAGTTCATAAATCAAAAAAGCGACAAGCAAAATGTCGACAACATCGAGAAACCGTATGGTAATAAAGGCCGCAATCATTTAGAAAACATTTTTAACTGTTCTACAATCTTTATGGCTTCGACAGCCGGTCTCACATCGTGCACCCGCAGAATGTTTGCCCCGCCTTTTAGTGCCAGGGTATTAAGTACCGTTGTGGCGTTCAGGCTCTCTTCGGGCACTGAACCGAGATATTTGTATATCATCGATTTTCGGGAAATTCCCACCAGCAAAGGTAGCTCAAAAATCCGGAAAGCATCAAGGTTGTTGAAGAGTTCGTAGTTGTGATCGACTGTTTTTCCAAAACCAAAACCCGGATCAATGATCACATCACAAACCCCCATTTCATGTAACCGGTAAACTTTCTCGCTCAAAAAACGAATAACCTCTTTTGTTACATCCTGATAAACCGGATTCTGCTGCATCGTTTTGGGCGTTCCCTGAATGTGCATCAGAATATACGGGACCTGTAACCGGGCAACCACTTCGAACATTTTTTCGTCAAGAGTTCCTCCGGAGATATCGTTGATCATACAGTCGCCCACCGCATCAATCACCTTTTCAGCCACTCCGGCACGAAAAGTATCGAGCGATAAAACCGCATCCGGAAATTGCTTTCTAATTTCGACGGCTACTGGCAACAACCGGGACAGCTCTTCTTCGGCGGTAACCTCTTTCGCTCCCGGACGGGTTGAACAGGCTCCGATATCAATGATCGCAGCCCCCTCCGACAACATTTCCCCGGCATGTTGTACCGCTTTTTCGGTCGTTTCATAACACCCGCCATCGTAAAAAGAATCAGGAGTAACATTGAGAATCCCCATCACCACGGGCTTCGACAAATCAATTAAATCGCCGTTACAGCGAAGGGTGTTTTTCGGCTTAAAATAATTGTTATCAACTGGTTCGAACAACATAAAATCAAAAGTTTTGGGATAACTTAAACACAAAACTACAACAATTCAGCTGGAATGTCCTGAATTTTTCTACTTTTATTGGCCAAAAAAAAGTTAAGATGAAGAATACAAGCGAACAATACGATGGTGTAATTGAGATTTGCCGGTCGGTGTTTGAGAAAAAAATGAAAGATTACGGAATTGCCTGGCGGATCCTTCGTCCAACCTCCATGACCGATCAAATATACATTAAAGCTCAGCGCATCAGGAGCATCGAAGAAAAAGGGGAACAACAGGTTGACGATGACATCCGTTCCGAATTCATTGGAATGATTAACTACTGTGCCATGGGGTTAATCCAGCTCGAACTGGGTCCCAGCGAACAGGAAGACCTTAGCCACGAAGAAACCCTTCAGAAATACCTCAACAACCTTTCGGTAGCCAAAGAGCTGATGATGCGCAAAAACCACGATTACGGCGAAGCCTGGCGAAACATGCGCATCAGTTCGTATACCGACCTTATTCTGATGAAACTGAATCGCACCAAGCAAATTGAAGACAACCTTGGGAAAACCATCATATCGGAAGGAATCGATGCCAACTATCTGGACATCATAAATTATTCGGTTTTTGCCCTCATCAAAATTGAGTTCGGTGAGGAGTGATTGTTATTTTTTTGAGAGATAATCGTCTTAAAAGAAACGAACTGGAAAAATGACCACAGCGTACGAAAAACGAGAACGCTCAGGCATAAATTCCATGAGACTCGATGACGAAGGAACTCAGGAACTCAGTTACTAAGGAACTAAAGAAAAATGAAACAAAAGCCGTTACGAATTATACTCGACATTATCCGGATATTGCTCGGAATTACTTTTATCTTCTCTGGTTTTGTCAAAGGAGTCGATCCGCTTGGATCAACCTATAAATTCACCGATTACTTTACCGCTTTCGGCACCGACTGGGCCAGCCAGTTTTCTTTTATCCTGTCTGTTCTGCAATCGCTGTTTGAATTTGGAATAGGTGCTGCGTTGCTGATCAATTACCGTGTCGCTATTTTTTCGTGGTTCTCGTTGCTTTTCATGGCGTTCTTTTTGCCTTTGACGCTCTGGATTGCCATCAAAAACCCAGTGTCGGACTGTGGCTGCTTTGGCGACGCCCTCATCCTGTCCAACTGGGATACTTTTTTCAAAAACATCGTTCTATCCCTCTTTGCGGTAATTGTATTCATCTACCGGAACGATTATAAAAACAAATTGAACATTCGGGTTCCGTTCCTTGGATTTGTCCTTTTGCTGCTGGCAATGGGTTTTGTTGAATTCTATTCTTACAACCATCTGCCGATCATCGACTTCAGACCGTACAAAATTGGATCAAACATCCGCAAAGGGATGGAGATGCCCGCCAATGCGCCCCAGGATGTGTTTAAAAATGAATTTATATACAAAGAAAGGGCTACCGGGAAATTGAAGAAATTCGATGAGGCCAATTATCCCTGGAAAGATTCCCTTAACTGGCAATATGTTCAGATGAAATCGAAACTGGTAAAAAAAGGGTACCACCCGCCCATTCACGACTTCACCATTGAGAATAGTTATGGAGAAGATGTGGCCGATTATTATTTGAACGAGCCCAACAACACCTTCATGTTGATCGCTTATAATCTGGATAAAACAAGCACGAAAAATCAGGAAAAGATTAACGAACTGGCACGAAAGGCAATAGAAAACGGCGATCATTTTATCTGCATGACCGCGTCATCGGCTCAGGACATCGAACAGTTCAAAGCAAAATACCAACCACCCTACGATTTTTTCTTCTGCGATGAAATTACATTGAAAACGATGATCCGATCCAATCCGGGATTGATGCTTACCCGCGAAGGCACTATTATTGACTATTGGCACTGGAGGGATATTCCTTCGTACAATGAAGTAAAATAACAAAACACAACAATTTTCCTTTTCATCAGTAAAATAGCAGATGAATAGGTTTCTTGAAATGGAAAAATTTCAAGAAACCTATTCATAAACTCATTCAATTATTTTTCAACAAAAAAGAACAAATCCTCCCCGGGTTATGTTATCAAACAATAACCGATTAATTTTTAAACAAATGAAAAATAATGGATCAATTGCATCGCTACTCTTTATAGTGATTGCAGTTATTGGAATGAGCCTGGCATTCATGGCCAGCAGCGATCTGAAATCGTCGGCAAGTGTCACCATCCTGATCGTTTCGTTTATTCTGGCAGCTCTTGTAGCGTCTTCTGCCAAAGTCGCTTCCCAGTGGAGCCGGGCTGTAGTTCTGCGCCTCGGAAAATATCACGCGCTCAAGGGACCCGGGCTCTTTTTCATTATCCCGGTTATCGACAACATCCCATACTGGATTGATATCCGGGTAATCAGCACTTCTTTTAAGGCGGAGAAAACTCTTACCAAAGACACCGTTCCAGTGGATGTAGATGCGGTTCTTTTCTGGAAAGTGATCGACCCAAAAAAAGCATCGATGGATGTAGCCGATTACAGCAGCGCCATCAGCTGGGCCTCACAAACAGCCCTGCGCGATGTGATTGGCAAAACCTTGCTGGCCGACATGCTGGAAGGGCGCGACAAAATCAGTACGCTCCTTCAAAAAATCATTGATGAACGAACAGAGCCCTGGGGAATCAATGTAATCTCGGTGGAAGTAAAAGATGTACTGATTCCACAAGGACTTGAAGCTGCTATGTCGATGCAGGCACAGGCAGAACGTGAACGTCAGGCAAGGGTCATTCTGGGTGATTCAGAACGGCAAATAGCCAACATGTTTAACGAAGCAGCCGACAGTTATGCCGATAACCCAACCGCTTTCCACCTGCGGGCGATGAATATGCTATATGAAGGATTAAAGACCAACTCCACCATCGTAATTGTTCCCAGCACAGCCGTCGAAACCATGGGATTGGGTGGCATCAACGGAACCCTTGGTTTGATAAACAGTATCAAAAAGGAGAAGGAGAAGGAGAAGGAAAAAGAAAAAGATTAAAATTAAAGCTTATTTTAAGCAATTTAAGATTACTTATCAAAACTTCATCTCCCGGTCCATATCCCGACGGGTATCGTTTTCTTTCAGCGATTCGCGTTTATCGTACACCTTTTTACCCCGGGCAAGACCAATTTCGAGTTTGGCAAAGCCATTCTCATTCATAAATAATCGTAACGGAACAATGGTCAAACCGGTCTCCCGCACCTTCCGGTCAAGTTTTCTTAACTCTTTTTTGGTAAGCAACAATTTTCGTTCGCGTTTAGCCTCGTGATTCAGCCGGTTTCCAAAGAAATATTCGGCAATGTGCATGTTCTTCACATAAAGCTCACCGGCAAAAAACTGGCAGTACGAATCGACCAGCCCGGCCTTGCCCTCCCTGATCGATTTCACTTCGGTTCCCTGCAACTGAATTCCAGCCGTGAACGACTCCAGAATTTCATATTCAAAAAAGGCTTTCTTGTTCTTTATATTGATCGTATTTTGTGGCTTAAGTCCCATGTTATCCAATAATTAAAAGTGAAATTCGGCGCAAGGCAAATGTCAGGGTCATAATAACCATGAACACGGCCATAAAAAGCACAAAATAAAAGTAAAATTTTTTCTTTTCGGGTATTATAAAAAAAGTCTCCAACCCGGTATAGGCCAAATAGAGTCCATACCAGGGAGCAACACCACCCAGATCGAGGAAGGGCAACAAACCGGTGCATATCGAAGTAAGCAAAACCGGGCTCAGCGAATAAACAGCAATATTACGGACCGTTCGTCCTTTTATCGTAATTTTAAACCAGCCCATAACCATTTTCGTCACCCAAACCGAAAGAAACAAAAGCAAAAAAATCAGGATAATTCGTTTAAATGCCATTACCAGAGCTTCTTTCCAAAGAAAACCATCCCTAAGATGAAAAACAAAATAGCCTATGAACGTGAAAAAAAATGCAATAATCAAAGCCGGTATAAAAAACCGTTTGAAAGAGAATGCACCTCTGCGTTTCCCTGTTTTTATCTGTTGCCAGTACGTTCGCGGCCTTAAGAAAAAGGAAAGACATTCATCGAGAATACCTTTTAACGATAGTGGCAGTTTCATTGGTATCGTATCATTTTAGTTTGTTAACTACCTGCCAGAACCAGAGACAGTTTTTTGAAACAACATCATCCTTCGGATGAAACCCGCTCCCGACATTTTTCGGAATACACCTCACATTGAGGGACAAATAGGGACATGCTCGTTTCATAAATTCGGATTTTGATGTACAAAAATACATTAGTTTTGTAAAAATCAAGATGATCAAAAAAATATGATCACTATTTTTGATAAAGAAGTTGAAAACGAAAAAAATGGAATCCTATAACCTCATCACCATTCTCGGTCCCACGGCATCGGGTAAAACCAGCGTAGCAGCCCAGCTGGCATTACAGATCAACGGAGAAATTATCTCTGCCGATTCTCGCCAGGTATACCGGGGAATGGACATTGGCACCGGGAAAGACCTTGCCGACTATACCATCAACGGCACTACCATCCCCTATCATCTGATCGACATTGTGGATGCCGGATATGAATACAATGTCTTCGAATACCAGCGCGATTTCATCCGGGTTTTTGAAGAGATCGTCAGCCGCAATAAATTCCCCCTTGTATGTGGTGGCAGCGGAATGTATATCGAAGCCGTATTGAAAGGATACAAACTGATCAATGTCCCCGTGAACGAATCCTTGCGGGAAAAACTCCGGGGAAAAAGTCTGTCTGAACTAACTAAAATCCTGAAAGGTTATAAGAACGTACACAACAACAGCGACATTGAAACCTCCAAACGAGCCATCCGCGCCATCGAAATTGAAGAATATTACCGGACCCACCCGGCCATTGACACCCGTTTCCCCGAAATCAACAGCCTGATTGTTGGCATAAAATTCGACCGGGAAATTCGCCGGCAACGGATTACCCAACGGTTAAAACAGCGGTTGGATTCGGGCATGGTCGACGAGGTGAAAGCACTGCTTGAAAAAGGGATTTCACCAGAATCGCTGATTTATTACGGGCTTGAATACAAATTCCTCACCCAATATGTGATTGGCGAAATCGGCTACGACGAAATGTTCCATCAACTCGAAATTGCTATTCACCAGTTTGCCAAACGCCAAATGACCTGGTTCCGCCACATGGAAAAAAATGGTTCACAAATCCACTGGCTCGACGGCAATATGCCTTCAGAAGAAAAAATTGATCAGATAAAACAGTGGATGGACAAATAAAATACACCATTTCCAACCAACTGAAATACGACAAAAAGTATCCGTTTTTTCTCTTTTCTGATGTAGGGAATGAACCTTGTTGCCCGTATTCTTTTTGTATTGCACCAAAAGAAGGGTGAAAACACCAGCTTATTTCAACACAATGCAATGTTTTACTTCATTTTAAGGGTAATGAAAATACGTATTATAACTTTTTTGCTTTTTATGGCTATCTCCTCATTGAGCATGGCCCAAACCAACGATTTTGGAATATGGACTTCGATTGGAGCCAATAAAGAGCTGGGCAAATGGGATTTATCCGCAGAAACGGAGTTGCGCACCAAAGAGAATATCACGGCAATCGACCGCTGGAACATTGGACTTAGCGCCGGGTACAAAATTTTTAAACCCGTTAAAATCGGTGGAGGATATGAGTTTATATTTTTCAACGACTCGGAATATAAGGATTACCAGCCACGTCATCGCGCATATCTGTTTGTCCAGGGGAAACAGAAAATTGGCCACTTCACCTTTTCTCTGCGCGAGCGGGCACAGATTACGGCGAAAGATGTAACCGACAGGATTAAGGAGAGTGGAAAAATCGACAACTACAAAGTCAACCCCGAATAGATCTGGCGGAATAAATTCAAAATCGAATACAACATTCCCAGGCTGCCAGTTACTCCGGAAGCCTCGGTAGAGACTTTCTATACGCTAAACAACCCCGACGGAAATGCCTTTGAACAAATCCGATACACACTTTCTATCGAATACAAACTCTCGAAAAAACACAAGTTCGAGGTGTATGGAATGTACGACAAAGAAATCAACAGCGAAGATCCTGTACAGAACTTCGTAATGGGTGTCGGATACATTTTTAGTTTCTAACTTACGTAAAAACAAAACAGTAAAACAACAATGAGCATTACGATAAAAACCAGATCATTCAAAATGAAAAGAAGATTAAAATCAGTTCTAACCATTCTTTCATTGTTTATTATTCCGGCCTGTATCAATACCTATATCGACAATAGCGACGATAGCGGCAGCGATGATGACAACGATCCGGATGTCACCATCAATTATAATTTCTATGGTTCCTCGGCCGATGCGATGGCCAAAAATTGTGAGAATCACGAAAGTAACGGCGATTATACGTGGGAAAGTTCATCGGAGGTAACCATCGACCTTGATGGGAAAAGTGCGACCATTAACGGTTCCGGAGCAACTGCCAGCGACAGTGTTGTAACAATCAGCTCAGCCGGAAATTATCGTATCAGCGGAACCCTTTCCGATGGCCAGATTGTTGTAAACACGGAGGATTCAGGAAATGTCAGGCTCATATTGAATAATGCAGAAATCGGTTGTTCTTCAGGCGTGCCTGTCTACATTAAAAAATCGGCCAAAACAATCCTCATCCTTTCTGACAACAGCTCCAATAAAATCACCGACGAGTCGAGTGCTGCTGACACAACCAGCGGCACGCCCAACGCGGCCATTTATAGCTTATACAATCTCTCTCTATCCGGCAATGGTTCTCTCACAGTATCGAGCAAGAACAACAGCGGGATTGCCAGCGCCAAAGGATTCATTATTGCTTCGGGAACCATCAATGTTACATCAGGCAAAGCAGCCCTTCACGGGAAAGACTATCTGGTAGTTGAAAGCGGGAATATCACGTTAAATGCCGGAGGAGATGGATTAAAATCGGACAACGAAGAAGATGAAACCAAAGGGTACGTGGCAATCCTTTCCGGAACGTTAGATATTACTTCCAAAGGTGACGCGATTGTTGCCCGTACCGACGCCATCATTTCGAGCGGAAAAATCACCATCGTTTCAGGCTCAGAAGGCGACACCAGTACTTCGTCAAAAGGCATAAAAGGGTTGGAGAATGTGATTATCGACAATGGAACAATTGACCTGACCTGCACCGATAATGCCATTCATTCAAAAGGGAATATAACAATAAACGGAGGAAGCCTGTCAATCGCAACCTCCCAAACGGGTGCAAATGGGATTGACAGCGACAGCATCATTTCGGTTACAGGTGGCACTTTTGATATAACGATCAACGGAGATCAGAGCAAAGCAATCAAAAGTTCCGGTACCATCACCTTAAATGGTGGCGACATGACCATCAAAACGAGTGGAAATGTTATTCTCGAAACATCGGGTTCCGGAAACGAACCCTCTTACTGTACGGCAATGAAAGCAGATGGGAACATTACGATAGGAGGCAGCAATATTACCATCACCAGTAGCGGAAAGGGAGGAAAAGGGATTTCGAGCGATGCCAACTTCACCATGGCATCGGGATATCTTAGCATCACAACCACCGGAGCAGGGGCAACCTATACAAATTCCAGCGGCACCACCGACTCCTACAATGCCACCTGTATCAGCACCAATGGCACCACCACCATCCTCGGAGGGACCGTAATCCTTTCAAGTTCCGGGTCGGCAGGCAAAGGCATCACATCAAACGGGGCACTAACTTTTGGCGATGACAGCAATTCGCCAAAGGTTACCATTACCACCACCGGATCGAAGATTACCGTATCAGGGGGATCAAGCTCGGGTGGCAACTTTGGAGGACCTGGCGGTGGCGGTAGTTCTTCATCAGCCAACTACTCTTCGGCAAAAGCTGTTAAAAGCGATGCCGCCATAACCATCAACAATGGAACAATCACCATCTCATCGTCAGACGATGGAATAAAATCAGAAAAATCAATTACCGTCAACAACGGTTCCATTTCTGTCACCAAATCGACTGAAGCCATGGAAAGCCCATCGATTACCATAAACGATGGCTACGTAAGTCTTGTTGCATCCGACGATGGTTTTAACGCCACCGCAGGGCTCACTGCCGGAGGTACGGAGAACGATGATGGAAGTATACTCACCATAAACGGAGGAACAGTTGCCGTAAGTACAACAACCGGCGATGGCATCGACAGCAATGGGAGCCTTAATATTACCGGTGGCACAATTATCGTACAAGGGCCCAATTCTTCGCCCGAGCTGGGAATGGATGTAAACGGTTCAAGTATTGTTTCAGGTGGATTACTCATGATATCGGGCCCGAATTCAGGAAACATGATTGAAGCGCCCAGCTCTTCTTCAACACAATACTGTGTAAAAGTCACTTCCTCTTCAATTGGAACCAATATGTTTCACGTAGAAGATGCAAGCGGCAACGAGATATTCACCTTCAAACCAGTCCGCAGTGCCTATTACATTGTATTCTCCTCGCCTGCACTGAAGAGTGGATCAAGCTATTCCATTTATACCGGAGGAAGTTCAACAGGCATAAGCACAAACGGATATTACACATCTGGAACTTATTCTGGCGGAACCTTGAAAAAGAGTTTTTCAATCTCAAGCAAAATCTCTTACGTATCGTTCTAAGCATCAAAAGGGATAAAATAGCTTAACATTTAAAATATTAAATCATTAACAGCAGAATCAAAAGCGGTCAAAGATTAAAAATTTCTGACCGCTTTTTTATATCCTGACAATTAAATACCTTCTGTGCTATATCCTTTTTAGCCAATCTTACGCCACTTCATCCAGGTGCGGACATATTCGATTTTCCTTTCAGAATCGATTAAATTGCACAGGAAAGTGTGGTCATCTATTTTTTCCATCGAAACAGCCACACAATCTCCATTACGGGCTTCCTTTAAAAAATTGATTTCAAACTTTTCAATTTCATATTCTTTCAGAAAATCAAAATCGAACGCATTGATTACCCGCTCAATATAGCTCACGTTGTTCATATGGAAATTCATATCGGTCTCGGTGAATGACACATTAATGGGATCGAAACAGATGGGATCATTCAATGCCGGAAGCTTTTCAGGATCGGTCGCCAACAGCCGTTCGGTACAAAGCGGAAAATCGCGCATATATTCGCCGGGACGGACCAGCCTGCGGGTTTCGGTGTTCACCATCAGCCACATGCTTGCAGCTTTCACCAGCAACGTTCCATTTTCATCCTCAACCCTAAAGTTGCGGTAAGCATAAAGACCATCGGTACCCATCGACCATGTTGAAATCTTAATTTTATCCATCCAAACGGGGAACGAAAGCACTTCGATTTTTAACCTCGACAACACCCAAAAAACATGCTGTTCCTGCATCACCTCCCATCCAACGCCACAGGCAACCGTGTGGTTTCCTGCAATATCCGACAAAAAACTGCACAGTTTCTGAATGGTAAGTTTCCGGTGTAAATCGATATGGTAAGACCTGATGGTAAAATCTTCCTGAAAAACCGTTGGGGAATCGGGATTGATCTGAAATGCGCTCATAAATCGATGGTTTGAAAACGGAGTAAATGTAAAAAGTATGTACCAAACCATCAAAAAAACCGAAAAGAGTTCAGATTTTGATAATACCCGAAAGAAGCTCAAAATCCGACTTGCCATATTTAGCTAAATTCAGAAAGTTAACTTGCCAAATTTAGGTTTAAAAAAAGAATAAAAGCGCCCAAAGCCAGGAGAGATGCCTATCCGGAGTCTGAATTCCATGTCATTTCAAAAGGAAACTTCTTAGATTATTTGATCTGACGTTTTTTGAAATAAACCGGCTCCGGGTTTTGAAAACCCATCGTTAATTGTCAATTTTGCATCAAAATTTTGAAATCATGGGTATTGTTATTAAAACCCCCGAACAAATTGAAGGGATCAGAAAAAGTTGCCAGTTGGCTGGTAATTCTCTGAAAATGATTGAAGGTTACATCAAAGAGGGTGTATCAACCGAGTATCTTGACAAAATAATACATGAATATACGCTCGATCACGGGGCAATACCCGCCACTCTGGGCTATCACGGGTATCCAAAATCGTGCTGCATATCGCCCAACGACATTGTTTGCCACGGCATCCCATCACCCCATATTATTTTAAAAGAAGGCGACATCATCAACATTGACGTGACCACCATTCTGAACGGATACTATGGCGACACCAACAAAATGTTTACCATCGGGGATATTTCGCGCAAAGCCCAGCAATTGATCGATGCAACCTACCACAGTCTGGAACTGGGGATTCAGCAGGTTTATCCCGGCAACCGGTTTGGCAATATTGGTTTTGCCATTTCGCGCTACATTCAAATGAAAGGCTATTCGGTGGTATACGAATTTTGCGGACATGGCGTCGGCCTCGACTTCCACGAAGATCCGCAGGTAGAACACATTGCCCGCCGAAACTCGGGAGCCGCAATTCAACCGGGAATGATTTTCACCATCGAACCGATGATCAACGAAGGAAAAGCCCGCACCAAAACCGATAAAGTTGACGGATGGACTGCCCGCACGATCGACGGAAAACTTTCGGCCCAATTTGAACACACCATTCTGGTCACCGAAACCGGATACGAAGTATTAACCGATGTAAGCGGGGATTTTAAAAAACAGGAAAGTCAGGTCGTTGAATAAACCAACAAAAACCCGATTTTCTTGCCCATACTGATTACTTATTGTATTTAACCACGGCTTCGTCGAGAAACTTCACGAAGTTATCGGGATTTAGGTCTCTTGCTTTCGGCTTCACCAGCATTTTTTCATTGTTATCAAGAATAACATAATAAGGTTGTGCATTCACGCCAAAACGGGTAATCTGAAAATCGGCATATTTTTTCCCAATAGTCTTTTTCACCTTCCCGTCGTATTTCGATGTTACCCAGTCTTTCTCTGACAAAGAGGTCTTATCATCGACATAAAGCGCCAAAATCACAAAATTATTTTTGAGCCGTTCAAGTACTCGTGGATCACTCCACACATTGGCTTCCATCTCACGGCAATTCACACAGCCATGACCCGTAAAATCGATAAACAGCGGTTTCTTCTGAGCCCTTGCACAAGCCAATGCCTGATTATAATCGAAATAACCGTTCAGTCCGAGAGGCATGTGCAACCGGTCGGCATATTTGGGTTCTTCGCATCCCTCATTAATCAAAGAGGGATCTGCTTTCACAATCATAGGCGGCAAATAACCGGAAATAACTTTCAGCGGCGCTCCAAACAAACCAGGAACCATGTAAGCAACAAACAGGAACGTAACAACCGCAAGAACGATTCGGGGCACCGACAACCGTTTCACTTTACTGTCGTACTTAAACCGGATGAATCCCATCAGATAAATTCCCATCAGGAGGAATACAACAATCCAGATTGCAATGTATACCTCGCGGTTAAGAATTCCCCAGTGGTATGTTTGATCAGCCACACTCAGGAATTTCAACCCCAGCGCCAGTTCAACAAACCCCAGCACAACTTTTACGGTATTGAGCCATCCCCCTGATTTAGGAAGATTGCTCAACCACTGAGGGAATATGGCAAAAAGGGTAAATGGAAGGGCAAACGCCAGCGAGAAACCAAACATTCCCACAATCGGTTTTATAATATGGCCTCCAGCCGATTCAACCAAAATAGCACCCACAATAGGCCCGGTACAAGAAAAAGACACAAGCACCAAGGTCAAAGCCATGAAAAACGAACCAGCGATTCCACCTCGATCGGCTCCTTTATCCGCTTTATTTACCAGCCAGTGAGGCAGTACAATCTCGTAAAAGCCGAAAAAAGAAAATGCAAAAATGATAAAAACCACAAAGAAGAGAATATTGGGCAGCCAGTGTGTGCTAATCCAGTTGGCTGCATCGGGACCAAAAAGCACAGCCACCAACGTTCCAATAATTGTATAGATGGCAATGATTGACAATCCGTAAATAATGGCATTCAGCCGGGCTTTCCGCTTCGACTCATTACTGTGCATAAAAAAAGAAACGGTCATTGGGATCATCGGAAAAACGCAGGGAGTAAGAATAGCGGCCAAACCGGCCACAAAAGAGATCAGCAGAAAAATCAGTAAACTTCGTTGAGCAGTCCCATCCACATCGGTCGAAGCAGCAACTTTCTCTTCTCCGGAAGTACTTTCAAGTTGAAAAGTAAATTCTTCTTCGGTTGGAGGGGTACAGGTTTCGTCGTTACAACTCATGTATTCCACATAACCCGAAATGGTTTTCAATGAATTGTCCTTAACATTAACCAATTGCTTAAATATCACTTCGTTTCCGAAGTATTCCAGGTTCATATTAAACGTTTTGTCAAAGACAACTATTGGCGCTTTTGATGTACTCGTTTTGCCATTGATCACAAAACCCGTTGAGTCGGAAAAATGAAAAGCAGTAGCAATCGGTCCTCCTTCGGGGATCGTGGTTGAATAAAGGTGCCATCCTTTCTCGATGGTAGCACTAAACTGAAGTTCATATTCACCGGCGCCTAATTTGGTTTGTTTAAAACTCCATTTCACAGGGTTTTGCACCTGGGCCGACCCAATACTTGCTATGAAAAAGAAAAAGAAAGCCGCTAACAGTTTCAATCTTGCCATGTTCAATATCTTCATTAAATTTCAGAAACTTAAATATAACAAAATAAGGGAGTGTATCGATGAATTCCGGTGATTATAGTCACAAAAAACCCCGCCGAAGCGGGGTTTAACATTTTTTAGAAGATAATCTCTTCTTTGTTGCCATCGTAAAAACGTGCCTCTAAAAGGGAAATGTCCTCAGCACCGACAACTTCAATTTTTTTCATATACTTCCAACTCAATTTCCTGACAATGGAGATAAAACCGGTTTTAAGATATGCTTCTACAAATGGATGAACCTTTACAATAACTTTTTTATGGTTCAGATCGGTAAAAATGTAATCAATCTTACTGGCAATCTCATCGGTAAAAAGGATGGTTGGAGTAATTTTCCCTGTACCCCTGCAAGCCGGACACACCTCGGAGGTGTCGATATGCTCTTCGGGCCGTACACGCTGCCTTGTAATTTGCACCAGACAAAACTTACTCAACGGTAGTATGTGGTGCTTCGTTCGGTCGTCAGCCATGACCTCTTTCATTTTCAAATAAACTTTGTGGCGGTTTTCGACTTCATGCATATCGATAAAATCGATTACAATAATCCCGCCCATGTCCCTTAAACGCAATTGTCGGGCTATTTCTTCACAAGCCGACAGATTCACTTCGAGAGCGTTTGTTTCCTGGTTGTTTCCGGCTTTGGCCCGGTTTCCGCTGTTCACATCAATTACATGAAAGGCTTCGGTGTGTTCGATGATCAGGTAAGCCCCGTTTTTGAAGGTTACCGTTTTACCAAATAAAGCTTTAATTTGCTTATCGATACCAAAAAAATCGAACATCGGTAGCCTCTTGTCATAGTATTTTACCGTTTTTTTCTTTTCAGGAGCAATTCCGACAATATAGTCTTCAACTTCTTCAAAAACCGAATAATCGTTCACATAAATATTGGTAAAATCTGGGGTATAAATATCGCGCAACAAAACGGTTGTACGATTGAGTTCCCCCAACACCAACCCCGGTGGATTTACCTTTTTCATTTTTGGGACGATTGTTTCCCATTTGTTGATCAGACGTTGTAGTTCCTGATCCAAATCTGCCACCATTTTTCCTTCTGCAGCAGTACGGATAATAACCCCGTAATTTCGTGGTTTAATACTTTGAATAAGTTTCTTCAAGCGGTTTCGTTCCTCAACGGTATGAATTTTTTGAGAAACCGAAACTTTATCGCTAAAAGGCACTAACACCATAAATCGACCGGCAATCGAAAGTTCAGAAGTTAAGCGGGGTCCTTTGGTCGAGATGGGTTCTTTGGCAACTTGTACCATGATGTTTTGTCCCGGCCTCAGTAAATTCGCAATTTTTCCGTTTTTATCAATGTCAGGTTCAGGATGAACTTTTAAACCAGGTATCATCCTTCCTTTTCGTGATGTTACATTTTGAACAAACTTGTTCAAAGTAGCGAATTGCGGTCCCATATCAAGGTAATGCAAAAAAGCATCCTTTTCAAAGCCAATATCGATAAAAGCAGCATTCAAACCGGGCATGATTTTTTTTACTTTTCCGAGGTAAATATCGCCAACGGCGAACTTGGTGCCACTTTTCTCCCTGGTAAACTCAACCAGACCTTTGTCTTCAAGAAGTGCAATTACAATTTCAGAGGGACTTACGTCGATAAATAATTCGCTACTCACACTAAATAAATTAAGGGAGAATTAATAAAATATGTAAAAGAACTCTGATAGGTAAAAAGGATTAAACCTAAGATGCGCATGCACCCTAGGTTTAATCGTAAAAATTTTTATATAAGCTGGCGTATGCTTAAAAAAAGATTATTTTCTCTTCTTATGACGATTCTTTCTTAATCTTTTTTTACGCTTGTGCGTAGCCATCTTATGTCTTTTCCTTTTTTTTCCGCTAGGCATAACTACTTATTATTTTACTTCGTCTTTAACGTGATTCACAAATGTCTTAGCAGGTTTAAATGCCGGGATATTGTGCTCAGGAATGATGATGGTTGTATTTTTTGAGATATTACGCGCAGTTTTTTCCGCTCTTTTCTTTACGATAAAACTACCGAATCCTCTGAGGTAAACATTATTACCATCTACTAATGAATCCTTCACTGATTCCATAAAGGCCTCTACAGTTTTCTGAACTGTTACCTTTTCAATTCCAGTGTTCTTTGAAATTTCGTTAACAATATCTGCTTTTGTCATTGCTTAAAATATTTAATTATCAACTATTTATTTTAGAAGTGGTTGGCAAAGATAATTTTTTTCCAAGAATATTAGCAAAACAATTCTATTTTTTTTTCGTTTTTCTAACATAGTTTATTTCAGCGATGAATACTTTGTTTTTTAAAGAAATTTTATTATTATGGTACCAAAGCCATAAACGGGACCTTCCATGGAGGGATAACCCAACTCCTTATCATATTTGGATTTCCGAAATCATACTACAACAAACTCGTATTAATCAGGGAATTAATTACTATAACCGCTTTATTGAAAAGTACCCCGATTGTGCCTCATTAGCTTCTGCCTCCGAAGAAGAAGTATTGAAATTGTGGCAGGGACTGGGCTATTATTCCCGGGCAAGAAATCTTCATGCCGCATCCCAACAAATTCAGAATGAATTCGGCGGAGTCTTTCCTTCCGACTTCCAAACCCTAAAAAAATTAAAAGGGATAGGCGAATATACCGCAGCAGCGATCGCGTCCATCGCCTTTAACGAACCAATTGCATCTATCGACGGAAATGTATACCGGGTTTTATCCCGGATCTTTGCCATCGATATCCCCATAAACAGTGCTGAAGGGAAGAAATATTTTCAGAATTTGGCAAGCCAGCTTATTGACCCGTTGAATCCGGGTGATTTTAACCAGGCTGTTATGGAATTTGGAGCGCTACAATGTACCCCATCCAATCCCGACTGTACCGTTTGCCCGCTCATGAATGGATGCCTGGCCTATCAAAATGAAAGCATAAAAAGCTATCCGGTGAAGATCAGATGTCAAAAAGTGCGTGATCGTTTTTTTAATTACCTGATCATCAAGAAAGGCCCCTCCATATATTTTCATAAAAGGGTTGACAATGATATTTGGAAAAACCTTTACGATTTCCCTCTTATCGAAACAACAGCAGAAGAGCACCCCCGTGAATTCATTTTGTCTGAAGAATGGAAAAACTTTTTTCATCATAAAAAAATAAAGCTGACTGGCTTTTCGGAAGGGTTAACGCATCAATTAAGCCATCAACGGATTCATGTACGGTTCTACCATGTAAAAATAAATTTCGAACTGAATTTAGGCTCCTCTTTCATTTTGATCAATAAAAAGGATATTTTTGAGCTTCCGGTTCCAACGGTAATTGAAAGGTATTTGACCAAAACGGATCTCGATGATTGAATGTTCATTTCGAATAGAAAAAAATGGGGATTCGTTAATTTGTTTTCAATATTTTCCGAAAAAAGTTCATATTGACAAATACATTTCGTAGCTTTAATACATTGTTTAACCCATTAACTCTCAGACATGTCTGTCAATAAAGTAATTTTAGTAGGAAATGCCGGCAAAGATGCCGAAGTACGCTACATCGACAGTGGTGTAGCTGTTGCCACTTTTTCACTGGCTACCAGTGAAACGTACACCTCCAAAAATGGAGAAAAAGTTACCACCACCGAATGGCACAACATTGTTGCCTGGAGGGGGTTGGGTGAATTTGCAGGAAAATACATTCAGAAGGGCCGTCAATTGTATATCGAAGGCCGTATCAGAAGCCGTTCCTATGACGATAAAGATGGGGTCAAAAAATACGTTACGGAAATTTTGGCCGATACCATCCAACTGCTGGGCAAGAAAGAGTCGGGCGACGGCAACAATGCAAATACGACTAATGAGTATCCGCATTCTCAGCCTGCACAGCAAAGTGCAGACCCTTTTGAAGCCGCAGACCCTGTGGACGATCTTCCGTTTTAATTTTAAATGAATGATTTTGGAGACAGAGAGTATTGTACATTCAGCGAGTATTTTTTCCCCGGTTAACACCGGCGATGTTATTGGTTTTTCGGTTTTAGCATTTTTGCTTTTTTGCGCTATTCTTTTTTCAGGTGCCCAGACCGCATTTTTTTCCCTCTCGGCCTCTTCAAAATCAGAAATTGACCAATCAAAACGACGAGTCAACCATCTGATCCGGGATCTGCTGAAGGTCCCGGATGAATTATTGGCTACTCTCCAAATTGCCAATAGTTTTATCTATGTGAGCATTGCCATTATATCAGCTTGGTTGATAGGGGAAACCGTTCATTTTGAGGAACACAAAATTGTTGGCACCCTGATTGAAATTCTTTTGGTCACGCTAATCATCATCCTCGTTAGTCAAATTATTCCAAAAACTTTTGCAGGAAAATCATCCCTCCGTTTTGTCAGATTCATGTCGGAGCCCCTGTATGTTTGCTCCAAACTGTTTTCACCGCTCACCTTCTTTATGACCAAATCGACCGGATATGCGGACAAAAAAAGTACAAAACACAATGTAAACCTCTCCATTGAAGATATTTCACAGGCTCTTGAATTAACCTCTGAAGAAGATCTTTCGGACGACAAAGAAATTTTAGAAGGCATTGTCAAATTTGGGACAACCAGCGTTTATCAGATTATGACTCCCAGAATCGACGTAGTTGCCATTGAGAACGATTATTCTTCCGAAAAAATCATCAAAATCATTAACGATTCAGGGTACTCGCGCATCCCTGTTTTCGACAACACCTTCGACAAAATTGAAGGAATCCTCTATATCAAAGACCTTCTCCCCCATTTGCACCATCTCGATTCGTTTCTATGGCAATCGTTGCTCCGCCCGCCCTATTACGTTCCTGAGAACAAAAAAATCGATGACCTGCTGAAAGAATTCCAGAAAGAGAAGGTTCACATGGCCATCGTTGTTGACGAATATGGCGGCACCTCGGGCATTGTAACGCTGGAAGATATTCTGGAAGAGATTGTGGGCGATATTACCGACGAATTCGATGACGACGACCTGCTGTTCTCGAAACTGAATGACCAAACCTATCTTTTCGATGGAAAAACACAGCTAATTGACTTTTACCGGATCTGCGACATGGAAGACGACTTTTTCCACGATATCAAAGGAGAAGCCGATACATTAGCTGGTTTGCTTTTGGAAATGAAGGGGAATTTCCCAAAACTGAACGAAAAGTTACATTATAAAAACATCGATTTCTTTGTGGAATCACTCGACAACCGCCGGATTAAAAAAATTAAAGTGGTATTCAATAATAAAACACGATAGCCCGTTTCAAAAGAAAACCTACTTTTGCTGCAGCAATGAAATTTAAACTTGTACATATTAGCATCAGCATGCTCCTGATTCTACTACTTTGCGGATGCAAGCACGATTATGCGCCGAAACCCAGAGGATATTTCAGGATTGATTTCCCTGAGAAAAATTATTTGTTGTTCCAGAACACATTCCCTTATCGTTTCGAATATCCGGTTTACGCCCAGGTAGTACCTGACAAGGAACAAAATGCGGAACCTTTTTGGATCGACATCAACATCCCGGGCAATAAAGCCAAATTTCATCTCTCCTATAAACCCGTAAAAGGGAACCTGGTAAAACTGATTGAAGACTCGAGGGAACTGGCCTATAAGCACACCATTAAAGCCATGTCAATTAATGAAGAGACATTCATCAACTCCCAGGCAGGGGTATATGGTACCATTTATTATATCAAAGGGAATGCCGCATCGCCCATGCAATTCTATATGACCGACAGCACGTCCCATTTTTTGAGGGGCTCCTTTTATATCAGTGAAGTTCCGAATTACGATTCATTAATGCCTGTGATCCAGTTTCTGGAAACAGATATGATCCATTTAATTAAAACTCTTAACTGGAATTAAATGCCTTTAATTTTAAACCGATACGAAAACAGTTTTCGGTTAGCGCTCTGGAAACTTACCGAACCACTCGAATTTTTTGAAGAAAAAGCTCATTTAACAACCTTCGGGCAACAGTTTTATTCTCAAATAACCAATGAATGCCGAAAAAAAGAGTGGTTAGCCGTGAGAATACTTTTAAACGAAGTGCTCGGTTTCTGGCCCAACATTACCTATATGGAGAGCGGAAAACCAATTTTGAATAATCATGCCCGTCATCTGAGCATTACACACTCCAAGGAAATGGTTGGTATACTGCTGTGTACCAGTCCTTATGCCGGGATCGACATTGAAAAAGCCTCCAGAAATATCGACAAAGTACTTAACCGGTTCTTATCGGAAAAAGAACTCGAAAACATAAAGAAAGGCACCAATCCCTACCGGAAAGTCATCCACTGGTGTGCCAAGGAAGCCATTTTCAAATCGGTAAACGAACCCAACATCGAATTTTCGAAACAGATTGAGATCAAAAGCATTTCGGATAATGGCACCATTCTAGGGAAATTTACATCTGAAAAAGCAGAATTCGATCTGGAACTGAATTACATGCTCGTGGAAGGTCACATCATTGTCTGGACAACCTGATTTTTGTTTTTAGCCTTACTGTTTTCAACTTATCGTTCTTTCTCTTGTTACTTTGAATACGTATATTTAAACATTGTTTTCATTGTAACGAAAAATGAAGAAAACAGAACCACATATCGTTGTCATATTTGGGGCGTCGGGCGACCTGACCAAACGGAAACTAATTCCGGCACTTTTCAATTTACACCAGCAGAATTTATTTGGCCATCCTTATGCCATACTGGGAGTTAGCCGCACACCCATGTCGGATCAGGAGTTCAGAAAAAAAATGATGGAATTTTTACCGGCGAACGAAACCAGTAACGATTTCAGTAGTCATTTATATTACGAAACCATTCAAACTTCCGACGAAAGTGAATATATCCGCTTAAAAGAACGAATTTCACAAGTAAGATCCGAACTGGGCGCTCCGGGAAACATTCTGTTTTACCTTTCAACGCCACCCAACTTATATTCAGTCATTCCCAACTATCTTGCAGGAATTGGGATGAACGATCAATCCGATGGGTTCAAACGGTTAATCATCGAAAAACCTTTCGGAACCGATTTAACTTCTGCAAAAAATCTGAACAAAGAGCTTTTGCACTATTTCGACGAGGAACAACTGTACCGGATTGACCATTATTTGGGTAAAGAAACCGTACAGAATCTTTTGGTATTGCGCTTCTCCAACTCGCTCTGGGAGCCACTTTGGAACCACAAATACATTGAGCACATTCAAATTACATCGTCCGAAATGCTGGGAGTGGAAAAAAGAGGCGGTTACTACGACCATTCCGGAGCTTTGCGCGACATGGTGCAAAACCATCTGATGCAACTGGTTGGACTGGTTGCCATGGAGCCCCCAACCGTTGTAAGTGCCGATGCGATCCGAAATGAAATGCTGAAGGTTTTTCAATCGATCAGGCCCATCGATGCCGAAAAAATCCCAGAATCTGTTGTTAGGGGCCAATATACTGCCTCAAATATCAGAGGAGAACATTCCCTTGGGTATCGCGAAGAAGAAGGTGTTTCCACCGAAAGCCGTACCGAAACATTTGTTGCATTGAAACTGCACATCGACAACTGGCGCTGGGGAGGAATCCCCTTTTACATACGAACCGGGAAAAAAATGCCTACACAGGTTACCGAAATTGTGATCAACTTCCGGTCAACACCCCATCATTTGTTCGACAACAGTGGAATTAAATTTAACCAGCCCAACCAATTGATCATCCGCATACAACCCGACGAAGGTATTCTTCTGAAAATGGGGTTGAAAATCCCCGGAGCTGGATTCAATGTGCAAACCGTAAACATGGATTTTCATTACTCCGATCTTTCTGACGCTTATCTTCCAACAGCCTACGAACGGTTACTACTGGATTGTATCCACGGTGATGCAACCCTTTTCTCCCGTGGCGACAACGTTGAAAAAGCATGGGAACTGGTACAGCCCATTCTCGATTCCTGGGAAAACGACCACGATATACCACTTTATGGTTACCCGGCCGGAACCTGGGGTCCCCATGAATCGGAAAAACTGCTATCGGGGCAAATCTCCGGCTGGCGTTACCCGTGCAAAAATTTAAGTAATGACGGGGAGTATTGTGAACTATAAAAACAATCATTATGAACATTTTTTGGAAAAAAAACAGCCAACCATTTGATATTAAAGAAAACATAATCCTTCGCGATTATCTTGCGCTGGAACGGACAAAACTGGCAAACGAGCGAACCCTTTTTTCCTACATCCGGACATCGCTTTATCTCCTTCTGGCAGGAATGACAATCCTTCAACTTAAAGACTTTGAAGTAATACATTGGATTGCATTTCTATCGATCGGGCTAAGTTTAATCATCTTAACTATTGGAATCTGGAGATTCACCAAACTCAACAGAGAGTTAAAGAGCTATTATGTACAGGCCAGCACTTACCCGAAAGAGGAAAATTAACGACTCATTCCATATTGATTAAACCATGCACCAAGAAATAAAACCACGTACAAAAATTCTTGTTTTTAAGGACACGGAAAGAATTTCGACAAAGGTTGCCCAAATATTACAAGAGTTGAAAACCTACCCCAAGCATCAGCCAATCCATATCGCTCTCTCCGGAGGCAATACGCCCAAGGCAATTTTTAAGATACTTCATGAAAAATACGTCACAGAATTGGCCGGCAACCGCTTCCACTTCTGGTGGGGCGACGAACGCTGCGTTTCTCCTGACCATGATGAAAGCAATTTTAAATGGGCATACACGTATTGGCTGAAACCCATTGGCATTCCTGAAGCCAACATTCACCGCATTCACGGAGAAAATGATCCCGATGAAGAGATCATCCGTTATTCCGAAGAGATGAAAAAATGGATCAAAACCGAAAACGCAATGCCTCGGTTTGATGTGATCTTTCTCGGGCTTGGCGACGATGGCCACACAGCTTCTATTTTCCCCAGCCAGATGCAACTTCTCGATCGTAAAGAATGGTGTGCAGTAGCGACACATCCTGCTTCGGGACAAAAACGGATAACACTGACCGGCAACGTATTGAACAACGCACGCCAGGTAGTTTTTATCTCAACGGGAACCAATAAAGCAGCAATAATCAAAAAGATTGTCATCGACGAAGCCCCCGAATTTCCTGCTTCACACATAAAACCGGTTGATGGTGAAACCGTATGGCTCATTGATGAAGAAGCAGCCTCAAAATTACCTTCGTTGAGTTAATTACTCAATCGGAATACACAACTCGGTAATATAATTTTCTGGCTTCATCCTCTCCGAGAATTTGATGTAACGCTCCACAATGGGGGCGTCACGCAATTGATATTTATCAAGCAGGATGATGTAATCGCGATAAAGCAGGTTATAGGCTTCCCACAAATTATCATAAGAGCCTTTGTAACGAAACACCAAAAATTTTCCACCATCAAACTCCTTCACCTTGAAATTGCCTTCGGGGACAAACTCTTTCTTTATCGAAAGGCAGCAATCGTAACGACAGTTCGCAACACCAGTTTCTTCGGGATCGTCGTAATAGATCGAAAAAAGATCGGGATGCCAGGAATATAAGCCATTGGCCACTGCATGCCAGATAATGGCTTCCCAGATTTCATAGACCTCTTTTGCCCCATATTCCCCAACAGCCTCAACACAAAGCACGCTGGACGGATGGATTGTTTTAACCTGAGGATTGATCCGGGCCTTTACTACTCCGTTACGTTCAAATTGCAGATCGATTTCATTATGAATGGGATAACCCTCCGACAAGCGATATTCCTGAGGAGAAATACCATACTCCTTAGTAAACGATTTGGAAAAAGCCGAAAGGTTGTTGAAGCCAACTTTTTCAGCAATGTTGCTTAACGATTCGCTGCCTTCTTTGATCATGCGGGCAGAAACGCTCAATCGCACCCGGCTGATATAATTACCAAGCGGCTCGTTCAAAGCAGCCTGCATAATGCGGTGAAAATGGAAATAGGAAATATTGAACTTTTCAGAAAGTGTTTTTATAGACAAATCATTACCCGGATTATCGTGAATATAATCGGTAACCATACGAACTTTGTTTTCGTAATAACTCCGGGTTTCTTCTTTCTGCACAAATATTTTTTTCGCCAAAGATAGAAAATCCGAAGTACGCCAATCTGTTTTACTTGTTGCTTTCTGCGGTCTGGTGTACTAAAGGGTTAAATCCCGGCGCCGTATAACGTCTGAAACCCGAGGTAAAACTCCGGCACATAAACCTGCGAACACCCGGCAACTTCATCAACAATCGAAAAAAAGCATCCAGCGGAACCAGCGTCACCCAAATCAGGGAAATGACAGCCACAGTTATCGCTAAAACTTCCAACGAAATGAGCGCCATCTTATCGCCGATCATCCGTGGAAAAAAATCAAGGATGGCGGTTATTGCCCCAATGGTCAGCCCCAGATTAATGGCAATCTGAAAAATAAAAAGCGGGAGCGAAACTTGTATGGCCTTTTCGGGACAGATGTTAATGCACCGGTTACAATCCTCACAGGTTGTTCTCCACCAAGGCTTCCCTTTCCCCATCTTTATCGCACCAACCGGGCACGATTTTACACAAATTCCACAACCCGTACAGTTCTGATCAGCAATGTAAAACTTACCCAAAACTCTTCGCCCAACATAATCGAACAAATATGCAATAATCCCTGACCAAATAATGTTCCTTAATCCACAGCGATAGAGCTCCTTTTCACCAGAAAGAAATTTTTCAGTAAAGCTCCTGACTTCCAATTCCCCTTCCTGAAAAATCGCACGAATCGCATCCGGGGCACAAGGGTTGGTAAACTGTGTCCAGTTGTCGGGAAAAGAGGCATTACCGGTGAGAAACACGTCGAAACCTCTTCTTTTTAGCATCGTCTCGACCTCTTCGAGTGCTTGTCCGGTATATCCTTTCTCCATTTTCCCGCCGGAAATTATCGCTCCGTTGATAGCCAGTATAGCCACCGGTGTTTTCGCTTTGGTTTTCATCTCCGACAGATACTTTTTCACCAGTACCGGAGCAGCCCAGCTTAACACCGGGAAAGCGATCAAATGAAAATCGGGAGTGGTTTCAGGCGGCTTCACGTTTTTATTAATCGGGATCAATTTCACTTCAAAATCCTGTTCCCGCAAACGATCCGTAACCATTTTTACGGCATGGGCAGTGTTACCGGTACCCGAAAAGTAATGGATGATAAATGTTTTCATGGCTTTGTGTTCAAATTCTTTCCTCAGAAAGTTAAAAAATTGAGCGCAATATAATAGGCAAACCAGCCTTTACAGGTTTTCCTGATTTGCTATTTTACCACCGTCTGGTCCAATTCCGGGAAAAAACAATTGCCCCTCTATATTAAAAATCATTTGGGATACCCCACACTATGGGCAATGATAATTCGCTGATCGGGCTTCAGTTTTAACTTCGCCGACAAAGTTTCTTTATCAATCCATGCCCGTGCGCCTGTTGCCAATCCTTCGGAAGTACAAAACAGATAAATATTTTGAGAGATGTAACCGGCATCAATAAATGCCAAATTCAACTTATCGGATTCAGTACCATCGCCCATCTTTGAAAGAGAGGCTACGACGATAAGCTGCACCGGAGCATCTTTGACAAAATCCTGCTTCCCGGCATAAATTCGCTCATCATTGCCGGAAATCATCTCAAGCATGTTTTTTTCAGCATTGTACACATATACACCCGACTTCAACAACACATAAATATCGGCTTCCTGCTTATTCATGGCCGATGGCGCGGTACGTTTTCCGTCGGGACGGTTCACACCAAAAGCCGCCCACAATAAATTGGACAATTGTGTATTGGTCAAATCCTTTGACTGAAAAGAACGGCAAGTTGCACGTTTCGACAAGGTCTCCATCAAAGGCATTCCTCCGGTCTTCTGTGGCTCCGGAAGTTGAATATTCTTCTGCGAAAACAGGGACGAACTACTCATAAAAAACAGTATTACAAGAAATAATTGTTTCATTTCCAACAAATTTAAAATTATAGGTTAAAATTAGGGAATCTTTTTAAAACCATTCACTAATTTCGTTCTGATTAAAATGAAATGAGTATGGCTATAACAACTTGTGTTTACGTTTGGATTGTTCCTGAAAGAATTGAGGCATTTATCGAAGCTTCGGTCGAAAACCACAACCATTCAATACAGGAACCCGGGAACCTTCGATTTGACTTTTGCCAGGATCCGGGCGATCCCTGCAAATTTATGCTCTATGAAGCGTATGTCGACGAACAATCGGCAGCAGCCCACAAAGAAACTGCTCATTACCAAAAATGGAACGAAACCATCACTCCGTTCATGGCTAAGCCTCGAGAAAGAACAAGATATAACCTGCTTTCTTATTAACACCAACAATGAGTTCATTCACTTTCAGCCGAATCCCCGAACTTGTCTTTGGTGCCGGGAAACTTTCTCTTTTACCCGGATTGCTCGAAAAACGAGGGAACCATCTGCTTCTGGTTACCGGGAAAGGTTCCTTTTCTGAAACGCCACAGGCAGCCAATCTTTTTGAAGAATTGAATAGCAGAGGATTCCAGTGGTCGATTTATCCGATAGCCAGCGAGCCTTCTGCCAACATCATCGACCATGCAGTTGATCTTTACCGAAACGACCTGCCCGATGTGGTAGTTTCCATTGGAGGCGGAAGTGTGATGGATGCTGGTAAAGCTATTTCTGCCATGCTGGTCAGCCCAGAGAAGACCATTCGTTACCTTGAAGTGGTGGGCGATTTAAATCCAACCGGGAAAAAAGTGTCATTTATAGCAATTCCGACAACGGCAGGTACCGGAAGTGAAGCCACCAAGAATGCGGTGATTTCAAAAGTTGGGGAAAATGGCTACAAATGTTCATTGCGGCACAACAACTATATTCCCGACGTAGCGCTCATCGACCCCAAACTTCAGCTTTCGTGCCCAATTACCCAAACCGCTTGCAGTGGGATGGATGCATTCACCCAACTGCTTGAATCGTATCTGTCGACACAGGCCAACCCAATGACCGACGCACTTGCAGTGGATGGAATAATCAATGTGCACCAATCGCTTGTGCCGTTAATAAAACACCCCGACGAGGTGGAACTTCGTTCTAAAATGGCTTATGCGGCATGGCTTTCGGGAATCACACTGGCCAATGCCGGACTCGGAACAGTTCACGGTTTTGCGGGCGTCCTTGGTGCCCTGTTTGACATTCCTCACGGAGTCGTTTGCGGAACCCTGATGGCTGAAACCAACCGGATCACGCTGCAAAAGCTGAAAGGTACGCCCAACGAAAAGTTATTGCTAAAAAAATATGCCACCATCGGACGAATTTTTACCGGTAAAAAAAGCACACAATCTGATGAATACTATGCCGAAGCATTAATCGACCAACTGGCAAGGATGACGGATGAACTTCGTATTCCCAGGCTATCCGGTTACGGTATAACCCCGGCACACCTCGATGCCATTGCATCCAAAACTTCGAATAAAAACAATCCGGTAAAACTGGAGAAGGAGGAGCTGATGGAAATTTTAAGGGAAAGGTTGTGATATCTAATTTTCAACGCATCATCTGCCACACATCGTAACCATAACGCAAAATCATCAGGATAACAACTGCCAGAAAGATTGATTTTATAAAGCGGTTTCCTTTGTGCAGGGCGATGCGGCTACCGATCACACTGCCGGCAATGTTGAAAACGGCCATCAAGAAAGCCAGACCCAGCAAAAAGTTTCCCTGCCTGATAAATACAACCAGCGCCGAAATGTTGGTCATGCAATTGACAATTTTGGCATAAGCCGATGCTTTTACAAACTCAAAACCAAGCACCACCACAAAACCAAGCACGAAGAAGCTACCCGTTCCGGGGCCGAAAAAACCATCGTAAAAACCCACAACCAACCCGATCAGAGAGCCGAAAAGCATTTGTTTTTGAAGGGTGATCTGTTTGGACTCCACTGAACCCAAATCTTTCTTCAAAAACGTGTAGATAGCAATGAGAATGAGTATTACCAGAATGATTGGCTTCAACGTGTCGACACGAATGAGACTAACCGCCCGGGCGCCCATAAACGAAGCGGCAAAAGCACTGGCCGAAATCACGAACAAAAGCGGCAGATTATATTTGATTCTTCTCGAGTATTGAATGGCAGCAATTGAGGTTCCCGACAATGCCGCAATTTTGTTGGTTCCAAAGAGTGTTGGCAATGGCTGATTCGGAAGGTTGATCAGCAATGCCGGCAACTGAATAAGGCCGCCACCACCAACCACCGAATCAATAAAACCAGCTACAAATGCAAATAGAGAAAGAGAAATCAGTATCCATAATGAATAATCGGAAGAAAGCTCAACAAATCCCATTGCTTTTTCATTTTTTCATTAATCGACCCTTACGGTAGGTTGAAAACCAACGGGTAACGAATCGCCTTCATAACAAACCTTTTCAAGGTAAAGCCCGGAAGGAGGAGCTGTAAGTTTCGCAATAATTTCCGAGGGGCGTTTAAAAAAACCTTCGATCTCTTTTACCTGGAGCTTTCCCCTGCCCGCTTCAACCATCAAACCAACCATTCGGCGAACCTGTTTCCAAAGAAAATGGCTTCCCGAAACACGGATCAAAATCAGATCGCCCTGTTCAACAACCTCAATATTACTGATCTCAACCAAAGTCGATTTATCTTCGTCCGATTTCTCGGCAAAATTCCGGAAATCCTTCATCCCCACAAAAAGAGCTGCAACCTGGCGCATGGTTTCTACATTCAGCGGATCTTTTACCCACCACACCATTTTCTTTCCAAAAGCAGAAGGGCGCTTCGAAATCTGATACAGATAAGAGCGATGAACGGCATCGTAACGGGCATGGAATTTCGGTGGAACCAGTTGCACATCTTTCACCACAATGTCGAATGGCAAATTGTCGTTTAAACGGTGCATCAGCTGCAAGGTTTTCAGGATTTTACCCACATCGAGATGCGCAACCTGACCCAATGCATGAACCCCCTGATCGGTTCGTCCGGCACCGTATACTTCAACTTTCTCGTTTGGAAAGATCACTTTACAGGCATCGATCAATGCTCCCTGTACCGATTTGGAACCTTTTTGCAACTGCCAGCCCGAATACCGGGATCCATCGTACTCTATTGTCAACTTGTATCGTGCCATCTTATTCCTTTTTTCGCAAAGCTAGAAGGAAAAAAGATTGAAATGTTAAAAAAATGTTTTTTTACCGGCGAATGGCCGCAAAATTACACCTGAACGGTTTTGAATTATAAAAAGACCATTTTAACTTTGACCGTACGTTCAGTCAATAAAAAATCAATACAATGCCTCGTACACCACAGCAATTTGAAGAAATCAGAAATGAAAAGCGGAAACTCATTATGGATGTTGCCCTCGATCATTTTGCCAACGAAGGTTACCTACCCACCTCGATTAGTCACATTGCACAAACAGCAGGAATCTCGAAAGGATTGATGTATAACTACTTCAAAAGCAAGGAAGAGTTACTGAAATGTATCCTCGACACGCTGATTGATGAAATAATGGTCGTTTTTGATACCGATAACGACGATGTGGTTTCCGAGGAAGAAGCGTTGAATTTTTTTGATTTCTATTTTGACATGCTGAAAAACAAACGCGAACAGTTGAAATTATACTATCAGCTATCGGTTCAGCCGCAAGTAGTTAGCTTCATGATCAACAGTCAGTTCAACCCTTCGGCCATAAAGAAACAGAAACTCCTGTACGAATATTTGCTCCGTCACAGCAACGTTGCACCGGAAATAGGAATGATCAATATCTCGTCGGTTATCAAAGGATTTTCGATGGAATATGTTTTCTCCCCGGAGATGTTTCCCGATGAGATCTTCTATAAATACCGTGAATACCTGAAAGACACTTTAATCAGAAACAAATAATAGCCATGAGAACATTTATTTTATTTATTGCGACCCTAATCGCCTCTTTTTTGGCGGCTCTGAACGTATACAGCCAGGATGCCACCGAAATTGTTAGAAAAGCCGACACCAAGTTTAACGGCGAAAAAACCAACTACAGCGAGATGTCGATGACCATTGTTCGTCCCAAGTACAAGCGAAGCCTCGAATTTAAAAGCTGGGCCGAAACAAACAAAAACGCATTGACCCTGATCACCGATCCGGCCAAGGAAAAAGGCCAGACGTTCTTGAAATCGGGCAACAACATGTGGAGCTGGAACCCAACTATCCAACGAATCATCAAGTTACCACCAGCAATGATGTCGCAGGGATGGATGGGCTCCGACTATTCCAACGACGACATATTGAAAGAATCGTCGCTGGTAACCGATTATACCCACAAATTCATCCAATCGGAAAACATCGACGGAAACGACTGCTATGTGATTGAACTTTTGCCCCTTGAAAACTCCGATGTAGTCTGGGGAAAGATCATCTTATGGATTTCGAAAGACGAATACATCAGCCTGAAAGCAGAATACTACGACGAAGATTTACTGCTGGTAAAAACGCAGCTTGCTTACAACATCAAAACGTTCGATGGCCGCAAACTCCCATCGGTAATGGAAATCATCCCAGCCGATGAACCTGGAAATAAAACCGTTGTCACAATTATCAACATGAAATTCAACATGGCCATTGAAAAGGATTTCTTCTCACAACAAAACATGAAAACCATCCGATGAACAAACTGATAAAAATAGCCTGGCGAAATTTGTGGCGCAACAAAAAAAGGACACTCATCACTGCGGCATCGATCTTTTTTGCCGTATTTTTTGCCATTCTGATGCGCTCATTCCAGCTGGGCTCCTACGACTATATGATCGACCAGTCGATTGAGGCCTTTTCGGGCTATCTCCAGGTGCAATCTCCCGACTACTCCGACGATCCGTCGCTGGAGAACTCATTTGTGTGTACTCCTGAAATACTCGAAAAGATCAACCAAACCGGCAACATTAAAGCAGCGGTGCCCCGAATCGAATCATTTGCACTGGCTTCAAACGGCAGTCAGTCAAAAGGGGTATTGGTCTCAGGCATTTCACCCGAGATGGAGAAAAAACTATCGAATCCATATCACCAATTGGTAAGATACCGGTTCGAGGAAAAAGCAATTTCTGCACTTGAAAAAGGTGGCAAAATCCCCGCAGTGCTTCTTAAAAAGATCCGTAATTTCCAAAATTATTCGTTCTCTTCCGAAGCCCGTATTGAACTCGACTTGGGGCTTTCAAAAGAAGAATCGAAAAAGTATCTGCCTGAAATTGTAAAACATACAACGATAGAAGCAAATTATTTGTCCGAGACCGACGATGGCGTACTGGTTTCCGATAAGCTATCGAAATACCTGAAGGTTGATGTCGGAGATTCCATTGTCCTGATGGGGCAAGGGTATGAAGGATCGAGTGCTGCAGGAATTTTCCCTATTCGGGGTATTGTAAAAGTCCCCTCGCCGGAACTCGACAACAAACTGGTGTACATGACGCTGGCCGCCGCCAATACCTTTTACGGTTTAGACGGGAGGATTACCGCCATTGCCATTAACCTCCACAACAACGATGAGATGCAATCGACCCAGCAACTCCTTAGTTCCGAACTGCCATCAACCGATTTTGTGGTAAAAAACTGGGAAGAAATTACACCAACCCTAAAACAGCAAATTGAAGGTGATAGTAAAAGCGGACAAATTTTTCTGGCGGTTATTTACATTATTGTCTTTTTCGGGATTTTTGGCACCGTCATGATGATGGTCGCCGAACGGATGAAAGAATTCGGGATGATGGTAGCCGTAGGGATGAAACAGGCAAAACTGGCAACCATCCTAACCCTTGAGATGTTTTTTCTTGGGATCATCGGAGCGGTATCGGGCACGCTTGCCTCAATTCCGCTCATCCTTCTGGGGCACTATTATCCGGTAAAGCTTACCGGCGAAGTCGCAAAAATGTACGAAGACATGGGCTTCCAGGCCATCATGCCCACGGCATTGTTCGATCCCTATTTTTTCACACAGGGAATGATCATCCTGGTCATGGTCTTTCTGGCTTGTTATTCTCCGGTACGGAGCATTTTAAAAATCAATGTAATCAAAGCTATTCACGGATAAACACAATGTCATGATCTGGTCACTTTCCTGGAAAAATATATGGCGCAATAAAAAGAGAAGCTTCATTGTAATCTGCGCCGTCACACTGGGTGTTGTCGCCGGAATATTCACCGCCGGCTTAATGAAAGGTTGGGTCGACCAGCGAGTGGAAGCCGCAATCTACACCGAAGTTTCGCACATCAAAATCCGCAATCAGGATTATCTGCTGAATGAAGAAATCAAATACACCATTCCCGATCAGGAAAAGGTCGTTACCGAGCTAAAGAACAACCCCGATGTGGTTGCCTTCACCAGCAGAATAAAACTAACAGCCATGGCAGCCTCGTCGAGAGGCAACACGGCATTGATGCTTGTTGGGATCGATCGGGATGACGAAAAAAAGGTTTCTAACGTTTTCGAGAAAATGGTGCCCAATGCCGGCTCTTTCTTCGAAACGAAAATGGAGAACCCGGTCGTCATCAGCGATCGTACTGCCGAAGCATTACGCATCAAAAGCTATGAACTCTCGACCGAAGCACTTGATTCGCTGGCCCAATCAGCCATCCCAAAATCGATTGTTTCAAAACTGGAGCCCGTCGCCGGGAAAAAATTCCTGACCGAAAAACTCTTCAAAAAAGGATTAAGCTCGGTATTATCGAAAAGTGAAATTAATAAATACGGAGGTTCAATCAGAACCGCAGCAACCCATTACCGGTTGCGGTCAAAGATTGTCTTCACCTTTACCGGCACCGACGGAGAAATGTGCTACCAAACATTAAAAGTGTGTGGCATCTATAAAACCTCCAATGCCATGTTCGACCAAATGAATGCCTATGTCCTGAAAAACGACATCACTCCTGTTGCCGGCTTTACTTCCGGCGAAGCACATGAAATTGGGATCATTCTCAAGAAAGAGGTTAATGCCCGCCACTTCAGGGACGAGATGAAAGGAAAGCTTCCTGAGTTGAATGTAATGTGCTGGCAGGATCTGGCGCCCGATGCCAGCATGAGTTCCGAATACATGAACATGTACTATTACATCATTATGGGGTTCATCCTGTTTGCCCTGGCCTTTGGGATTATCAACACCATGCTGATGGCCATTCTCGAACGGACCAAAGAGCTTGGAATGCTGATGGCTATAGGAATGAACAAGAAAAAGGTTTTCCGCATGATCATGCTCGAAACCATCTTTTTAACCATGGTAGGGGCCATTGCCGGAATGATCCTGGGCTACTTTGTCATTTTGATTACAAGCCACACCGGATTAGACTTCTCTTCGGTAGGTGAAGGCTTTGAAGCGATGGGCTGGTCTTCAATGGTTTATCCCGAAATTGAGTTGCAGTTTTTCATCGGGGTCACGATACTGGTTATCCTAACAGGGATTCTATCTTCCATCATCCCGGCCCGGAAAGCGCTTAGTTTAAAACCCATTGAAGCAATACGAACAGAGTAGACAGAAACAGGTATTCAAAATCAAAAGATGCTCGATTTTGGATTCTGAATTCTCCAGAAACGAGTATCTAAACAATATCGAATAACAAAAAAATAAAGTCATGAAAGTAGTTGAAATAAAAAATCTCACAAAAATATACAACGGATCATCCGTTCAGGTTACGGCCGTCGACAATGTCGATCTGGTGGTCGAGGAAGGGGAATTTACAGCCATCGTAGGGCCATCGGGTTCAGGTAAAACCACCTTGCTAAATATGATTGGCGGGCTCGATACTCCGACATCGGGAGAAATCATTGTCGGGAACACAAACCTTGCCCTGCTCAATTCAAAACAACTGGTCGACTTCAGGCTGCACAACATCGGGTTTGTTTTTCAGGCCTACAACCTGATACCGGTACTCACTGCAGGCGAAAATGTGTCGTTCATTATGGAGATGCAGGGAAAACCCAAAAAAATGATTGCCGAAAGAACCCAAGAAATTTTACAGGAAGTTGGGTTATCCGATCGTGAAAAAAGCCGCCCGAACCAACTTTCGGGAGGGCAGCAACAACGGGTCGCTGTGGCAAGGGCATTGGCTTCGAAGCCCAAATTTATTATCGCCGACGAGCCAACGGCCAACCTCGACACCAAATCGACCGAAAACCTTCTCGAAATAATGGAAGAATTAAATCGCAAAGAAAATATTACATTTATTTTTTCAACCCACGACCAGCGTGTAGTCAATAAAGCACGCCGCATAATCGTTCTTGAAGATGGAAAGATCGTCAAAGACGAACAAAAAAATGTTTAATGCTCATAAGTATTTAAGTATGAAAAAATTTATCACCATTGCGGTACTGTTTCTGGTTTCAATGCCGCTTGCCTGGTCTCAGACCAAATTTGAATGGCCCATCAAAGAGTTGGATACGGCCCGTGAGGTAAAATATCTGACCGATGATGAAAAAGATTTAATCCTCGAATTGAATAAAGTCCGTTTCAACCCGCAAAAATATGCCGAAGAACGGATGAAAGAGCTTGGAAATTATTACGATGGTAAATTTTTAAAAATCCCAGGCACGACCGATTTAGAGACCTCCGAAGGCAAAACAGCCTACGATGATTGTATGAAATATCTCGAAACCGCCAAACCAGCCCCCATCCTGCGTCCGTCAAAAGGCATGTCCAAAGCCTGCCAGTTACTGGTTTACGACCAGGGGTCAACGGGTGAAACCGGGCATAAGGGAAGCGGCAACACCACACCGCTCGACCGTTCGAAGAAATTTGGAACCTTCATGGGGAACTACGCCGAAAACATCCATTATGGTGATTGTGATGCCGCTTTTTCAGTCATTGAACTA
>DAOQAB010000017.1:0-2408 GCA_035353695.1 Prolixibacteraceae bacterium
TCCTTCCGCAGGGGCAATCGCCGGGGATAATCCGGGTCAGGTCGCGGGTGCGGTAGCGGATCAGTGGCATGGCTCGGCGGTCGAGGGTGGTCATCACCAGCTCACCAACTTCTCCGTCGGGAACCGGTTCCAATGTGTCGGGGTTGATGATTTCTACCATGTAGGCATCTTCCCAAACGTGGAGGCCATTCTGGTGAACGCATTCAAAAGCTACGCCGGGGCCGTTCATTTCCGACAATCCGAAAGAGTTATAGGCTTTTACACCGAACATGGCTTCGATTTTTCGGCGGTGCTCTTCGGTGTGAGGCTCAGCCCCAATTACCAGCGTATGCAGTTTGGTGTCCCGCTTCGGATCGAGTCCTTCGGAAAGGAAGACGTCGTAAAGTCGTGTGAGATAACTTGGAATGGCATGGGCGGCGGTGGTGCCATAATCCATCATCAGCTTGATTTGCCTCAAACTGTTTCCGGCGCCGGCTGGTATACTCAAACACCCCAGCCGTTCAATTCCATACTGAAAACCAAGTCCTCCGGTAAAGAGACCGTATCCGCTGATGTTCTGAAAGACATCGGTGTCCCGGATACCGGCTGTAAACAACGAACGGGCCATCAGATTGGCCCAGTTTTTTAGATCGTTGGCGGTGTGGAATATCACGGTTGGATTGCCGGTGGTTCCCGATGAACTGTGTAGCCGCACAACCTCTTTTTTATCGATAGCCAGAAATCCCCAGGGAAAATTATTCCGGAGATCTTGTTTGGTTGTAAAAGGTAATTTGGTGATATCCCCAATGTTTTGGATGAAACCTGGTGATATGCCCAGCTGGTTATATAACTCCTGATAGTAGGTTGATTGTTTAGCAATGCCTATAATGTTGTTTAGTTTTTCGACCTGGAGTTTTTCTAATGCAGGCCGTTGAAGCGTTTCGATTTCTTCTTCCCAAAAATTCATTGTAATGTTATTGAAATTAAAAGAATTGGGTCATTGTGACAATTACCCGGTTATTGGTTGCGGTATGTGTTGTTGAAAATAATCCGTCGGAAAAATTAATGGTACCGGTTCCATAGTTGGCCGAGCTTCTTTCGAGTTCAGCTACCACCCTGAATTTTGTCAGGTTGAACGAAATGTGCGGTGCAACCCGATACATGGTTTGCATGTTCAGGAACGATCCGTAGGTTTTGGCTTTGCCGGTACCGGCATCGTAAAGAGGGTCTCTGGTTCCAAAGTTTTTACCATAACCGGCAAACAATCCGAATTGCCATTTTTGTCCGTAGACAATGTTCAACGCACTGGTGAACGTGGTATAGCTGGTATAGGTCTCTTTTCCGGTTGCTGCATCATACGTAGCTAAACCATATCCTCCGGGCAAAGTCAGGAACGAAATGTTGTCGCCATAGAATGCTTTTGCCAATACGGTCAGTTTGTCTTTGCGGTAACGGGCATAAGCCATGCCGGCAGTACTTCCAAGGTATTCGCTGGCGACCGAGCTGCCTTCGGTTCCGGTGATCATCATTCGGGGTTTGATCCGGTTGTATTCCGCTCCGGCTCCAATAGTCATTGACTTTTTATTCCATTCAGCTGTCAGTACCAGTTCGGGGATTACTCCGTTGCGCTTTGCCTGGTTGGCCGTAACGATCCCAAAATCGGCGACATCGATAGCCGGAGAGTTGTATTGCATTTGTGAAACAGCGGATGCCGAAATGGTAAGATCACCCATTTTCTTGTTGTAGCGGATCATTGGCGAACGGTTGAAACAGGTAAATGGAGCACCGGTGTTTAACCCGGCTACCGTTGGCAAGGTGCTGTTACCAGCAAAGGGATGCCAGGTGTGACCTATCAGTAACGATGCCTTTTCCCAGGTCATAAGTGAATAGGCTTGCCTAATCCGGAACAGCGTTGGGTCGGCCTTCAGGTTCCCGGCAAAATCGAACTCCAGCAAACCAGTTGCTTTGGCTTTCAAAACATCCGGGAAGTTGATCCGGACACCCAACCGCGAGGCCATGGCGGTGATGTTGGAACTGAGTTGTTTATTTACTTCGACACCATTCGTTGCATTGTAAACCGGCAAAAGGTAAAAAATATCGTGGCCGGCATCGACGCCTTTGTAGGTATCCATATAGGCATCAACCCGAACGAACCCGTAAAAATCGAGCGTCGTATTATCGTCCGATTCGCCTTTGGCAACGATAAATGATAAGAATATGATTGAAAAGATAAATGCTTTTTTCATTCGAAATAGAGTTGTTTATTAGGACTGAATGGAGTTCGCATGTGATTACTCCTCTTGGTTAATGTTTTAAACGAACATGCCCGTTTCATAAGGTTTTGAAGATTATTTCTGAAAAACAGTTGTTGGTTGTTGTGAATTTTGATTTTATTTTGGCTGCTAAAATTAGTATTTATAACCAAAAAG
>DAOQAB010000017.1:2508-17191 GCA_035353695.1 Prolixibacteraceae bacterium
GCATCGTACATTTTGGATGTAACCATTCCGGTTGCAAGTTCTGAGAAGTTATTGACTTCGACCAAACAGAGTCTTGGGTTGGGCATGTATGCGTTCGATTTGCAATATTCCAATACCTACCAGCGAAACGATATGACGGCTAAGATTGCCAAAGTTGAGAATGACCTGGTCAAAAAGCTGGGGCTTGATGGGGAACTGATCTCTTCGGAAAACTTTTTGGAACGGATCAAAGCCAATTCCGACAACAAGGATTCTGTTGATTTTCTGGTAACTCAGGCCATCAATTTCAGCGTACAGAAACTTTCTTCAGGCCAGCATCCCGATGTTTATGCCTTGTCATTTATTGGAGTTAACATCGAGGCACTTCATGTGTTAAGTCAGCTTACGCTGTTGGCATCGAACAATGCCCAGCTGGTAGCCCTAATCGATAGTCAGAAAGACCGGGTAAAATCCGTTTTCACGTTGCTGGAAATGATGTCGGGCGACGAAACGGTGAAACCCTATTTTGAAAGCATGAAACCCATTGCCCAGTTCTTCCAGGAAAAACAAAAAATCGGTTTGGCAGAGTTAAATGAAATTGCCCCGGTTATTGAAAAGGTTAGAAATAGCATGATTCAATAGTTTTTTTAACAGAAAAGCGGGGAATAGGCTCAAAAACTATTTCCCGCTTTTTTATTCTTACAGAGTTTTCACTGCCTATTCTTTTTTGAAATGAACGAAACCACGCTGAATGCACTGATCAATTTGTTCGCACTCTTTTCTGCCCTCAGTGAATCAACCAAAGAAGATGCTGTAAAAAAATTTTCCCAATATCTGAATCTTCATCTGGGAATTTCGGCTTCGGATGAATATCTCAAATTGTTTGAAGAACTGTTGGAATTGTACGGAGTTGATGGGGTTCCTGCATTTGAACTGGATATGAACCAACAGGTTCACAAAATCAGCACACACATCAAGGGCCGGCTTCAAAAGGACGAACAGATCATGGTTTTCCTCCGGTTTCTGGAGTTGGCCAAAAGTGGGAATACCGAAAAAGCAAAAAACCTGATTCAGACTCTTTCACAGGTTTTTGAGATCAACCAGAAAGAGCTGGAGAAATTCATCGCCTTTATCTTCTTTACGTCAACCGACCATCTCTCCTCTCCCGATTTTTTACTGATCGATGCTAACGAAAACTCGCCCAATCCGAAAGTCAAACATATCCGGGAAAAGAATCTCGATGGGGAACTGCTTTTCATGTATTCGAGCCTGATCGGGAATTTTATCTTTATCCTGAAAGGGAAAGAAGATCTTATTCTGGAAGGAAACCCTATTTTGCCCGAGCGGTTTTATGCCTTTAAGGAAGGTAGTATCATCAGAGGACCACGTATTTCGCCTGTTTACTATACCGACATAGCAACCTATTTTGCCGATAAAAAAACGGTAGCACCATTTGTTTTTTCAGGCGAAGAGCTTGAATTCAAATTCCCCAATAGCGATAACGGCTTGCATCGCTTTTCATTTTCCGAACATTCGGGGCAGCTTATTGCCATCATGGGAGGCAGTGGGGTGGGGAAGTCGACCCTGCTGAACATCCTCAACGGAAACATCCCCGTGCAGCATGGAAGCATCAAAATCAATCAGTTTGATATTCATGTAAAGCAAAAAGAGATTGAAGGGCTGATTGGGTTTGTCCCTCAGGATGATTTGCTGTTTGAAGACCTGACGGTGTGGGAGAACCTCTATTACAACGCGCGCCTCTGTTTCGAGGGAATTTCGGAGAAAGAGATTGAAGAAAAGGTGAGCCAGATCTTGCACGAACTGGAGCTTTACCCGTATAAAGACCTGAAGGTGGGAAGCCCGTTAAAGAAATTTATCAGCGGGGGCCAGCGAAAACGGTTGAATGTGGCGCTGGAGCTGATCCGCGAACCTTCCATTTTGTTTGTCGATGAACCGACTTCGGGCCTTTCTTCCACCGATTCGGAAAAAGTGATGCTGCTTCTGAAACAGCAGGCCCGCAAAGGGAAACTGATCATGGTGAATATCCACCAACCCTCATCGGTCATCTTCAAGCTTTTCGATCAGTTGTGGATTATGGACAAAGGCGGCCGGCCGATCTATACTGGCAATCCGCTCGATGCCATTATCTATTTTAAAAAAGAGGTGAACCATATTAATGCCGATGTGTGCGTGTGTGGTAACTGTGGCAATGTGAACCCAGAACAGGTGCTCGAAATTGTGGAGACCAAAATGATCGACAGTTCGGGAAATTTCACCAACAAAAGGCGTTTTACTCCCGAATTCTGGTATTCTCTTTTCCGTGAACGGACAGCCCGGAACAAAGAGCGAAAGGTGTCTGGCAATCAGCCTCTGCCTTCCTCGGGTTTTAAGAAACCTGGTTTATTGAAACAGTTCAGGATTTTCTTTAACCGGAATCTGCGGATAAAAGTGACCGATCGCCAGTACATGCTGATCAATTTGATTGAGGCACCGCTATTGGCACTCATTGTTGGGTATTTTACCCGCTTTGCCGAAGGAAATCAATATATCTTCTTCGATAACAAGAGTTTGATCTCTTACCTTTTTATGGCCATTGTGGTGGTGCTGTTTATGGGGATGAGTGTGAGCGCCGAGGAGATTATCAAGGACCGGAAGATCCTGCAACGGGAGTCGTTCCTGAATTTAAGCCGGTTTAGCTACCTCAATTCGAAAATTCTTTTCCTCGTTTTGTTGTCGGCTTTTCAGGCCTTCAGCTTTGTGCTGATCGGTAACCTGATTCTGGAAATCCATCACATGACCTGGATTTACTGGCTGGTGCTGTTTTCGGTGGCAGTATTCTCCAATATGCTGGGGCTGAATATCTCTTCTGCTTTTGACTCGGTGGTTACCGTTTATATATTGATCCCGTTGTTATTGATCCCCCAAATTTTGTTGTGCGGCGTGATTGTCAAATTCGACGACTTGCAGCGTAAAACCGACGACCGTGATGCGGTACCGTTTGTGGGCGATATCATGGTTTCGCGATGGGCTTTTGAGGCGCTGGCCGTGGAGCAGTTCAAGGACAACTCTTACATGTGCCGTTTTTTCGACATGGAAAAAGAGATGGCTCAGGCCCGCTATTGTGCTGATCTGCTAACGACCGAATTGACTGGTCAGATTGATCTGGTGAATGGGTGGATCGACAAACCAGAACACCAGAAGGAGGTGGTAAAGAAGCTGAATATCATTCGAAATGAAATGGGCGAACTCGACCGTGAAGGGGATCCCGGTCAATTTGCTTCGACCGATCAGCTGGTTCCCGGAAAGTTCAACGATCAGATTGCCCGGTTAGCCAAAGAGCATCTGGCCCGGTTGAAAGAGTCCCAGAATAAACGATACCAGCAAAATAAGCGGGCAAAGGATCAGCTGATCAATCAAATAAACAAAGAAAAGGGCGGTTCGTTCCTTTATGATCAGAAAATGAAATACCACAACAATTCACTTGAAACGCTGGTGCTGAATTCCGAAACCAAAGAGTATTACCGCGAGACCCCCAATGGTTATATGCAGAAAATTGCGCCCATATATAAAACTCCCGATTTCAAAAATGGCCGGGCTCATTTTTTGGCATCACAAAAGGGCATTGGGGAAATTCAGGTGGATACTTTTACTTTTAATGTGTTGGTTATTTGGGCTATGTCGTTGCTTTTGTATGTAGCTCTTTATTTCGACTGGCTTCGTAGATTGATTGCCTTTTTCGGTAAATTGCGGTTTAAAAAGCGGATTCATTAAGTTTATGAGCAAAAATATTTTTTCTTTCTGGTGGATATGCCTGGTTCTTTTCTGGGGGGTGGCATCATGCGGCCAGCGTGTGAAAGGTACAAACCCGCAAGGAGAGGTGTGTCATGCCGACACCTGCAAAATCAATCTTCAGCATACGTATCAGGTTTTTGTCCCTTCGGTTGATAAATCCTGTTCCGCTTTGCCGTTGCTGGTGATCATCGATTCCCATGGGGCAGGAAAGTTTGCGGTTGAAAAGTTCGAAGAAGCTGCGCGGACGTATAAAGTGGTTGTGGTCTGTTCCAATCGGATCAAAAATGGATATGGCGATTTCAACAGGGCTTTGGGGGAACTTATCGGCGATGTGAAAGAAAAATATCCGGTTGGTGAATCAATTTTTATTGGTGGTTTTTCGGGAGGGGCGCGTATGGCCATTGCTTATTCGACGAACCACCGGGTCGATGGGGTTCTGGCCTGTGGTGCGCTGGCTACACCGGAGCAGATTGCCGCGGTAAAATGCCCGTTGATGTCGATTGTTGGCATGGACGATTTTAATTTCATCGAAACCGCCCGTTATATCCTGAACCCGGATCAAACTCCGGCGAACCTGCTGATTGAACTGACCGAAGCTTCGCACCAATGGCCCGACAATGGGGTGCTGTCCAATGCGGTTGGCTTTTTTATGCTTTCAACCGAAAAAACCAGCGATTGCCTTCCTTTGAAATCGATGATTGACGGATATGTAGCCAAACAAAAAACCACGATTGAATCGTTGGCACAAAACGGAAGCGCGATCAAGGCGGCGATGATTGCCCGCAATCTGGCCAATTCACCGGTTTTTGAGAAGAAAGGTTCTTTTGGTTCCCTGAGCAGTGAACTTGCCGGGGACGATGCTTTTTTGCAGCAGCAGAATGAACTGGCAAAGAATCTGCGTTTTGAGATGAAGGTACGGGAAGGGTACGATAATGCCCTGTTGTCGAAAGATTCCATTTGGTGGAAAAAGGAGATTGGTAACCTGAACTCAAAAATTGCAACCGAGCCAAACACCTTTTCCAACATGACCTACCGGCGGCTCAAGGGATACCTGGGGATTGTCTGTTATACCCTGTCGAACCGGTTTGCTACGGCCGGTGATGCCGGAAAGCTGGAACAGATTCTTGCCATTTACCGTGCCGTGGAGCCCGAAAACGGGGACATGAAAAACTTTACAAAGGTACTTGGTGAGCTGAAGAAGCGGTAGGAATTGATACAATAGATATAGGTGAATGTTTGGATAAATTATCCCTGTTTTCAGATGTTTTCAAGTTTGGTAATCCAATCATTAAAATGAGTGCATCTGAGCCTCAAGGCTGTTAACCCTATATCCTCGACAACCATTGGTCCAACCTGGGCTTTTTGTCCTTCATAGGCTGGCAGATACTTGATAATTCTTTTTGAGGGTGCAGTTTGCTGGGATTCATTGATCTCCTCGGGTTTTTTGTTGTTTGTCTCTTTTTTTAACTGGTTGATTGCTGTTTGTTCATTGGGATACATGGCGAGGAGCATGTCGGGATTAACCAGTAAAAAAGCTTCAAACTCGTGTAGTTGAACATACGGAATAAACTGTGGATGATTAATATTACGGGCAATTGCCTGTTCTAATGTGTTGATTTTTTGATATGGATCGTTAATGGATTGAATTTGATCGGTGTATGGGCTTAAATTATCTTTGGGAAACGCGTACAAATCAATCATACTGGTATACCAAAATTGAGGTTGATTTTTATCCGATTCGATCCATCGCAATACATCGTTACGAAATTTTGAATAGTTAAGCATTCCGCCTTTCGATGGCTTATTGGCAGACTTATCCCATCCGGTTCTTATTTTTCGGGCTGAAACAAAGATGTTTAATTGTGCAAAATGTTTAACCAAAACATCATTGACAAATGCTTCTTCGGTGCTGCCTTCCACAATTATATTCAGGTATTTCATGGACGCCCTCCAATGATATTTTTTTCCCAGATTTGTCCGGTAGAGAATTCTTCAAGGTAAACCTGCAAACTTTCTTTATCCGGACGTTTATATTCAGAACTTCTGCCATTTCTTTCAATGACGATTAAATCGTTGAGGTCAAAATTGTTGACAAAACTTACTGATTGTGTGGCGATAAAGACCTGGCAATGAAAGGATGCAGCTTTAATCAGGCCAGCAACGGCATCAATCGCACTTGGATGCAATCCTAATTCCGGTTCGTCTAAAAATAAAACGGTTGGTAAGTCTTTCGGATTCTGGGCAAGGAGGCTTATCAGGGCGATTGTTCGTAGCATTCCATCCGAAGCCTGCCCTGCGTTGAAAACTTTATTTGTTCCTTTTTCTTTCCATCGCAGAAGAATCTGTCCGAATTCATCATACAACTCAAAATCATCAAAAAAAGGCAAAACCAAACGGATATATTTGACAATTCGCCAGTAGTAAGCTTTTTCCTCATTCTGTATACGGAATAGAAAACTTCCCAGATTTTCACCATTTTGTTTCAGCCATCTTCCATCGGCGGAAGACCATTTAAGCCGCATGGGTGCAGTGTCGCTGGTGTTGTGAAACTGGTATACAATGAGTTTTCTTAAAAGATTCAGGATCGTATTTGCCGTTAGATTTGAAACCTGAGGCAAATTCGCTTCTTCATGGGCGACACCACAAGAACTCCAACGAGGTTCACCCTGTATTTGCTTATCTGAAAAGCGGTATTTTTCTTCTCTGAATACCAGCTTATCTGGTTTCGCAAACATCAGGCTGAAAAGGTATTCGTTTACTCCGGCGGAAGTTTCTATCGCTATATGGGCGTCAATGCTTTTGGTGACATCTGCGCCATCGTGCAACAGATCATTTGCTCCTCCTAAATAGCCGACATATTCCTGAAGTTTACCGTCTGAATTTAGCATCCAGCTCAGGAATTTAAAAAAAGAAATAAAATTGCTTTTCCCTGAGCCATTCGGGCCAATTAAAATATTGATCGACCGAGGCTCAAACATTTCGATTGCCTTGATGCTTTTATAACCTTTAATGGTGAAAGATTTCAGTTTTGTGTCGGACATCTTATCTGTTTTTGATGTAGTATCTTGCCTCTTTATTCAAACCGGATAGACAAATTTATATCTTTTCTGCAAATTAGTTCCGAAAATTTTCTTGGGTACATTAAAACATCGGCAACGGAAAAACCTGTCTTCCTTTGGTTTTGAAATCGTAACGGAGCATCACTTCAAAGGTTCCTGACTGGAATTCGTGGATCCGGGTGTGGCTATAGTCGTACGAAAATCCCAGTTTCATGTTTTTATACTGGAACTGCATATATCCGCCCAGAGCATCGCTGATGCGGTACATCATCCCAAAGCAGATTTGCTGATGGAAGAGGAACGAAAAATCGAAATCGGCAGTTACCGGGGCACCGGCTGTCATAATGGTCATGATGCCGGGTTTAAACGATATTTCCGGTGAAAGGTTGACCATGTAAGCTCCCTGCAAAAAATAGTGCCGGCTTTCGTGGCTGGTATTTTCAACCGTCGTCTCTCCTTTGGTGTAGTTGTTTTCGAGCAACCGGGGAATAGAAAAACCCGCATAGAAATTATCGTTGAACCAGAACAATCCGACTCCTGCGTTGAAAAATGGCTTTTTGAAATCGCCATTGCCCAGAATGTACTCATCGTCGAGGTGGTAGCGGTATAGATTGGTCAGTCGCGCATCGAGGTAGTTGACCCCGGCCTTTAACCCAAAACTCAGGGTTGAATTGCTGGCAACTTTAATCCGGTAGGAGTAGTTGAGGAATAAGGCGGTGGTTGTTAAGGGCACCGTATAATCGTGAAGAAAGTCGATTCCGAGTCCCATGTGGAGGCTGTCGATGGGCATACTACAAGTGAGTGATGCCGATTTTGGCGCTCCGTCGAGGTTAACCCACTGGTTGCGGAATACACCCGAAAAACTGCCAACACCGCGCACGGCAGTATAGGCTGGATTTACTGACATAATATTGTTCATATACTGGGTATAAACCGGGTCTTGCTGCGACCAGGCTTCCTTCCCCTGCAGAATGAACAACACCATCAGCAGTGCTGTAACTTTTAGGATCCCTATGTTTTTTCTAACCTTCATCATTAGGACATCACCAGAACAGATAAACAAATCCGGCCTGCCGGTTTCTTCCTTCGTTATAAATTAATGTATAGTAATAGGTTCCTGCGGGCAATGGTTTGTTGCCACCCAGGCTTCCTTTGTTTGAATAACCACCCCAACCTTGCCCGTTTTCGTTGGTATATCCCTTTTTCTCGTACACAATGTGCCCGTACCGGTTGTAAATCTGCAACAGGTTATCGGGGAAGTATTCAATGCCTTCGATGATCAGCACATCGTTTTTGGTGTCGTTGTTGGGTGAAATAATCTCCGGAACACGCAACTGTTCAACCGAGAATATAATATAGGTTGTTTTCGCGTTTCCGCAAGGTGAATAAATCGTGTAGGGGATGCTGTCGCGCCCGATAAAGTCTCTGTCCGGAATATAGGTGACCACATTTTGTGAGTTCCAGTTTACACTGCCATGGATGTTCATCGGGATGGTATGGGTGGTCTCTTCGGGCACAAAGTAGCCGGAGTCGTTTTGCAGGGGCTCAATTTCGACCTCAACGCCCGGATAGGTTTTCTTGAAATCGGAGTTGGCAAAGAGCGGCGCTTCTTCCATGATGATATGGACGATGGCGCTGTCGGAACCACCTTCGTTGTCATAAATGGTGTATTGGAACGAGTCGGGTTCGCAACTGGTTGCATCCGGTGTATATATAAAATGGTATGTCAGCGGATCGAATTCAACCGTGCCGAATAGCGGGTACGTCCCAACAGACAGACGGGTCAGCGCAGAATCGATGTGCGCAGTTGGATCCCCGTCGGCACCAACGGCATCGGGGTCGAAATCGTTCACCAGCACCGGAATGTCGGTTACTTGCCCGAATGTGGCAGTAATATTATCGTCGACGGCATCGGGTGGGGTATTTCGCTCAATCACCTCAAGGTAAAGCCAAGCCGTGCTCTTTTGCCCCCAAATATCAATAATTTGGTATTGAAGGGAATCAACTCCAAAGAAGTGCCGTGCCGGTTTATAATCAACGAAGTTGTCATCGGTTCCGATGGCTGCTCCGTGTTGTGGCGGGGTGGTGATGATCACTGTGTCGATGGTACAACGCTGATTGTCGACAAACTGGTCGTTAATCAGTACGTCGATCCGGTTTTCGGTGCTGTTTTCGTATACAGTGCTTCGATCGTTGTTTGCCTTAATCCCTTCGAGTTTGGGCCATATCCAAACCGTCGCGGTGTCGGCATATTCGGCATCCCTGATTTCGTAGGTAAACCATGCCGAGCACCATTGAATGCTGTCGGCCGTAATGGTAATGGTGCTGTCGCTGTTAAAGGTTACCTGCATACCGTTGAACCCGGTTTGAATTACACTGTCGGTCAGGAATATCGGATCCCCGTCAACGTCGTAGTCGTTTACCAGTAACGAATCGAAGGTGATGACCTTGGCTCCCGGGGCATTGTCCCAGTGGATGGTGTCGTCGACGGCAACCGGAGCATCGTTCACCGGAATAATTTTGTAGTAGATCCGCAGGTAAGCACACTGGCTTCCGCAGACATCGAGCCAGAACACATCGTTCCCGTTCTGATCCTTCCCGGGAGTATAAATCAGGTTCGTATTGTTGTTGATGAACGAGTAGCTGCCCCGTTTCGGCGCCAGCTCTTCGGAATGGCTTGTGATTGGGAATGACAGATTGTACCGGGCCAGTTCCGACATCAGGTCGATGGTGTCGGGAGTATCTTCGTAGGTGGTGCGGTAAACGTAAATCATTGTGTCGAGTTCAATGGTCACATGCACCGAGGCTTGCGTGCAACTGTTCTGGTTGTCGCAAATGGTATAGGTAAAGTTGTCGGTTCCCTCGTTGACAAGCGGCTTGTAGAGAATGGTTCCGGTGTTGTTATCAATTTCAACCGTTCCCGATTTTGGTCCGTTTCCGGTAATTGCCAGGGTTGATTGGTTGAGGGTGCCATCGGTATCGTAATCGTTTTCCAGTACATACAGCCTTTTGAAACTGTTTTGGGTTACCATGGCGGTATCGTTTACTGCAACCGGGGGAATGTTTACCTGATTAACCCAAACGTTGATCTCGGCAGCGTCCCAGTTCCCCGACGAGTCGGAAACAATGTACTGCATCCAGTCGGGTCCATGGTAATTATCTTCCGGCGAATAGGTTACCGTGTGGTTGGTGTTGGTGGTTTCTCTTCCTTTGTCGGGACCGCCAAGTACCGAGAAGGATCCCGGATCGGCCGAAACGTCATCATTGGTTAGCGGAGCAGTGGTGCATGGCGTGTTTTGGTTGGTCGAGCAGGTGTCGTTTTTAGCCGCAAAAACAACATTTTCGGCTTTAACCACAACAATCACACGGGCGCTGTCGCAGGTTTTCCCGGTACCCAAATCACATATCCGGTAAATAAGGGTATCCAGCCCAACAAAACCATCTTCCGGGGTATATTTCAACAGCCCCGTGGAATAGAAATAATTCTGGCTGCCATGTTTTGGGGAAAGAAGTAGCTGGAATGAAGCGGTATCAATCTGGTTTTCCGGGTCAAAATCGTTTGCCAGAATTGGAATGTTCACACGCTGACCGGTAATGGTTTCGGCCAGATCGTCGTTGGCAACCATTGGATCGTTCAACGGAGAAACATTGATATAAACCTCTGCAGAGCTCCAGTTGCCTGGTCCGGACGAGACCATGTATTCCAGTTGGTCAATCCCGTTGAAATCCTTATCGGGTTCGTAATGGATTTTCTGCGTGGTAACATTATACGTTGCCACCCCGTTTTTGGGGAATACCTTGATCTGAACGGTTCTCGGATCGGGTGTTTCCCCTCCGATGGTGTCGTTTTCGAGAATCGGGATTTCAACCGGTGTCTCTTCCCAGGTCGAAGTGTAATCGTCAGCGGCGCTGTAGGTCGATTGTTCATTGCCCACGATGACGGTGACAATCACATAAGCTGCCGCTCCGGATAAATCTTTCATCGAATAGATGAACTCATCGGTTCCGGTGAAATCTGGTTCCGGTGTATAATTGATCTGATCTCCGTTCTTCTTTAACTGATTGTTCGAAGGTAAACCGAGCGAATTTGGATCAACACCGTCGTCCACATCGGTTACCTGATCCTGATAGTTAAATCCAACAGGGGTATTCATGGGGGTACGTAATACCAGATTGGTACCCACCGGAGGATCGTTCACCGGATTGACTTTGATTACAAACCATGCCGTATCACTGTATACTGGTATACCGGTATCGGAAATCTGATAGATCAGACTATCCATTCCGTAGAAATCTTTATCGGGAAAATAATAAATTTCTCCGGTTACGCTGTTTCGGGATGCTTGTCCATGGATCGGCCCTTTGACAATGGTCAATGATGAATAGTCAAAATTACCTAACCCGTTATAGTCCGGATCGGTGTCATTTCTAACCACATTGTATTTCAGAAGAGAATCTTCGTTGGTCTCTCCAACATCTCTGTTGGCTATCAGGGAATCATTTTCTCCAATGATTTTTACCACCAGGTTGGCACGGGACGTTAAACCGCCCTCATCGACCACCGTATAGCTGAACATTTCGGTTACCACCTGTTCGTGCCCCAACAGATTGACAACCTCCGGATTGTTGTAATAGGTGACTTCACCGGAGCTGTTCCAGCGGATGTATCCATATCGGCCAGCAATCGAGTCGCTGTGGGAGGCATTCATGGTGAGCAGTTTCAATACGTCTTTATCGGGATCCTGAACATTTTTGGGTTTCAGCAATCCCGGTGGATCGAGCTGTTTTGAAAGTTCGTCTTCAAAAATTTTCAAGGTGTCGTTTTTGGCAATTGGCGGATTATTGATTCCCACAATAGTCAACTGGAGAATGGTCGAGTCAGCAGCAAACCATTCATCTCTCATCCGGTAGGTAAAGGTGTCGGTTACCTGAACCAACGGGCGCAAGCTTACCGCAAAAGCGGAGTCGGGCTTGTAGATGTAGCCTCCGTCGTTGTTCCACGAGAGCATTCCAAATTTGCCTCTGGCCATGGTATTGTCGCTCTGGTTAATGGCTGTAAGTTTCCGCTGGCGGCCATCGATATCGAAATCGTTGTAAAGTACATTGGTTGTATCGCTTACCCTGACGATAATCGGGGCAATATCGAGGGTCGAATTGGAGTCGGGCATTGCCACCGGAGGGTCGTTTACTCCGGTAATCTGAATGATCAGGTTGGCCGTGTCGGTTCCGCTGTGAATGTCGGAAAGAATGTAAGGAAAGGTGTCAAAAGCAATTTCCCCCTGGGCCAGCGTGTCGGCAATTTCACGGAAGACGTTATAGGTGTACGAACCGGTCGAATCCCAGATCAGCTCACCATACTGTCCAACGACGGTTTTGTCGGTTAGCCCGTTGATTTGTGTGGCAAAAATGGAATCGCCATCAATATCTGAATCGTTGGAGAGAAGCGAAGTGTTATCCGCACGATTCCCTGAAACCGAGATGGTATCTTCGGTAATGAAAATGTCATCGTTAACTGCTGTTGGATTGTCGTTTTCACCTTCAATCAGGAGATAGAGCATGGCGCTGCTTTCGCCTCCCGATGGATCTTTGGTAAAATAGCGCACCGAATCCAGGGCAATCTCACCAACACGCAACGGATCGGCAGCTTCCCGGTCGATGATAAAACCAATATTGCCCAGCGCATCCCAGGTAAGGGTTCCGTATTGGGTAACCACTGTTTTCTGGCTCGAGTCGTTGATGCTGGTTACGGTGAGGCTATCCCCATCCACATCGAAGTCGTTATCGAGTAAACCGTTATCTCCTGCGGTGAGCATTCCGGAATCATCATCCTCTTTCATCCTTAGGGTGTCGTTTACCGCATTGGGCAGGTCGTCAACACCAAAGATGGTAATGGTTAAAATACCGGCACTTACCGATGTAGCGCCTATTTTATCCCTTAATGTATAGGGGAATAGGTCTTCCGCAGGTTCACCGCTATAAAGCGAGTCGGTTGCTCCATGGTTTATGGTATAGTAGTAGCTTCCGTCGCCTTTCCAGTGAAGGGTTCCATACCTGCCTTCCATCGAGTCGGCAACCGACTGGTTTACTTTTGATATAAAAATGGAATCTCCCTGGTCGACATCCGAATCATTAACCAGCAGGTTGGTCAGCGAGTCGCTAACAAAGATGTCGTCGGTTTCGAGCAGGCTGATGGCATCGTTTACTGCTTTCGGTGGATCGTTTTTCCCAATGACCAAAAGGTTTAGCCGGGCATTGCGCTCTGTTTTTTTGCCGTGTCCGTCGGAAACCGTATAGGTGTATTGAATCCGAAGGGTGTCGCCATCGGCCAGGTAATCGAAAAGTTTGTTGTCAGCCCCCTGCTGGTAGTATATTTCCCCGTCGGGTTTCCAGTTAAAGATACCGCTGGCACTTGTCAGCGGACCGGTTACACTGTCGTTGACGGCAACAACGGTTAGCAAATCACCCTCGGGATCTGCATCGTTTAAAAGAAGGGTGAATGCGGGAGTATAATCAAGAATGTCATTCTCATTAACAGACACATAATCATCTTTTGGCGATGGAGGTGTGTTCAACCCGTTGATGCGGATCAGCAACTGCGCCGAAGAGGGCAATCCCTCCGGATAGTCGGCAACGACATACTGGAAACTGTCAATAAAAACTTCATTCTCTTTGAGTTTAACTACAGTGGCCGAGTCGGGGAAATAGATGTAATCCCCGTTGGGATGGACAACAATTTTCCCTGAATTTCCCCAAATGGTGTCGCCGGGATAACCCGCAGCAATTTGGGTAAGGTAGATCGAATCGCCTTCCGGATCGTAGTCGTTGAACAGCAGCCGGGTAGAATCGGCCGACGCATAGAATTTGGTATCATCAAAAATGGTGATGGTGTCGTTTTTAGCTACCGGCGGATCGTTTACCGGAGCAACATCGATAGTCACCGTGGCGGTGGCACAGGCATCGGAGGTGTCGCAAACCGTATAGGTAAAGCTAACGGTTCCATTGAAATTCAGTTTCGGCTGGTAGGTCAGGTTTCCGTGGGTGTCGAGTGCAATTGTACCGTGTCCGCCGGCACTCCCTTCATCGGTAATGGAAACCCGAAGGCTGTCGCGGATGTCGTCCACATCGGTGTCGTTGTCGAGCACGTTTACACTGCTGAGCGTTTCGTCTTCCAGTATCGGGTAATGATCATTTTCAGCAACCGGTGCATCGTTTACCGGGGCAATGGTAATCCATACTGTGGCCGAGTTGTTCGACCAGTCGGTACCATCAGAAACTTTATAGGTAAACGAAGTGGTTCCAAACCAGTCTTCGTTGGGGACAAACCGCAGCTGAAGATTAATCTGATCGGACGATAAGGAAAATGGCCCGTCCAGCGTGTCTCCTTTAAAGGTTAAATATCCGTTCTCCGGAAGGGTTTCAATCTCAATTTCAGTAAGTACATCCTTCCCGTCCGCATCTTCAAACGGAGGTCTGTTGCTGAAATCAGTGGTCAGGAATTTAATGGCTTTGTCTTCATCGCCGGTAACCGAGAAATCGTTGGCAACTGGCGGGGCGTTTACAAAGTTGAAAATAATGTGGGCCGTCCCTTCATCCTGCCCGTCGGAGATGCCCCACACCACATCAATTTCCCCTTCATATCCTGTTGTGGGGGTAAAAGTCACCGAAACAAGGTCTCCATAAGATAGGGTGTTGGTTCCTGTGGCAGCAACCGTTCCGTTGATCTTGAATGTACCATCCAGTCCCGATGGAATTTCGAGATAGAACTTATCGGGCGAATCGTTTTTATCGGAATCGTAGTAGTGATCTAAAAAGTCCTTTTGAGATATGGTTTGAACCTCATCCTGTTTTAGTGG
>DAOQAB010000017.1:17291-22483 GCA_035353695.1 Prolixibacteraceae bacterium
CTAATAATCTGAATTCCCTGCATCTCTTGCCCCACAATCGCATCCTTATCGGTGAAGTGGTATTTAAAATCATCAACTTTGAAATAGTGACGGGCATCAATTAATGTTTTGATATTAAATGATTCCAGCTCCGGAGGGTTGTTCAGTACCGGCAACAAAACGGTTACATCATCGGTACAACCCATATCCGATTCAATTTCGAGCATTACCGCATTGCCATCCCTGTTAATGTCTTCATAGCTTATATTTTTGGGATTTTGAATGTTATAGACACTTGGGGGTGAACCATTTTCAAAGCTCCATCTCCAGGAAGTAACCGGATCACCCGGTGAAGTTGCGGATTGATCGAAAAAGTCAACAGAGCCGCCCCGGTATGCAGGTTGCGGGCTGTACCCGAAGTCGGCCTTTAGACTGTTAATTGCTACCGTGCGGTATGCGGTATCGGAACAAAGTTTATCGTCGGTGGCGACCAGCAAAATTTCGAGTGTTTCGCCACGGTGTGTTTTCTCAAAAGAATGGGTTGCGCTTTGCCCTGCAGCGTTTCCTCCATCGCCAAAATTCCATATCCAGCCGGTGATCGGGCCGTTTAGCGAATTGGCAGATCCTGAAAAATCTGTATTTATTTCCGGGCAAATCAATGCATTGTCGGAAGATGGGTTTTCAATCGTTGCCGTAACATGAGTAATATCTTCTATTTTTAAATTGCCGGTAACCGTATCGCTGCAACCCAGTGCATTGTAAATAACCAGTTGCGGAATAACACTTCCCACCTGGTTGTAGGCATGGGTCGGGTTTTGATGAAGGGTGTCGGTTGCACCATCTGCATCATCAAAATCCCAGTACCATTTTTGGGCTGGATAGACTGAATCGGTTTGGGTACTTTTGTCGGTAAACTGGATGGGTACTCCCTGGCAAATATCGTTGTAATTGGTTGTGAACGCGGCAACTGGTGGTGTGCTGGTGTAAATATTCACCGGATCCTTATCGCCGGAACTGTTTTTCTCGTAGGCAAAACTTTTTGAGCATTTACTGCTGTTGCTGGTCAGGATGACACTGGGTTTGGTATAGCCTGTGCCGGTATAGGTATAGGTGGTCGAATAGGTTTCTGTGTTATCAGGAACCGAGTCGGTTTTCGTAATGCCGTTTCCAAAGTCCCACAAAATAGAGTTCACACTCCACATATCGGTCAGGGTAAACTCCACCTCATTGGGCGCACATGAAGGTGCTCCGGAATAGTTCAATACCCCTTTGGCTCCATCGACGGTAATCACTTTTGTTGCCGTCGTATTACAACCTGCTTTAAAGGTGATGGTGAGTGAAACAGTGTACGTTCCGGGGGTATAATAGCGGTGGGTCGCTTCTCTGCCTTCCCATGTAATGCCATCGCCAAAGTCCCACCAGTAACTTTCCACATCGGCTTCGACGGCCACGGGTATAAAGGAAGCATCGGCCGGGGCACATCCGATTTCGGTGGTGGCGGCTGTAAATTCTGCCGAAGCATGTACTACGTGAATGGTTTGCTTGTCCGTTTTAGTACAGCCATTGGCGGTGGTCACTCTCAGTGTAGCTGTGTAATCGTTGGGCGTGTTATAGATATGGCTGACCTCTTCATTGCTGGAAGTGACCATGTCATCGGTTCCGTCTCCGTCAAAATCCCAGTGGTAAGTCAGGTTATCTCCTTCGGATGTATTGGTAAAGGTTACTGCATTCCCCTCACACACCGTTGTGCTGCTGGCCGTAAAGCCGGCGCTGAAAGGTTCGATGGTGACGGTTTTTGAAAGGGTGCCGGAACAACCATTCGAATCGGTAATCTTCAGTGAAACGGTTTTGGTGCCTTCGCTGATATAGGTATAAGTGGCATCTCCCGGGCTTGGTGCATTCAAAATCACCCCGTCGAAGTTCCATTCAAAACCAGAGGCTGTTCCGCCAACTGTCGGGACCGACTTATTGGTGAAATTTACCGGCGAGTCCATACAAACCGGCGTAGAAATCGAAAAATCGACATTGGTTCCCTGGGCGGTAACCGGATCGGAACTGGCCGAAAAATCGCATCCATTGCCGGTTATATGCAGTATCGGGTGGTAGATCCCCGGTTTTTCGAACGTATGATTAACCGAGGGGAAGTTGGTTGTGGTGTCCGGTGTGCCATCGCCAAAATTCCACACCAGCGCGTAATTGTTAAAGTTGTCAGAGGCTTTTACGTTGGCCGTAAACAAAACATTTTCCAACGGGGCACAATCCGAATTGTCGGATACCGAAATGATGTCGCTTGCGGTATTGTCGAAGGTGAAGATTTGGATGGGTTGCGTATAGTTGTCGGAACAACCCGAAACGGTATCAGTGGCCGTGAGCGAAACGGTATAGTTCCCGGCATCAGAATAGGTGTGGTTTGGCGAGGTTTCAGTGCTGCTGTTTCCGTCGCCAAAATTCCACAAATAGATCCGATTGGTAGCAACAGCAGGGGTTGTCTCGTTGCTGAAATGGACATCCTTAACATTGCAAAAGGAATTTGCCGTGGAGAAACTGGCTTTTGGCCCGTCGATCCGGATGTTGTTTACGCTAACAGGGGCCGAAGGACAACCGTTGTCGATGGCGATCGCCGTGAGTTTAAAGGTGCCAAAATTGTTAAATGGGTGATTATAGGTATAGCTGGTGCCGTCGACTTCCACCTCTTCCGGTGTAACCGGGATTTCGGTGGTTGTGTATTGAACCTGATCGGTACCGGGTGTGTAATAGGTGTTAAAAGTCACCCCCGAATTCATACAATAATTATTCTGAATCATTTGGATGCTGTCAATTACCGGAGGATCGGCAAACTGTACCGCATTATTTTTCATATAACTATAGGGGCAGCCGTTTTTGGTCGTAACATTCAATGATACAGTAAAATTCCCGTTGCCAAAGGTGTGGGTTGGGTTCGCTTCCGTGCTGGTGTTTCCATCTCCAAAATCCCAGGAATAATGGGTTATGCTATCATAATTCGATTGAAAATTGGGGCTAAAGTTGTTTGCTTCTGCACCGGCACAACCCGAAGTGGCCCCATCGATTGAAAAACTGAGCGACGAGTTGGTGATTGTAATGTCCTTTGTTACCCAACTGCTACACCCCGTGGCATCTGTAACTTCCAGTTTTATCCGGTAAATACCGGCTTTTTGCCCGGTCAGAGGGGGATTAATTTGCTGGAAAGTCCCATCACCCCTGTCTTTTAACCATTTCACCGAGGTAATTGCTGCGCCAATCATCGAGGCTGACTGGTCGCTTAAGCTGAGCGTAAAATTATCAAGGCAAGCTCCGGTAACGGAATAACTGAAGTCGGCCACAATGCTGTCGATAGGTACGGTTTTGTCTGCAGTGATCACGCAACCGTCGTTGAAACTGGTTTTTAGGATTACTTTATTATCGCCGGCATTATTAAAATTCCAGGTCTGATTAGCCCCTGAAACAGTCGTGCCTTCAAAATTCCAGCTATAGCCAGAGACTCCAGGAGAAACATTTTTCGGGGTAAAGTTAACAGGTGTTCCCTTACATACCTGTTCTGGGGAAAATTTAAAACTGGCTGAATTATTTTCGTTAAACTTTACCGTATCGGTATAGGTGTTCGAAACGCACCCATTGGCCGAAGTTTCGGTAAGAGAAACAGCATAGCGACCTGCTTTCGGAAAGTTGTTGGTTAAGTTCTGGTCCGTTCCGACCTGTACCCCGTCAATGGTCCATAAATGGCCGGTAATGGTGCTACCTTCTATGGTGGAGGTATTGGTGAAAGTGGTACTTGATGCTTTGCAACCATCGTCCTTGTGGTAGGTAAAACTAGCTTGTGGCTGGTCATAAACCACAAAAAGAGATGGATAAATTGCGCTTCCCGTGCAGCCATTGGCATCGGTCACTTTGAGTTCAACGTTGTAGGTGTTGTTTTTCAGTTCCGAAAGGGAAATCGAACCGTCGGTTGTATAACGGTTTATGGGTGCCGGAAACTCTTCACAATACCAGTGGTAATAAATTCCCGCATCGCCGTTCGAGGTTAGTGTCACGTCATAGGGTTCGCAATCGTCTTTGATGTTGCTTTCATCGATGGAAGGCTTTGGGCTTTCATTCACTGTTACACCATCCGAATAGGTATAGGTTTGGCCGGTATTGTCTGTAACCGTGAGCGTAACGTCATAACTTCCTGGCTTGGTATAGATGGCTGACGGGTTTGGCAGGTTTGAGTGGTTCCCGTTACCCAGGTTCCAATCCCAGCTATATTGGGTTGCATTAATCGATGATTGGTTGATAAACTGTACCGAGAGGAAATCGCACCCGGTGTTGACATCCATGGTAAAGGCGGCGTAGCTTGTGCCTGCAGCGTGAACGGTAATGGTGAACGTGGTGGATGCCGAAAGGAAACCATCGCTGGCAATAACAGTTACCGTAATTAATCCTTCTGCACCTGGGGTTACGGTGATTTTCCTTCCGCTGATAGAAGCCCCGGCAGGGGAGCTCGTAACGGTATAGGTTAGATTATCGCCGTTGGCATCTTTAAAAGCGGTACCAGGAAAAGTGTACGAAAAGGATGATCCGGCCACCGCATGTTGGTTGGGAATGCCCCGGTTCACTACCGGCGGGAGGTTTTGAGCCTGGGCAATAACAGAACATAACAGCAGATTGACTATCACAACCAGCCTTCCGATCCTACACCAGTTAACACTACCGCACACGCTCATTTGTTCAGTTTTGTCGGTCTGTCGGGCATTCCGCAACTTCCCTCCGGACCGAATTACGGCCCAAACACTTCAAAAAAAAGGTTGAAGATTCGTGCCTAATCAATTCAATGGCTAAAATATAAAAAGTTCCCGAAGCAGCGTAATTTTTAAACGGTTAATTGAGAAAAAGAGAGAAGACCGGAGACCGGAGACCGGAAACCGGGATTGGGAGATGCGATTTTTAATCGCATTGTAAATGGAGTGTATTCGTACACAGGAAAGGTTTTGTCCCGGATGGGACAATCGCATTGTCAGGTTCCGTGCATTTCTACCCACCTTATGTGCCCAAAGGCGCACAAGGTCTGCGTCCCTCGGCACACGGTATCTGCGTCCATGGACACACGGAATCTGTGCCCATCGGCACACACTATCTGCGTCCATCCCCGCAAGGAGTGTGTTCCCATCCCTTCACAGTGTGTGTTCCCATCCCTGCATAATGGATGTATGCATCCC
>DAOQAB010000017.1:22583-46092 GCA_035353695.1 Prolixibacteraceae bacterium
CATCCCTGCATAATGGATGTATGCATCCCGGCATGATCACTGCCCCGAGTGTGCCACCCTCATAGCCCCGGGTGTGTCACCCTCACTGCCCCGAGTGGGTCATCCTCATAGCCCCGAGTGTGTCACCCTTACATTACCGGGTGTGTTATCCTTACCGCTGCGAAGTGAGAAATCACTGCACTGGGAATACGACCTATTGATAAGATAATTTTTTATCATTGTTAGTTCCTTGCCTTTAGTGGGCTGGTCGATAAAATACCTTTCCCGGTGTAATGCAAAACAAGGTTCCTCGAATACATGGCTAATCCGCCAAGGTTGCTGACGATGAGGACCGGGTCGAGCCGGATAATTGCATAGGTTATGGTAAGCGAGGCACCGGTTATGCTGATTATCCAAAACCCAACTGGTAATACCGATTTCTTGTTTTTTTCAGACACCAGCCACTGGTAGACAAATCGGAATGAAAATGTTACCTGAGCGGTAATTCCGAGGATCATCAGCCATTGGGGTATTTTTTCATTTCCGAGAATCTGAGTCAGGTTGTTGCTGCCCGAAAACAAAATCCATGCAAGACAGGCAAGAGGCATCATACCAATCGCTATTCGGAAGTATGGTGGAATAACTTTCCATTTCTGTTGCAACTGAAGGTTGCGGATGTAGATGAAGAAGGTGATGAATTGCCCGAGAATGATGGCAAAATCTTTCCGAAGGATACCATATACCATCATGGTAATGGAGGCGCATAAACTTATTTGCCAATAAATCAGAGGCGATAATATCTTTCCGGCTTTCTCAGAATGAAACCATTGCACAATGTTGCGCGAGAAAAAGAGCATCTGGGCAAAAAAGCCAACTGAAAAAAAGAGGAAATCGGTTGAAGTAATGTTCATTGAGCTGTTTGAAAAATCGCGCAAATGTATTGAAATTGGGGGAAGAACCAACAGACGAAGATTATAACAATCTGTTTTATTGCAAAAAAATGATGATAAAAAAACGAGTCAAAGCAAGCGCATTGACTCGTTTTTTTATCGAATTGATTCTTATGCAATGTTGGTAAATACCTGCTGAACGTCGTCGTCCTCTTCAATTTTGTCGATCAGTTTTTCGATCTCTTCCATCTGCTCTTCGCTGAGCTCAATGGGAGCCGTAGGTACATACTGCAGGGTAGCTTTCTGCATTTCAATTTTCAGGTCTTCGAAAGCTTTGGTCAGCGAGCCAAAATCGGTATAATCGGCATAGGCGAAACAGGTACCCTCGCTTTCGGAGAGTTCTTCCAGTCCGGCGTCGATCAGTTCCATTTCGAGTTCATCCTTGTCTTTTCCCGATGGCATTTCGAACTGGATAACTGCTTTGCGCGAAAACATGTTGACCATTGACCCGGAAGGAGCAAGCCCGGCGCCCCATTTGTTGAAAATCCATTTCATGTTGGCAACGGTGCGGGCATGGTTGTCGGTCAGACATTCGGCAAGGATCATCACCCCAAAAGGCCCCTTGCCTTCGTATAACTCTTCCATATACGCTTCGGTATCTTTACCACTGGCGCGTTTAATAGCCGCGTCAATATTGGCTTTGGGCATATTTTGCGCCTTGGCATTCTGGATGGCGGTACGCAATGCTGCATTCATTTCAGGATCAGGAACCCCGGCTTTTGCAGCAACCGTAATGGCTTTTCCCAGTTTAGGGAAAACCCGCGACATCATTCCCCAACGTTTTTCTTTCGCAGCACGGCGATATTCAAATGCTCTTCCCATAATAGAATCAAATTCTAAATTTTAAATTCCAAATTTCTACTTATAACCGTAATAAGGCGTTCCCAAAAAAAGGAAACGATTAATTTGGAAATGAACAGGTTGTTATTACTATTGACTTCAAAATTTTTCAGGCTACGAAAATAAGAAAATCTATTCTACAAAAACCTATGAACAAGTCAGAAAAAAGAGGAAAGGTGAAAAAAAGGAAGTTCGGTGCCCGATGTCCGGAAAATAGAACCCGGATGACACGGATCGTTGAACGCTGATGGCCACTGATTTTCTCCGGATGCTCGATTTTAGATACTCGTAAAGAACGCGGAGGAAACTGATCTTCGAATGCGGTTGATCTCGGATTTTAATCTGTGGTAATCGGTGCAATCTATGGTTAACCACAGAGCGGCAGTGACCAATTTGTTCAATTTGAGACAATTTGTGGTTATTAATTAAAGGGAGCCAGCGACGAATCTGTGTTATCTGTATTGAAATTAGGTGCATCCGAGACGTTAAACAATCCCCTTTTTCGATTAAAAAAATCAGTTATCTTTGCGAAAATTAATTGAATAGATAAAATAGTCGGTATACCAGTATTTTAGAGGTTGCAAATGAAGAATATCCGTAATTTTTGTATCATCGCCCATATCGATCATGGGAAAAGTACGCTGGCTGATCGTTTGTTGCAGTACACCGGCACGATCAGTGATCGCGATATGACCGATCAGGTGCTCGATAACATGGATCTGGAGAAGGAGAGGGGCATTACCATTAAAAGCCACGCCATCCAGATGAAATATACTTTCGAAGGCGAGGAGTACACCCTGAACCTGATTGATACTCCGGGACATGTCGATTTTTCGTACGAAGTTTCGCGCTCAATTGCGGCCTGTGAAGGAGCCCTTCTGATTGTCGATTCGACCCAGGGAATTCAGGCACAAACCATTTCGAACCTTTATCTGGCCATTGAACACGACCTCGAAATTATACCGGTGTTGAATAAAATAGACCTTCCCAACGCCATGCCAGAGCTTGTCGAAGACCAGATTATTGAACTGATCGGGTGCAAACGGGAAGAAATCATCAGGGCCAGCGGTAAAACCGGCGAAGGGGTTGACGTGATCATGGAACGGATTATTCGTGGTATTCCATCTCCCAACGGCGACCCCGAAGCACCGCTCCAGGCGTTGATCTTTGACTCGGTTTTTAATGCCTTCCGCGGAGTGATCACCTACTTTAAAATAGTGAATGGCCTCCTGAGAAAAGGCGATAAGGTGAAATTCTTCGCAACCGACAAGGAGTATGTGGCCGACGAGATCGGTGTTCTCTGCATGGGGTTGTATCCCCGCAGCGAAATGCTTACCGGCGATGTGGGTTATATCATTTCCAACATCAAAACAGCGAAGGAAGTGAAAGTGGGCGATACCATTACCCATGTAAAAAATGGTTGCACCACCCGGATCGAAGGTTTTCAGGAAGTGAAACCCATGGTGTTTGCCGGTGTTTATCCAATTGAGAGCGATGAGTATGAAGAGCTGCGTAACGCGATGGAAAAGTTGCAGTTGAACGATGCATCGCTTACCTACGAACCCGAATCGTCGATGGCGCTGGGCTTTGGGTTCCGGTGCGGGTTCCTCGGCCTTTTGCACATGGAAATTATCCAGGAGCGCCTCGACCGCGAGTTCAATATGAACGTGATTACCACCGTTCCCAACGTTGAATATATTGTCCATACCAAAAAAGGAGAAGAATATACCATTTATAACCCTTCGGGGATGCCAAACTCCACCACGGTTGAGGAGATTGAAGAGCCTTACATTCGGGCACTGATCATTACCCGCACCGAATACATTGGCTCCATCATGACCCTTTGCCTCGACAAGCGGGGAACCCTGATCAAACAGAGCTACATCAGTTCTGACCGGGCTGAACTTTCGTTCGACATTCCTCTGGCAGAGATCGTTTTCGACTTTTACGACAAGCTCAAAAGCATTTCGAAGGGATATGCTTCGTTCGATTACCACATTATCGATCACCGTCCTTCGCGGTTGATCAAGCTCGATATTTTGCTCAATGGTGAACCGGTTGATGCGCTTTCATCGCTGATCCATATCGACAATGCTGAACGGTTTGGCCGCCGTATGTGCGAAAAACTGAAGGAACTCATTCCCCGTCAGCAATTTGATGTGGCCATTCAGGCAGCCATCGGGGCCAAGATTATTGCCCGCGAGACGGTGAAAGCGGTACGTAAGGATGTTACGGCCAAATGTTATGGCGGCGATATTACCCGTAAGCGGAAACTGCTCGAAAAGCAGAAGGCCGGTAAAAAACGGATGAAGCAGGTGGGTAATGTGGAAGTGCCGCAGAAAGCTTTCCTTGCAGTATTGAAACTCGATTAAAATCAATAAAAAAATAAACCCCGGGATTCCCGGGGTTTTATCTGCAATATTGCATTTTTTAACTGTTCCTTTTGCTCTCTTCTTTGGCTTTCTTGGCCAGCCTTTTTTCTTTCAGGCTTTTTTCAGGAGCTTTTTTGTTTGTTTCTTTTTGTTTGTTCTTTTCTTTCGACATAGTTCTACGTTTTAAGGTTATTAATACAACTATCTCTCACTGCAACAGTGGTTATAGTGCCTTTGCTGCAGGTCTTGTTTTCAATAGGAAAGTTACTTCTTTTTTGAAACAGTTGTCACTTTCTGTTTAAAATCTACATAATTAATTTATATCCTTTCCCATGTACGTTGATGATTTCAACGTTGGGGTCGTCCTTCAGGTGTTTGCGCAGCTTGGTAATGTACACATCCATGCTTCGGGCGTTGAAGTAGTTGTCGTCGATCCAGATGGCTTTCAACGCATAGTTCCGTTCGAGTATTTTGTTTGCGTTGGTTACCAGTAATTTTAGCAGGTCGCACTCCTTGGTCGTGAGTTTTACCTCCTCATCTTCGTGTGAAAGGATCTGTTTCAGAACGTCGAAGTTATAGATGCCAATTTGAAAATTGTTCTGTTCGATTGGCTGGGAATCGGCAGAGATTCTCCGAAGAATAGCTTCGATGCGGAAGATTAATTCCTCCATGCTAAATGGTTTGGTCATATAATCATCGGCGCCGATCTTGAACCCTTCCAGAACATCTTCTTTTAGGTTTTTTGCGGTCAGAAAGATGATGGGAATATCGGCATTCAGTAGCCGGATGTCTTTGGCAAGGGTGAAGCCGTCTTTTTTGGGCATCATCACATCGAGCAGGCAAATGTGGTATTGGTTGCGCATAAAACCGTGATAAGCGGCTTCTCCGTCGGGGTAACGATCGGTTTCATATCCCTTGGCGATAAGGTACTCTTTCAGAAGTAATCCCAGGTTTTCGTCATCTTCAGCGAGAAGAATTTTTATTTTTGCTTCCATGGTTAATTGGTTATTGGAAAATTGATAATGAATGTTGTTCCTTTATTTAACGCACTTTCTACTTCGATTGTGCCATTATGGGCCTCAATAATTTTATATACGTAATGTAATCCAAGTCCGAACCCTTTCACATCGTGCAGGTTGCCAGTCGGAACCCGGTAAAAACGTTCAAAGATCTGTTTCTGGTGCTCTTTGGCAATCCCGATCCCATGATCTTTGACCGAAACAACCAGTTTGTTTTTATGATTTTCGGTCATAACTTCTATCTCAGGGTTTTCTTTGCTATATTTCACCGCATTATCGAGCAAGTTAAACAAAACATTGGTAATATGCACGTGGTCGCCGTAAATAGTATAGTCGGTCGCGTTGGGAAGGAAGGTAATTTTTCCGTTATCGGAGTGTACCCTGATTTCGAAATTTTGGATCACGGTAGATATCAGCTCGTGCATATCAAAATTCTTGAACTTCATTTTCAGCCGGCCTTCATTGAAGATCGCCATTTGGAGCACTTTCTCAACCTGCATGCTCAGCCGTTTGCTTTCGTCGAAGATGACACCCGAGATCCGGTCAATTGAGGTGGTTGTATTGTTGAGGGAATTGTCCCTGAGCATTTGAGCCGCAAGCGAGATGGTTGAAATCGGGGTTTTTAGCTCGTGGGTCATATTGTTGATGAAGTCGTTCTTGATGGTCGATAATTTCTTTTCTTTCAGGATGATTGCAATGGTGTATGCGAAAATGCCAATGATGAGGGCCACCAGAATGAAGGTGGGATAAACCAGGTAACTGATTGAACCCAGGAAGCTTTTCTGGCTGTGTGGAAAATAGACCTTCAGGTAGTTGGGCTTTTGTGAGCCCAGATCGTTCAGAAATAACGGGGTCTGGTGCTCTTTTTTCTTTCCGTTTTTATAATTATCGGAGCAGAGAATGGTTTTCTCGATCCCCTGGTTATACGATTTTACCGCATATTCGTAGTCGAGGTTGATCCCGTTCAGGCTGAACTCCTGTTGTAAGAGCATTTTCAGAAGGTTCTTGTCGATTCGTTCTTCGATGGGTTTGTTGGCTTGCATTAACTGGTAACGGAAGTTACGGCTCATGACATCGCGGTTGGCAAAAGCTTCAAAAAATTGCTGTTGTTCGAAGTCGCTCATCTGTTCCAGCTTTTTGAAGATGTCCGGATCCTGAATGCTTTCGCCTTCATTCAGGTTGATGGTTGTGTCGCTCTCGCGAACCGAGGCTTGTGCCAATACTTTACCCGACGATGGGTCTTGGGTGAAGTTTACCGAAAAGTTGATCTGTTTCTGATTGATTTTCCCTTTGTCGGGGCGGTTCATGTTATACGACAGTGGAGCTTGTCCGAATTGCTCGGAAAGGATAAACTGCTTGATTTCCTCTTCTTCAAGCTGTGTGGTCACATGCATTAAACAACGCTTGACCAGTTGCCCGAATTGCTCTTCACGGATCTGAGAAGCATTGTTGATGATTCGTGTTTGGACAATGATCAACAAAGTTACCACAACCGACATGACAACAATCAACACATAAATCATTCTTTTGCCCATGCGAACAAAGATAAATGATTTGAGAAGCTGATTTTATTCGGCTTAACATTATTTAACCGCTTTGTAAAGCTTTTTTAACGAGGAGCCCCGGCTGGATTAACTGGCTTGATCGTCGGTTGAAGCGCTGGCCGTGTTTTGGATGGCATCGCGGGCGGCATTCTGTTGCGACTCTTTCTTGGAGCTTCCGTAGCCTTTCCCTTTTACCTCATTGCCAATCTCAACCGTGGAAACAAAAATGCTGAACTTGCTGTTGGGGGTATTTTCCTCTTCGGTGAGGAAATTGACCTCCAGTTTGTTTTTTTGTCCCCATTCAATTAGCTGGCTCTTGTAGTTGTTGTCGAGTTCTTCCATTTTATTCAGGTCGACATAGCCATTCAGGAACCGTTTAATGATCACATAACGGGCCTTGTCGAAACCTTTGTCGAGATAGATTGCACCGATCAGGGCTTCGAAAGCATCGCCGTAGATGTTGCTGGCGGTTGTATTTCCAATGGTCCTTGATTTGATGAACCGATGTAATCCGGTTTCGTTGGTCAGTTGGGTGAGGAATGCCCTGTTTACCAGCTTCGATCGCATTTGTGTAAGGAAACCCTCTCCCCGCTGGGGGAAACGGTTGTAAAGGAATTCGGCAACCACGGCGCCCAAAATGGCATCGCCCAGGTATTCGAGCCTTTCGTTGTTGATCAGATTTCCCATCGAATCGGTGGTCGATGCCGATTTGTGGATAAAAGCGATATCGTATAATTTGAGGTTCCCGGGGTAAAATCCGAGGATGTCTTTTAAAAATAAATAAAACTCTTTTCTACTGGAAGAAAAGAGTTTTATTCGTTGATAAAGTAATTTTATCATTTGAGTTTTTTGAAAATAATCGAAGCATTATGGCCTCCAAATCCAAAAGCATTGCTCAATGCATAATTCACGGTGCGTTTTTTTGGAACGTTGAATGTAAAGTCGAATCTGGGATCTAATTCCGGTTCTACCTCAAAATGGTTGATGGTAGGAGGAATCAATTCGTTTTGGATCGCCAGAATGGAGGCAATACTTTCTACGGCTCCCGCGGCTCCGAGCAAATGCCCGGTCATCGATTTGGTTGAACTAATATTTAATTTAAATGCATGATCACCAAATGTTTTGATAATAGCCCCGGTTTCAGCAATATCTCCTAAACCGGTTGAAGTTCCATGAACATTGATGTAGTCAATCTCTTCGGGATTGATTCCTGCGTCTTCGCAGGCCAGCTTCATTACCATGGCAGCGCCTTTTCCTTCCGGATCCGGTGCGGTTAAATGGTAGGCATCCGATGTGGTTGCGCCACCAACAACTTCGGCATAAATTTTTGCTCCCCGGCGAACCGCATGTTCGTATTCTTCAAGGATCAGTGCAGCGCCTCCTTCCCCGAGCACAAAGCCATCACGGTCTTTGTCAAACGGACGGGATGCTGTAAGCGGATCGTCATTCCGGGTCGAAAGAGCCTTTAATGAGTTAAATCCGGCAATACAAGCAGGAGTAACAGCTGCTTCTGAACCACCCGCAACAAAAACATCGGCTTTTCCCATTCTCAGATAGAAAAGAGCATCGATTATTGCATTGGCAGAAGATGCACAAGCTGAAACTGTTGCAAAATTTGGTCCTGTAAACCCAAACTCGATAGCGATGCAACCACTAGCCATATTGGCAATCATTTTCGGAATAAAAAAGGGAGAAGTTTTGGGATTTTCCAAGTTAAAAGACATCACTTCTTCTTCAAAAGTTTGGATGCCTCCAATACCTGCCCCCCAGATTACTCCTACACGGTTTTTATTAATGGTTTCTAAATCGATTCCTGAGTCGATAACCGCTTGCCTGGTCGAAACTAATGCATACTGCGTATACATGTCGTATCGTTTGGCGTCTTTCCTGTCAAAGTGAATAAGGGGATCCCAGTTTTTTACTTCACAGGCAAATGTCGTTTTGTGTAAAGTTGCATCAAAACGAGTGATAGGCCCGGCACCACTTACTCCTTTGGTTAAATTTTCCCAATATTCCTCAATATTGTTCCCGATAGGGTTAATGGTTCCCAGACCAGTTACAACTACTCGTTTTAATTCCATAGATAAGATAAATTGATTTACTTAATGTTTTCTTCGATGTATTTGATAGCATCGCCAACTGTGCCAATTTTTTCAGCCTGGTCATCGGGAATTGCCATGTCAAATTCTTTTTCGAATTCCATGATCAACTCAACGGTGTCAAGTGAATCAGCGCCCAAGTCGTTTGTGAAACTTGCTTCTGGTGTAACTTCACTTTCGTCAACGCCCAATTTATCAACGATGATTGCTTTAACTTTTCCTGCAATGTCAGACATAATTTTAAATTTAATAGTTTAACTTATACTTTAATTTTTGAAGCTGCAAAGTAATAAAGAATCGTTCCAAAAATCCAAATTTTTACCGCTCGAAGGTGTGTGGTTCATTATGGAAGTCTTATTTTTGACAAAAATCATTTATTGAAATCTAAAAATTTAAGCTATTAGTAATGAAAAAAATAGCCATCTTCGCTTCCGGGTCTGGCACCAATGCAGAAAATATACTTCGTTATTTTCAGGACAGAGAAAATTTGAACATCGAATGCGTATATTCGAATAAGGCCGACGCCTATGTGTTGGAAAGGGCTAAAAAGTTTCAGGTTCCTACCCGGGTGTTTTCGCGTGAAGAGTTCTATTCCTCCGATGCTATTCGGGACGATCTGTTGGCTAAAGGCGTTGATATGATCGTACTTGCAGGTTTTTTATGGCTTATCCCTCAAAATCTGATCAATCGTTTTACCATTATTAATATTCATCCGGCATTACTCCCCCGGTATGGAGGCAAAGGAATGTACGGGCATAAAGTACACGAAGCGGTGGTTGCCAACCACGAAAAGGAGTCGGGGATTACGATTCATTATGTGAATGAAAACTATGACGAAGGGCAGATTATCTTCCAGGCAACCTGTGAAATACTTCCCGGCGATACCCCCGACGACGTGGCTTCAAAAGTTCATCAACTGGAGTATGAACATTTCCCCAGGGTAATCGATCAGCTTTTATCGACGATGTAGTGGCGTGACTGTGGTGGGATAGGCAACCTGTTCGAGCTGCTTGTCCATTGAGTCGCGAACCGCGTTGAAGAAGATTTTATTAGGAGTACTGATTGGCTCGACGGGTGGGGTTTTTACTTTTAATGGGTCGACTGGGGAACCATTCTGAAAAATCCGGAAGTCGAGGTGTGGGCCAGATGCCAATCCGGTCATTCCAACAAAACCAATCAGTTGTCCTTGCTTTACCCTCACTCCCGGTGTAATCCCATTAGCAAACTTGCTTAAGTGCATGTATTGCGAGGTGTAAATCGAATTGTGTTTGATAACCAGATAGTTTCCTCCTCCGGCAGCTTGGAAAGCTTTTTGTGATACAACCCCGTCGCCGATGGAATAAACCGGAGTGCCGGTAGGCGCTGCATAGTCGACCCCGTAGTGCGGCCGCCTGATTTTCAATATAGGATGGAAACGGCTTGCCGAAAAATGGGAACTGATGCGCGAAAAACTTAACGGTGCTTTCAGAAACGCTTTTCGAAGACTGTTCCCTGCTTCATCGTAATAGCCAACCTGCCCATTCTTTTCAAAAAGGTAGGCATTGGTTTTTTCTCCTTCACTTTCAAACGTGGCACAATAGATTTTCCCAATGCCGGCATATTTGCCGTTGACCCGGTATTCATCATAGATGAAACGGTAGCGATCGCCTTTTTGTACCCCAAAAAAGTCAACCGTCCAGGCAAAAATATCGGATAAGGCAATTGCCAGGTTAGGGTCGGCCCCACGATCGATAAAGCTGTTCCAGAGAGAAGATTCGATGGTCCCCGACATCGAACTCCGGATGGTATCTACATCTTGTATGCCCCTGGTTACCTTAAGATTATTTTTTAATTCGAAAGTGTAAAAATTGATGGGAGACTCTTCATAAATGAAATGGGTAGGGGTAAGTGTCTTCTTGTCCCGGATCAGGTAACAGGTGTTTCCTGATTTAAGATGGCGCACATCAAAAACCAATTTGGAATTTTTAGCAATTTGATCGATGGTCGAAAGATCGACTCCCCGGATGGTTAATAGATCGGAAAGACATTGATTTTTCTGCACACTGAACGTGTCGACCTTGATTGAATCGACCGGAAAACCCCATGCTAGTTTTACCTCAGGAGGAGGTGGTGGTGTGATCTTTTTACTTTGGATATAATCTTTGATAAGGAATGTTACCATCCCGATAATGAGAATGGCAATAAAAAGGAGAAGTATCAGCTTGAAAATTTTATTTTTCATGGTAATAAAACATAAATAATTATCGTTCACCTTGTACGGGTGAATTTATTGCTGTGGCAGATCTGCACTTTAAAATACGTTGGTTTTACTGGGTTTTACAAAAGTGCCAAATCAAAACTAGAATTGGAATGAAAAAGCCTTAATAAAGTTTAATTTTTTCAATAAAAAGGAAAGAAAGGAGTTGGTCGTATTGGATCAGCTTATTTCCAGCAGGGAAACGAAGGCTTCATTCAATTGCTTGTTTTTATTCTTTTATTGGATCAAATCCTTCTCCGTATACCCCCATGACACTGCCCATGGAAACAAAGGCTTTATTGTCGATCTCTTTGATTTTCTTGAAAATGGCCGAAGTTTCGCGTTTGCGTACTACGGTCATAAGGATCTTTTGGGGCGAATTGGTATATCCGCCAGTCCCGTCGATGATGGTCACTCCCCGGTGATTCTCTTTGATGATAAAATCTTTGAGTTCTTCCCATTTATCGGAGAAGATAAAAAGTTGAGCCGATTGATTGGCGCCGCTCAGGAATGCATCGAGCGAATAGGAAACAACCCACATGGAAACATAGCCATAAACCAGTTTTTCAGCCGAATGAAAAACCAGCCACGACGATGCAATGATAATGACATCACAATACATGATGATTCTTCCTGGACTTACTCTTTTGTATTTGGTGATAAGCATGGCGATGATGTCGGTACCGCCGGTACTGCCACCCTGGCTGAATACAATGCCCAGTCCGAAACCTCCTAATATCCCACCCAAAACGGCCGACAAAAAGGTGTCTTTAATAATTTCTTTATTCAGATATTGAGGTAGTACGGTGAGAAGTATGGAAATGACAATCATGTTGATGATGGTTTTTGTCCCAAAACTTGCCCCCAAGTTCTTTATGGCGATAATTACCAGAAATGCGTTGATGATGAAATAGACAACCCCAACTGGAATGCCCCATGTGTAATAGACCAATACTCCGATTCCGCTGATTCCTCCTCCTACAATCTGTGACGGAATCAGAAAGAGCGACCAGCCAAGGGAATAGAGCAACAAGCCTAAAAACATAATGAAATAGGTTTTGACCAGATCGAAATATTTATTACCTTTCTTCATCTCTGCATATTTTTAAAATTGGTCGCGAAAAAAGAGTTTATACTTGTTGAAAAGAATGATAATTGTCAATCGGTTTGTGCCTTAACACAAAATTGATGATTCAGTCACTTTTCATAAACGATTATAAAAGGTTCTGGTAATGAACCACTATTCTTTACCTTCTAATTTCAGGATTTTTTTCGACTTATTCACAGAAATTGCATCTTTCCGTAAGAAAAAATGGGATACAGAAAGGGAAAAATGGTTGGTGTTTTATTGATCTTTTTTGTTTAATCTTTCAGTTTTAGTACATTATGTTTGTAATTTTACTATTTTCACCGCACAAAAAATTAATTGTTAGCTAAATGTCCATATTCCGATCAATTTTTAAGATAAACATCTTTTTCGTATTGATTTTCTTCTCTTTACCTGTGCTGGCAAGCGGAAATGATGATAACCCCTGGTATGTTTCACGCGATTTGCTGATTAAAAATAAGACCTATTTTGAGCTCTTTGGAGGAGGGGTATACCCCATAATGTCCTATTCGGAAAAATCGTTCAGCCAGGATAAGGCTCCCTGTTTTTTGTATGATTTCGGTGGTGCGATCCGATTTCAGCGGGGCAAGTGGTTTTCTTTTTCCCCGCGATTGACCTATATGGGACAGGGCGTTGCCATGGACGACGACCTGGATTATCGTTTGCGCATCAACTATATCAGTTTTACCTTTCCGGTTGAGCTTCAGGTTTATCTGCATGAAAGGATGAATAAAAGTGTGTCCCGGTTGTTTTTCTTTGCAGGACCTTATGTCGCAACACCGGTTTCATCGCGGTTGCTTAATAACAGCTATTCGAAATGGTTAACCTTTCGTGAAGTGAAAAAACTGAATCTGGGAGGTGAAGTGGGTGTCGGATTTCGTATCCCTACCTATTCGCTTGAGGGAAGCAGTAACATCGAGTTAAAATTGTCCTATCTCCGTGGTTTTTTGGATACCTATACCAATTATGAAAAAAATCTGGCGGACCCGGATTTGAGGAGCCAGTTGTATATCAACAACGGTAAACGCTTCAATAGTGCCATTAAACTTACTGTTGGAATCGAAATTCCGAAAAAGACCAAGAAATATGTTTCGTTTACTGCCGGTGGCGACGGAAAGAAACGTTACAAAAAAGTTGTTGTGGTCGACGAAAAATAAATGCCGGATTGTTCGAACCCGGCATTTATCCTGACAGAGCAGTGTGCTCTTATTTAATTACAATATTGATAATCTTTTTTGGAACGATAATTATCTTCACCAGTTCCTTTCCTTCGAGCCACTTTTTCGAAATTTCATGATCCAGGGCTTCTTTCTCAATTTCGCTCACCGAAAGATTAACCGGTAATTCCAGTTTGAACCTTGTCTTTCCGTTGAAAGAAACAGGGTATTCAAAAGTGTCTTCAACCAGGTGTTCGCTGTTGACCTTTGGCCAGGGCTGCTGGCTTACCGATGGTTTGTTCCCGATGATCGACCACAACTCCTCGGCAATGTGCGGGGCAAAAGGTGCCAGCACTTTGTAGAAGGTTTCGGCTGTTTCGCGTGTTACCTTTCCTTTTTTGTAACAGAGATTGGTAAAGATCATCATCTGTGAAATCGCCGTATTGAATTTCAGCTCTTCAATGTCGTCGCCAACCTTCTTAATGGTTTGGTGCAACACTTTTAGCGTTTCTTTATCTTCTTCCCCTTCAGAGATATTCGCTGTTTCAGAAAAGAAGAAGTAAACCCTTTTCAGAAAGTTGTATACCCCTTTCACGCCAGTTTCGGTCCAAGGCTTGGTCGCATCGAGCGGCCCCATGAACATTTCGTACAGACGAAGTGAATCGGCTCCATAACCCGAAACCACATCGTCGGGATTAACTACGTTTTTCAGCGATTTCGACATCTTGGCCACAATTTGCCGAAGTTCCTCGCCGGTTTCACTGTGATAGTATTTCCCTTCTTTTTCGATTACCAGGTCGGAGGTGACTTTCGATCCGGCAGCAGTTTCGTACGCAAAAGCAAGGATCATTCCCTGATTGAACAATTTCTGATAAGGTTCGTCGGTTGATACAATGCCCAGATCGAAGAGTACTTTGTGCCAGAAACGGCTATATAGCAGGTGAAGAACGGCATGTTCGGCGCCACCTACGTAGAGGTCAACCGGCATCCAGTAATTCTCTTTTACTTTTGAAAAAGGTTCTTCGTTGTTGGTTGGATCGGTAAAACGCAGATAATACCAGCACGAACCAGCCCACTGAGGCATGGTGTTGGTTTCACGGCGGCCTTTGCGCCCGTTTTTGTCAACCACCTGTAACCATTCGGTTGCCTGTGCAAGTGGAGATTCCCCGGAATCTCCCGGTTGGTATTTGTCGGTTACGGGCAGTTTCACCGGCAACAACTCATCACTGACTACATCAATTTCACCATCTTCCCAGTGGATAATCGGGAAGGGTTCTCCCCAGAACCGCTGACGGCTGAATAACCAGTCTCGGATTTTAAAGTTTACGGTAGCTTTTCCCAATCCCTGTTCCCCTAACCAGTCGATCACCGTTTTAATTCCTTCCTGCTTGTTTTTTCCGTTGATATTCAGTCCCAGCTCCGGGTTTTCGGAGTTGATGTAGCTTCCATCTTCGGTCCAGCAGGCATCACCCGACAATACTTTTTCGCGCAAAGCTGGCTCGGCTCCTTGTGGATCAAGAATGCAAGTTATTGGCAAATTAAAAGTTTTGGCAAACTCAAAGTCTCGGGTGTCGTGAGCCGGAACAGCCATAATGGCACCGGTTCCATAGCCCATCAGCACATAATCGGCAATCCAGACAGGAATCTCTTTTCCGGTTAATGGATTAATGGCATAACGGCCCGAGAATACCCCGGTTTTTTCTTTGGCCAGTTCGGTGCGGTCAAGGTCGCTTTTTAAAGCAGCCGCTTTGATATATTGATCAACGGCAGCGCGTTGCTCTTCGGTAACCAGCGTATTAACCAGTTCGTGTTCGGGAGCGATAACCATATAGGTTGCTCCAAACAGGGTGTCGGGACGGGTGGTGTAAACCCGCAATTTCTGGTCAAGCCCGACCAATGAAAAATCGACTTCTGCACCGGTCGATTTACCAATCCAGTTGCGTTGCATGTCTTTTACCCCGGCAGGCCAGTCGAGGGTTTCCAGCCCCTGAAGGAGCCGTTCAGCATAAAGAGGGATGCGCAACATCCATTGTTTCAGGTAACGGCGTTCTACTTCTTTCGTTCCGCATTTTTCGTGCGAACCGTCGTTCAAAACCTCTTCGTTGGCGCAAACCGTTTTGCAGTGTTTGCACCACCAAACCTGTGCATTGTCGTAATAGGCCAGTCTTTTCGATTCGATATATTTTAGTACGGCTTCTTTCCCTTCTGCCTCTATTTCGGCAGGAATAGGCAGTTCGCTGATGGGGCGGCCCTTCTGAAGCTCTTTGTCAAACCAGGTGTTGTATAAACGGATGAAAATCCATTGAGTCCATTTGAAATAGTTGGGATCGGTGGTATTGATTTCCCGGTCCCAGTCATAACTAAGTCCCAGCGACTGAATCTGCCGGCGGAACGTGTCGCAGTTCTTTTGGGTGGTAATAGCCGGATGGGTTCCGGTTTGAATGGCATATTGTTCGGCCGGTAGTCCAAAGGCATCCCATCCCATTGGGTGAAGCACATTGAATCCTCGGGCTCTTTTGTAACGGCAAATAATATCGGTGGCCGTGTAGCCTTCCGGGTGCCCAACATGCAAGCCGGCTCCCGAAGGATAAGGAAACATATCGAGGCAGTAAAACTTAGGCTTCGAAGTATCGGCTTCGCTGGCAAATAACTTATTGTCTAACCAGTATTTCTGCCATTTCGCCTCGAACTCATTGAAATTGTAATCCATTTTGATAAAATTTTAACAATCAGGGGGCAAAAATAGGAAAAAGTTGTGAGGTGAAATTTAAAATAAATGGAGTGTTTCTGAAAATAATACTCTTTGGTGAATGTAAAATCTGCCTAAAGAAAAGAAATGTGTTGAAAATGAAGCAAAAAGTTTAAAAAAAGGAATAAATCAGAGCGGATTGCTTTTCTTTTTGGGATGTTAAAAAACTAACAAAAGTCATCAAAAAAAATATTTAAGAAATAGTGTGTCAGTGAGAAAGATTCATTAAATTTAAACAAGAATGTAGAAATATGTAACCTACTAACCAGCGATGAAAGATAAGATTATTCAATTACTAGCAAAAGGTGATTCTCACCTGAAGGAAGCCAAAACGAAGTTTTGGATCCGGCAAACCGAGCAGTGCGATGGTTCTGGTAGTTGTTGCAAGGCAATCAGAAAATATCTTGAAGCCTATGAACATTATCTGTTTCCGGGGAAGGCTCCGGTTGATAATTTCCACGTATTGGTCCGTACAATCGTTCAGCGCGATCCTGATTTTCAAAAGTTTTATGACAAGCTTTTTGAAGTAAAATGCTTCTCTGAAGAATCAAAGAGGAAAAAAGAAGATTTTTTTCTGTATGATGATGAAAAAGATGCTGTTATCAAAATTTCGCTGGACATCAGGGATTACATTGCAAAGAAGATCCAATTTGATCAGCAGTTCTTATCCGATTTTATCGGAACGCCTTTTATGGCTATATGATGAATGTATGTTGAAACTGTTTTTAAGCCTCGTAAAGAGGCTTTTTTATTATTTTAAGTCTGGTTTTTTCAGTTTCTTTTTGTAGATCGGAATTTTGTAACTCAGTGTGTAATTTATACCAACCGATGTGTTGTTCCAGGCTTTTCCATATCCGGGAATGGAATAGGGTTCCATCAAAGGGTCGTTGGTTACACCCAGTTTGATTCGCATCCGTACCGACCAGCCCAAATAGAAATTATTGAACAATTGGGTGTTCATCCCGGTAACTATTTCAACCCAGTTGGCTGCCAGCCAGTTTTTTTCAATCTTTCCGCCCGAATAATTACCCCACCATTCGTCGGTGATTGTAATGTTGTCGGCTTTCTGATAAAAGGTGGTGAAGCCATACCGTAGCCCCACGAGCATTTTATCGGTGCTTTCGGGGTCAACATGTTTCATGAAATTGTAATCGATGCCAATCCGGGTATATCCTCCCGCCGATTTGTAGGTGTAAAGCGCTTTATCGAGTTTGGTGGTTTCGGAACCAAACTCGGCAGCAAGGAACAGGTCATTGATCACTTCGTAGTCACCGGTAATTTCCCATCCGTAGCGCGTTGTATCGATGAACGGAATTGCCAGCCGCGACAGGTCGGCACCAATTTTCAGCCCCGCCCATTCCGGTTTCTGGGCATGTAAACCCAGCGAAAACAGCAGAAGCAACAGGCTAGAAGTATATTTTGATATTTTCATCGTCGCCATATTCTACGAGGTCTTTTCTAACCCAAACGGAATCAATCTGGTGCCTGGTGGTCTCGCATCCGGTGATGTTGTAATAAGTAACAAACCCGCATTCGTGGGAAACCAGCTTCAAATATTGGGTGTACCGAAAGGTTAGGGTGTCTCTTTCTTTCGAGCGAAACTGAAAAACAAAAGCCGATGAATCGTTCACGATCGACAGGGGAAGGGAAATCGTGTCAATTTCTCCTTCTGTGCCATTTCGGTACAAGGTCGACGAACCATTCACCAGATAGATGCTCAGTGAGTCGATCAACGTGTCCTTCAGTGTTTTTCCGTTGAAGTGGTAAAAACCGAGATTTACTTTAACCCCGGCGGTGTTTTCACACGGAGGATTCGTGCACGAATTGAAAAAAATTACGGCACACCACAGGAGGAAAAGAATTCTGCTTTTCCGGTTCATTTGCTTTTTTATTTCTGTCACACTACAAACTTACAAATTACTGCTTCAGGTTCACGAAAGTTGGTTTTAAAAAGGGTGAAAAATTTTGAGAACCTTTCGTTCGGTTTGTTGTTGTTAAAAACTCCGTTTGTGATCCATCATCATTTGTATTTATTTTGAAGACAAAATTTGAAATCAATGGTTGAAGTTTGTGCGCTGGCTTCGGGCAGCAATGGCAATTGTTATTACATAGGAAATGAAAGTGAAGCAATCTTGATTGATGCAGGGATCAACTGCAAGCAATTGTTGATCCGCATGGCCGAACGGAATCTCGATCCGGCAAAAGTGAAAGCCGTTTTCATTTCGCACGAGCACCACGACCATATTTGCGGGGTGCGGGTTTTTTGCAACAAACTTAAGATCCCGGCCTATTTTACGCCCGGCACATTTGTGCAGACAACCCATTCAAACCGACCCCGATTATACCGTTTTGTCGAAATTGGAGAGTCGGCTGTGCTTGGGAAATTCCGGGTTCACTGTTTTGCCAAAAGCCACGATGCGGCTGATCCGTGTAGCTTCCGTATTGAAACCGACTCTATTCATGTTGGTGTGCTTACCGACCTCGGCTCATACGACCAACCGGTAATCGATCAGGTTAAAAAATGCCATATACTCTTTCTGGAATCGAATTACGATGAGAAGATGCTTCGCGAAGGCCCTTATTCCTGGCCGTTGAAAAAACGAATTGCATCCGAAAGAGGCCATCTTTCGAATGTTCAGGCTTTAAACCTGATTGAAGAACATGCGGGCGAAAACCTTCATACCATCATTTTATCCCATCTTTCGGGCGAAAATAACACTTCTGAAATAGCTTTTAATACATTCTCACCTCTTTCAAAAATGTATTCAATTATTTGTTCGTCGAGAAATGAACCGGGTAATATTATTATAGGCTGATTTATTAGATGCCGTTTTGCACATTTCAATTTGTTGAAAAGCTTTTCTGTATAAATATCGAATTGAAGCTTTTCTGCATTTGAATAAAAAATAAGAAAAAGAGGCTTTGATGGCGTTGTTTTCTAAAAAAAAATTAAATTGAAACCCGAATTTTTTTTCTGGTTTTTGATTGTGTGGGTTATTTTCAAAGTAAAAATTTTTTAGGTTCGTAATCAAATGAGTCGAAATATTATTATTGGGGTATTGTTGTTGGTTTTCAATTTATTATTCTTTTCTTGTAAGTCGGAGAAAGAAGAAACTTCGCAAGCAACTTCTGCGAGTGAAATCAACTTAAAACAGACGAAAGTAAGGTGGCTGGGGCAGTGGTACAACGAGGGCAAAAAAGAATTGCTGATTCGGGAAATGGCAAGGGAATTTGAATTTTTGAATCAGGATATTGATGTTGAACTCGTCTTTCCCTATCAGATGGCTGGGATTGACAGTAGCGGAGATCCATTCCGTCCGGTTGCCGATTCAATTTTGAGCTGGGTTCGGGAAGACCGATGGCCATTCGATTTTTTCGTTTGCGATAAATGGTTTTACGAAGATGTGGCAAATGTTAGCGGTGATGATTACTGGGGCCAGAAGTATCTTGTTGATTTTAAAAACGAAAAATGGTTCAGGGATTCTCATAAAGAATATGTTTTGAATTCAGATGAATATATTGGGAATTTTGGAGATATAGCACCGGGCGCTTTTATTGAAGGTGCATGGGATTTGCTTTTTGTAAGCTCTGAGGTAGAGAAAAAATTGGGCATCCAGGTAAAAGACTACGATATGACCATTGATGACTTTATTGAGTATGCTAAGATTGTGTATCAATACAACCAATCTCATGTTGATAAGATTACTTTTTGTGCAACCAATTATAAGACGACAGAGATTATTATTAATCAGTTGATAATGTCTGAATTGGGCGATGTAAAAAAATCCTCCACAAGCGAACAACTCCAGGCTATTGAAACCGTTTACAAGAAACTTGAATTTTTATCTCAATTTGAACCTCTTGCTCAACCCTATGTTTATGCAACTGATCGGGAATTGAAACACGACAAAGCTTTATTTCATTTGCATTCAACCTGGGTAAGAATGTTTTGGCAACGAACGAATCCTGAGGGTGAAAAGCTGATGAGACCCTGTGAGTTCCCTTCAATGAACGGGAAGTTGGCTCATGCTTATTCCGGAACTTATAATGCTATTTTTGCCATTCCTAAAAATGCAAAAAACAAGGAAGCTGCTATCCGGTTTATGAAGTATATGTGTACTGTAGATATTGCCGAAAAGTGGGAGAACTATTCAAAATGCCCTACTGGTTTAAAGAGCCGTATATCGATAAATGAATTTGGGTCAGATGCTTTTGGTGATTTATCGAAACATATCAGCCAAAAATATGAAAACCGGTTGGCTGATATTGTTCTTGCGAAAGACCTTTTCGACGGAAAGCAAAAACAGATCAATTTTCATGCTCTTGACGTTATTGGTGGAAAAATGACAGCCTCACAGGCAATTAATAGCATCAGAAGTCAGATGAGATAGTTGCAATATTGTTGGTTGTAAACTCTTCTTTATGTAAACTTTGGTTAAAAAGAGATTGCTCCAGGAGGGGGCATCTTTCAAACGAGTAAGATTGTGGCGCTGGAATAATTATTTCTCTATCCCGATTTTTCGGATCACATGGTTTCCCCATTCGGCGAAATACAAATTTCCTTTGTAAATACAAATTCCCCGGGGACTGCTTAACTGCGAATTCAATGGTTCCGCACCGGCGTACCCTTTTTGTCCAGTGCCGGCCAGTGTCGTCACAACCCCTTTGTTGTCGATTTTGCGGATGCAATGATTGTATGTGTCGGAAAAATAGATCGTGAGGTCGTTAGCAACCGTTAACTCGGTAGGAACGTTCAACCTCGAAATTCCCATAGCGCCGTCAGTCAGCCCTTTTTCTTTTCCCTTGCCGGCAATGGTGGAGACAAATCCTTTGGGGGTAATCTTCCGGATGCAGCTATTGTTGGCGTCAGCCACATAAAGGTTGTTGTTTTGGTCGATTGCCATTCCGCAGGGTGCATCAAAGCGGGCTGTGGTATCGGCTCCATCCCTCCAGTCGTTCACAACCAGCTCTCCGGTTTTTCCTCCACCCGCAAAGGTACTCACCATTCCTTCGGGTGTGATTTTCCGAATGCGGTGGTTCCAGCAATCACCCACAAACAAATTCCCATTGGAATCGATGCAGATGCCTCGGGGAGAACTGAAGCGGGCAATGTTGGCCGGGCCATCCACATAACCTTCTTCACCGGTACCGGCAACCGTTGTCACTGTTCCATCGGGCGATATTTTCCGGATGTTTTGTCCTCCAAAACCTGCCACGTAGATATTTCCTGCCTTGTCGCAACAAACACCCGAGGGAGAGCAGAATGACGCCGTTTTTTGGTCTCCATCCTGATTGCCTTCTTTTTCTGTACCAGCCAAAATGGTTGCTTCTCCGTTGGGTTTTATGATGAGGATACTGTTACGGCCGGCATCGGCTACCAGCAAATTCCCTTTTCCATCGCAACACATTCCAAATGGCTGATATAACGTGGTGGTGTCGTTGGGATTACCCGCAACCAATGTAACGGTGGCGTGTTGAGGTGTGCAGGCGGCAATTGCTGAAAGCAAAACAACCGTGGCGAACAGTGCAAAACAGGGTTTCATATAGAATTTGTAAAAATTTTTTCTTAAAAATAGAAAATCCCGGAAAACGATGTCTGCCGGGATTCTCCTTTTACCATATTTTTACTCGCAGACTGTCGGGACGCCACATGGGATCGCCTTTTTTGATCCCAAAGGTGGCATAAAATTCAGGCATGTTCGACAAAGGCCCGATTACCCGGTATTTGGCCGGTGAATGTTCATCGCTGCGAATCTGGTTGGCAACATTTTCGGGGCGCTGGTTGATCATCCAGGCATAGGCGTAGGCCAGGAAGAACCGCTGATTGGGATTTAACCCGGCAATCAGTTGGTTATCTCTGTATTGCTTTGTTTTTTTGAACGCTTCATAACCCATCATAATCCCGCCCAGATCGGCGATGTTTTCGCCCTGGGTATTTTCTCCGTTGATGTGCAGACTATCAACCGGCACGTAGGCATTGAATTGTTCCACAATGAGTTTGGTCTTGGCATAAAACCGGACGCTGTCTTCCGGTGTCCACCAGTTTTCAAGGTTCCCGCACTGATTGTATTTCGAGCCCTGATCGTCGAAACCGTGGGTAATTTCATGACCGAAAGTCGAACCGCCGATGATGGAATAGAGGATGGCGTCATCGGCCAGTACCCGTTCGTATCCCGGAACGATGATGTTGCATCCCGGCACCACAATTTCGTTGTTCGAACCGTTGTAATAGGCATTGTAATCCTGCGGTTCCATCGCCCATTCGGTACGGTCGACCGGTTTGCCATATTTTGAAAACATGTAGTTCGAAAACCACTTGCTGCTGTTCATCGTATTTTTTGCATACGAAGAGCGGTCGATCTGCATCGCGCTTAAATCTTTCCATTTGTCGGGATAACCCACTTTGAAAAGAACCCCGTTGAGTTTAGTCAATGCTTTTTCTTTGGTTGCATCAGTCATCCAGTCGAGATTTTTGATCCGTTCGGCATACACATTTCGGATGGCATTACCAATTTCCAAGAGTTTTTCTTTGGTGCCTTCGGGTAAATATTCAGCCACATATACCTGCCCGATCAGTTCGCCCAAGGCACCATTGGTTTGGCTAACCACCCGTTGCCAACGGGGTTTGGGTTCCTGTATCCCATGCAGGGTGGTCGCATAAAAACCAAAGTTCAGTGCAAACGTCCGATCGTCGAGGCATCCTGCCAGTGGGTTCACCAGATTGAATTTGAGGTAGTCTTTCCATTCGTCGAGCTGGAATAATTGGAGGTACTCGTTGAGGGCTGTCAGAAACTCCGGTTGTCCGACAATGACTGAATCGATGTTTGTTAACCGGAATGTTTCCATAAGTGCGGGCCAGTGGATGTTCGGGGTTGATTTTATCAGTTGACTGTATGCTATTTTGTTGTAATTCTTCAGCGGGTCACGGGTATCCTCGCTTTTGCGTGAATTTTTTGCCATGGCTGTTTCGATCTTCATCAGGTTTTGGGCGGCTTTTGCAGCATGGGCATCGTCGTAACCCATCACATTGAACAGGCTGGCAGCATATTCAACGTATTTTTTGCGGATATCGGCCGCACGGGCATCGGTGGCAAAATAGAACTCCCGGTCAGGAAGGCTCAGGCCACCCTGTGCAACAAAGATAGCATACTGGTCGCTCTTTCGGTCATCCTGTGAAACATAGAGTTCGAACAGGGGCGTGCCGGCCACCTGATGAATGTATGCGGTTTCCCGGATCAACTGATCGAGGTTGGTAATGGCGTCGATTTTATCCAAATCGGGTTTCAGGTCGGTGATCCCTTTCTGGTTCAATGAAACGCTGTCCATCCCGGAGGAAAAGAAATCGCCAATTTTTTGTTTGTTGCTGCCTGCCGGAGCATTGGTCTGGGTCGCCGACGATTTGCAGATGGTTTTTATCTGGGCATCGATGGTATCCTGAATCAACTGCCAGAGTCCG
>DAOQAB010000017.1:46192-47393 GCA_035353695.1 Prolixibacteraceae bacterium
GCAGATGGTTTTTATCTGGGCATCGATGGTATCCTGAATCAACTGCCAGAGTCCGTTGCCGGCTTCGCTGGCCGGAATGGGGTTCTCTTTAAACCATTTACCGTTTGCATAAAGGAAAAAATCGTCGCCGGGCTTCACCGTCTGATCGATGTGGGAAGCCAACGCATCGGCAGGTTGTTTTTTCGGCGCTGAACTGTTGCAGCCAACCAGTGTGGCAAGCAGAAACAGAAAGGTGTAGAGTGACAAAGATTGTTTCATAAGACATTAAAGATTTGCCTCAAAAGTATAAATCATTCCCCGTTTTTGAAGCGATCTATTCCCAATAGTTTGTTAGAACTAAAAGAAAATGGAGGCCATTTCTTTCCAAAGAAACATTGAAATGAATTTAATATAAAATATTGATTGCCAACAAGATGTTTTTTTGTGAAGCATCAATAAATATGTTTGCTGGTGTATTCACCCTGGACCTTTTTCAAAAAGAGGGTCACTTAGCTGGTTTTATTTAAAGCTGTGGTAAACCGCATGTTGCTTTTGTGTGGTGGCTTTAAAGATAAAAGACCGATCTAACTTACCAACCATTTTTTTGCATCTTCCTCCGTGTCAAATAACCTTACGTGACCATCACTTAATGTAATCATCGCTGAAAAAATGAATTTTTTAAGACCAACCATTCCAACAATGGCACTTTTTTCGGCCTTATATTTTACAACTTCTTTCGTAAGTCTTTGCACTTCTTGCTTATATTTTTCCGATGAAAAAGAATTGCCAACATTGACTAAAATGTATTGTCTTTCCTTTTCGTTTCTTAGAATTTCAATTTCTTCATACAATATTTTTAACATTTCGTCTTCTTTTTTTGCACCATTATAATCGACAAATAATAGTTTTTTGCCCCCATAGTTTATCCAACTAACACCCATAAATACCTTCTTTTAGAATTTTTCTAAAAATAAATGTTTAGAGGAATCAATAAGAAAACTTGATTCCGTGATTCCTTATTTTGTATAAATAATATTTTATAAAATAAACTGAAAGGGTAAAAAGGTTTTCTTATTGGGTTAGGAATATTCCATACGAAATTTTTTGAAAAAAATCACTTCACAAATGTGAAGAAATGGAGGGTTTTCTATTCGTCTGAACGATTTTCCTTTCGGTATTGTTGTGTCCAGGGGCAGAGGGCAAGGCATTTCAGGCAGGTGGT
>DAOQAB010000018.1:0-35931 GCA_035353695.1 Prolixibacteraceae bacterium
ATTTGAGCTTTGTTTGCCGCATTGACCAGTTGATCGATACCTGCTTCGACCACATTGTCGCCCCCCAGCCAAAGAGCATCTATTCCGCGGGAGGTAAGGCTCATGGCTGCTTCTAGCACCTGGGTGGTACTTTCAACGCTTGTTTCAATCAGCTCAATACCTAACTCGGTACATTTTTTCCGGGCAAGTTTTACACAAGCTTCCGAACAGGTTTCGCTGGAACACCAAACCGTTCCGACCTTTTTTAAGTTAGGGTTCATCTGTTTGGCTATATCGAAAGCTTTTTCTACCGGTTGAAAAGTCCCAATACCCACAAGGTGCTTTGGATGCTGGTTGGATGCACTTCCCGTGATGCCAACTCCTGAGGCATAAGGGTCGGTTACCGTGCAAAAAACATGGGTGATGTCCCCTTTTTTGTTGGCATTGGCCATAACCTGCAACGCTGGAGTACTGATAGTGATGACCATGTTGAATTTACTGCTTACAATATTTTGAGCGATGGTGTTGGCTGTTGGCATATCACCTTCGGCACAGAATCTTTTGATGGTACAATTCTTTCCATCGACAAATCCCCGTTGGGTTAATGATTCGATAATGCCATTTTCGGATTCATCGAGTGTTGGCCTTGAAGAAATTTTGAAAATAGCTATGCTGACTTCTTTTTTGTGGTCTGTTTTGCGGTTTCCCAAATCGAGAACCAAAAGGATTCCCGCAGTAATGAGAAGGGCGATGATTGCGCGTAGGATTTTTGACAGTTTCATCTTTATAAAAATTTAGGTTCTGCAATATTCGCAAAAAATTGCTAGTTCTTTATTAAAAAGTTGCTTCATATTTTTTGATGATTAGGCGGAGACCGAATCCTATTTTGGTCTTCATTCGAATTCAACACAATCCAGATCCAGTACATTTCAAATTCAGGAAAGCCAGTTGGTCTTCCTTCTTGGATGCATTTTGTTTTGTCTTGATTGTTTTGTAAATTAACTGAGCGATAGTGAATGATCATCTTTTTTTGTCAACCCGTTTTCTAAATCAATCTTTTAATTGATTGTATTAAAAGTGATAAATTCATGAGGTTCTGTTCCTGTTTGCCAATGTTTTATTGATTAAATCACCTTATCCAATCTATGATACTGTACTTAAAGAAATTCATGTTTGTATTGTTGCTTCTCCCTACAATCAGAGCGCATTCACAAACCGATACAACTTTATCTAAAAGGAACCATAAAAGTATTTCTGTTAGTTATTTGAAGGGAAATATTATTACCACCACCAAGTTTTTAAGAGGCGATAATCTGATAGGGATGCCTATAAATAAATATCAGTCGGTTACCATCAATTTGCTTTGGCAAAACTCCGGTTACTACGATTGGCAAAAGGTTTACAGGGCACCTTATTTTGGTGCAGGTGTTTCATTGGGCGATGTGAACGATCCGCTGGAGGTTGGATATCCCATTTCTTTTTTTTGTGTTTTAGGTATTCCGGTTAAACGGTGGAATAAACTGGAAATCTATTCTGAATATCAGTTTGGAATAGCAACAAACTGGAAATGTTACCATCCTTTATATAATCCGAAGAATATGAATATTGGCGCTGATTTTTCATTTCATGTAAATATTGGGATGAGTGCCTATTATTCTCTTTCAAAGAAACTTGATCTTGGTGCAGGAATGAATTTCGTCCATTTTTCCAATGGAGGTATCGAACGCCCCAACAAAGGTTTTAATATTTATGGTTCCAGAGTAGAACTTAAATACCACCTTGATGAACGGATTCGTCGTGAATCAATTCGACTGCCAGGAAGGCTTGAGCGTTCCAATGATCTGCTTTTCATGTTTAGTGGTGCCAGGTTTCAGATGGTTGAAACCGAATTGAGTGCCGATTATTATGGATTGGGAGGGTTTAGTTTGATCTATTTTACGCAGCTTTCGAATGCATTCAGACTGGGATATGGTGCCGATTTTGATTGTTGGAAGTTATTGCATTGCAAGCCGATTGATGATTGCGAACGGAGAGAATTGAAAAAATCACTCGGGTTTATTCTTCAGCCTGAAATAATTTTCGACAAGCTAACTTTGGTTACTGGACTTGGAATCTATGTCTCGCATCCGAAATTTGGCTCTTTCAAACAGATCTATCAACGTTTAGGAATTCGATATGAGTTTTATAAGAATGCGACACTGGGTTTGAACGTCAGGGGACGAGATTTTTACCGAGCAGAGTACATGGAATTCAATTTGGGATACCGGATCCGATGGATGAAATAAAGTCTCCTTCGATTTTGGAAATTGAAAAGGACGGGCAATAAGCCTGTCCCTGAATGCAATGGTTATCCTGAAATGTATTTATACATAACTTTCTTCCAATAATGAAGCCACGGTGGGGTCGATGTTATCCTTTTGCCGTAATTCGTCGAAAAGGGTCAACAAATCGTTTACCTTCAATCGCTTCTTTTCTTCTCCTTTGAAATCGTACGCAACTTTTCCCTGGTGCATCATAATGATCCGGTCGCCCAGGTTTACCGCCTGCTGCATGGAGTGTGTCACCATTAGTGTGGTAAGTTGGTCTCTCGAAATAATTTGCTGGGTCAGGTCGATCACTTTGCTGGCTGTTTTGGGGTCGAGAGCTGCCGTGTGTTCGTCGAGCAACAGAAGTTTCGGTTTTAACGCGGTAGCCATCAACAGGGTTAATGCCTGGCGTTGCCCACCCGAAAGTTTTCCAATGGGGTTTTCAAGCCGTTCTTCCAGTCCCATGTTGAGCGGACACACCATCTCTTTGAAATCGTTGATCAACCCTTTGGGCAAGCCCCAGCCAAGTCCGCGGCTTTTGCCCCGTTTCAGCGCCAGCGCCAGGTTTTCCTGTATCGACATGTTGGGGGCAGTACCACTGTATGGATTCTGGAACACCCGTCCAATGAATTTTGCCCGCTTGTGTTCGCTCCACTTGGTGATGTCAACCCCGTCGAGGATAATACGGCCTTCGTCGACCAGAAAGGTTCCGGCAACTGCGTTCAAGGTGGTCGATTTTCCTGAGCCATTGGTTCCCAGTACACAAACGAAACTTCCTTCTTCAATTTCGATGTTGACACCCCTTAATGCCCTGACTTCGTTAATGGTGCCGGGATTAAAGGTCTTTTGGATGTTATCTATCTTAAGCATGGATCTTCCTTTTAAAAGTGATTTTCTTTTTGTTCTTCATTAATGATGGGAGAATAAGGGCAATGAAAACAAACAGCGCGGTGATGATTTTCAGGTCGTTTGGGTTTAGTCCCCAACGAAGGGCAATCGCTACCAGCAAGCGGAATAAAACCGATCCCAGCACGGCACCACCAATCACAAATCCCAGGCTGTTGTCGTTGATAATGGCTTCGCCAATGATGACACTGGCCAAGCCCCAAACCATCATCCCGATACCCATTTGAACATCGGCAAATCCTTGATATTGTGCAAGCATGGCTCCTGAAAGTGCGATAAGTCCGTTGGAAATCCCAATTCCAAGAATGATCATGGTTTTGGTATTTACTCCGAGAGCCCTGATCATCTGGTCGTTGTCGCCAGTGGCTCGCATGGCTGTGCCAAGGTTTGTCCTGAAAAACCACCAGAGGATTACACTGAAAACGGTGATTGCCAAAAGACAAAAGAACAAGGTCCATAAATCTTTGCTTGCTACTTCCCATCCGAGAATCATGGTTTTGGCGTCGACTCCCGAAACCGAGTTTGAAAAGTTATCGATCCATGTAAATACCGTTGTTTCGTTCAGCAAGGGCACGTTGCTTTTTCCCATTACGTGCAGGTTGATAGAATATAAGGCGGTCATAACCAAAATTCCGGAAAGGAGCGGGTTAATTTTAAACTGGGTGTGGATGATCCCGGTTGCTGAACCAGCTACAATGCCTGCTAAAAAAGCAATCAGGCATGCCAGCAAAGGGTTTACGCCGATGGCAATGAGTGAAGCTCCGGTAGCCGCACCGAAAGTAAATGATCCTTCTGCTGTGACATCGGGAAAGTCGAAAATCCGGAAACTGATGAAAATTCCCAGCGCCAGTAACGCCAGAATTAATCCGATAGTTGTTGATCCTATTAAAAGAGACATATCGTTCTATTATTTTATGAAATGGTATTGGTTGATTCGATTGGGACAATCCAGCAAAATCCATGTGTAAAAAGGCTTTCACCCAGTCCGGTAATTTCACGTTTGTCGTTTATCAGGTGTAAAATATCGGTCAGTTCCGAGTTTTCAAACAGATAATCAATGGCTTCGTTTAGATTGATGTCTGTTTTTTTCAATGGAATGTAAGGGAAAACAGCCGAATGGACATGAGCCAGTGTGGAAGAACCGTTTTGCAAGGGCCTCAGAAAATCAGTATTTTCGTTGTTCTCTTCCTGCGCAAAATAGCCGATGGTGAGCGTAAGCATTTTGTTGTGGGCCGGTTCGGTGGTGAAGTTAACCGCTTCTTTGATTTCGGGAAAACTGAAAATCTTCTTTCCTTCAATCGGCGATGAGTTCAGTGAAGTCCCGATGAGACCGCCGCTTTCGGCAATCATGACTACAGCCATCTTTTTAAAACCAGTTAATTTTTGGATGGTTTCCGTCAACTGGCTTAAGCTGATTGTATTTTTCAGGTTGTCGGGTTCGAAGTTGATGAAATGGGTGAAATTTCCCTGAAAATGAATTCCGTAGAGTTCGGTGATGGCAGCAACCAATTGTCCGCTGCTGACCATGTAGTCGGGTTTTTTTGAGCCGTCGGCAGGAAGATAGGCGATGTTTTTGCCCATCATCAGGTATTCGCCCATCCGGTTTTTGCATTCGTCGAACGACTCACCGATGGCTCCGAGTCCAATTGCAAAATGGTTTTCTTCCGATTTGACTAACCGGGCATTTTGAGACTTGAAGGCTGAATTTTTGATCAATCCGGGTTTTCCGTAGAAAGACAAATCTGCTTTTTCGATTGAAGTCAGTGTGTTGATTTTGAAGGTGAAACCATTTTCAACTAACGAACGAATGGCCTCTTGTTTTTTTTCTTCTTTTTGGATTTTTTGAGGTTGGCTTCCAAGCATCTGGATCATTCCCACCATGTTCAGTACCTGCTTTACATTGTCGGACATGGAAGAGATATAGAAATGCCCGTTGATCGATTTCAGGTTCTTGTATTGAGTAACGAGTGAACGAATTCCCGCAGAGCTAAGATATTCGATGCCGGTCATATCGAGTGCGATGTGGTAACTGCCTTCGCGCACGAGCCGGTCGATGTAATCGTTGAGATGACCAGCCTGATTGGCATCGAGCCTTCCGGTACATTTCAGAACAATTTCGTCTGCTCCGTCTTCCCTGTTGATTTCCAAATTATTCATTGTTTATTCAAATTATCTGTTTTGAGTGATGACTCATTTAATTGGTTGTACATCTGAATTTAAAAGTTTTTTTGGTGTTTCCAGACCATACTGAGTAGCTGCTTTGGGGTTTATTACGGTTTTGATTTGTTTGATCCGACTGAACGGGATGTCGTTGGGTGATTTTCCGTTGAGCACCTCCATCCCGACATCGGTAATTTCGCGTCCCTGCTGGAAATAATCGCCGGCAATTGCGGCAATGGCGCCCATTTCAACCTGGCTTGAGATATAGGCGAACAATGGTATTTTTTGTTTTTGGGTAACTTTTACCATGCTCGAAAAACTTGGGATGGTGCAATTGTCGGGCATTTGGCTGATGGCATCAATTTTTTTCGCACACAGCATGGTCGTTGCATCGGTTACTTCAGAAACGGCATTCACCGGGACGGAAATCAGATTGAGATTATATTTTTTACACGACTTTTTCAACTCTTTCAAGCCGCTGACCGAGGCCATTTCTCCCGGGCAAAATAGAACCCCAATGTTTTTTGCGTTGGGCAGGTATTTGAGCAGCAACTCAATTCCCGCGTCGGTGTAGCTCATCCCGTCAATTCCTGTTAGGTTTGGCCTGTGGTCTTCATACGATTTGCCCAAGCCATTTCCAACAGGGTCGGCAACCACGGTAAAAAGGATGGGAACATCGGTAATTTTTTCGGCCAAAGCCTGAGTTGCCACCAAAACAGTTGAAAAGATCAGGTCGTATTTCTTTTCTTTTACGGTTTGAACCATGTTGTTCAATGTGGCAATGTCGGCATTGGCATTGTACACATCGAATTTGAAATCATCATCTTTTATATGACCCAGCTCTTTTAACCGGGCTAGTATTCCTTTGGCAACATCATCGCAGTCGGGCGACGAAACGTAGTGTACCATGGCCATTCTGACCGGAGTATTGAATTTCCCCTTTCCCTTATTATCGGTAGAACCATTTGGGGATGTGAGGTATTTGTCAGGCACCTTCAGGTTGAAATGGTGCATGGCATCTGTGTTTACTTTTACCAGCGATTTAGAGACATAGCTGAAAGGAATATTTTCAGGAGATTTTCCTTTAAGAATTTCTATTGCTTTATCTACTGCTTCAATTCCGGAGTAATAATAATCTCTTGATACAACGGCAATAGCTCCCTGTGAAAGTTGACTCCCCACATAGGAAAAATAGGGCATTTTGTAATCGTATGCAATTTTGATGATCGATGAACCACAACTACCGGTGAGATTGTCAGAGATCTGAGTAAATGCCTGAATGCCACGATTGATAATTGCTGTGGTCGCATCGGCAACTTCTGAAGACGAATTGGCAGGAATGGCAATCAATGTTAACCCTTGTTTCCGGGCTGCCTTTTCAAGTTCTTCTTTGTACGCAACCGAATTGATCTCTCCCGGAGAATAAAGTGTCCCAATTATTTTGATCCCTGGGATGGTTTCTTTCACCAGTTTCACCAGACCATCAAAATCGCTCATGGTGGAGATTCCGGTGAGAATGGGATTGTGCTTTTCAAACGATTCACCCAGTCCAGCACGGATTGGATCACCAACATTGGAAAAAACAATTGGTGTGTTGTTTATTTTTTTTGAAAGTGACTGTACGGTGGGAGTTGATGAAGCAAAAATTAGGTCCCATGTTTCAGAGGAAATAGCACCTGTAATGCTGTTGAGTGTTGAAATATCTCCCTGTGCATTGAATATCTTTATCGTGAAGTTTTTACCTTCAATCAGCCCTTTGTTTTTCAGCTCATCCCGAACTCCTCTTTCCACATCTTCCGAATTAGGGCTATCAACATAATGGACAAAACAAAACCGAAACAATTTCCCAGGAACCAGATCATTCCCTTTTCTTGCAACAACCCTGTTGCTCAGGTCGGAAAAAAGCAAAATTGCAGCGACTAAAATTAAGGCTGCAATTCCATTGAGTATTTTTTTGATTTTCATCTTACGCTACAGAAACAATAAACATATCGGAATTGTCCGAATTTTTTCAGGACAATATCCGGGTTGCCTTTTCTTATCCGGTGAACAGATCTCAGGCTTGGGTGAATTTTAATCTTTCACCAAAGTAAAATGATATTATGCTTCAAGAGCCTGTGCCTGGGTTTCGTATATGCTGAAAATGGTCGAGAACCCTGAGATGTCGAAAATTTCCTTGATGGATGGCTGCAAACAGCAAATGTGAAGTTTGCCACTCAGGGAAATAGACTTCTTTTGGGTGATCAGAAAAACCCTCAACCCGGAACTGCTGATGTAGTTTAACCCGCTACAGTTGAAGATGATGTTTTTTTCACCACTGTCGAAAAGCTGATTTACTTCGGCTTCAAAACTGGTGAAATTGGTTGTATCGATCCTTCCTTCAATTTTCACTACGCTGAAATCCTTGATTTTTTCTTTTGTGAGGTTCATATCAAATATTTTTAGTTAAAGTTAAAACATTTTCGTTGTTAATTCTTTTATAGCTGACCTTATCCATGATTTTTGAAATCAGGAAGATGCCAAGTCCTCCGATGGGGCGGTCTTCAGCAGGCAATGTCAAATCGGGCTTTTGTTTTAAAGTTGGGTCAAAAGGTACGCCTTCGTCATGAATTTCTATCACGAGAGAGTGATCATTTCTGCAAATCATAATATTGATTTCATGTTCTTCTTTGTCTGGGAAGGCATAGAAAATAACATTTGAAACGGCTTCCTCAAGGACAAGGTTGAGGTTCATTGTCAGATCTATGGGAAATTCCCATTTTTCAGCCAGTTCTTCAATTTTTCCGGCTAAAACGGGCAGTTCGTCTACCTTATTTATGATCGTTAATGTTTCTTTTTCTTCCATTATTATTTTTCATAATAAATGATACACATCAGGGTTAAGTCGTCGGATTGCAGATAATCATTCACATGGATTGCACATCCCGGGCCACATTCATGATAATTTCTACTGGCTCGCTGTTTTTAACAGTAGCAAGGCAATTTATTAATTTTTCTTCAGAATTGAGTTTTTTGTCCCTGTTTTCTGCTTCGGTAACTCCATTGGTGTATAAAAACAACGGGTCGTACATCGAACAGGTAATAACAGAAAAACATTCCATAAGCAATTCTTTAAAAATGATGTTTAATATACTTGAGTGCCGCGCGAATCTCGAGGTTGCTGCTGCTTGGCCCGACCCTGATGAAAAAAGCTTCGTCAAATCCTTTTTGGTTTAGGAATATGGGCTTACCTGCTTTGCGGCAATTTACCCTGCACACGGTTTTATCCCCAAATTTCTGGAGAGTGGTTTTCACCCATTCCACGACCTCCTGTCCCATGCAGGTTTTGATCAGTGTCCACAAGTGGAGCAGGAATTTATCATCGTTTTCGAATTTGTCGGTTTCAATTCCTTCGATGCTGCCATCGTCACGGACACCTATCAGCAGGTCGCCGCCTTCGCTGTTGAGGAAGGCACAAATGGTTTTTAATGAGGCGTGTTCAATCGCTGCATTTTTTATGCCTTGGCGCAAGTCCCAGCGTAACGTGCTTTTAAATTCAGTTTGGTTATCCTCGCCCCGTTTGATAATCTCTTCGATGACCGAAATCTTATTCTCACTTTGGCAAAGGGTTAGAAAATCGTTGGCGGTTGAAGCAATGGCAGTGATTTGCCTAATTATTTCAAAAAACCCTTTTTCGCCCTGTTTTTGGATGATTTCCTGTTGCCGATTTTTAATGCGGTCGATTACGATTCCTGCTGCATACTCGGTAAGCGACAACGATCCGTTAAGGAGCAGGTAATGTATGATTATTCCTGAACCGTTTCTTAGGAATAGTTCGTTTATGATTAGTTGTTTTTCAACAGATTGTGCTGTTATTTCCTGGACAAAAAAATCGGTTGTGATTTGGTTCTCTTCTTTGGAAACCAAAAGGTTCGATAAAGAAGAAGCAATTGAGGAGGAATTCAGAAAAATGAAATCGAGCAAAAACGGGTTTTCCTGAAAAATATCGTCCATCAGGTACGGGGTTTTGCTTTGATCTTTTACCAGCAACGGATCCGATTCGAGCATCTCTGCCAGATTGAAATCAAATTTTTCAGCCAATCCGGCTTTTACATCCGAGAGTTTCATTAATAAGGTTAACGGGAGATTGGTTTGCCCGTTTGAAAATATTTCGTGGGTTATCGCTAGTCGAAGCAGGCGGGCATTGGGGTGGGCCACTTCATTTCCCGAATTGGTTGCCAGTGGTTTATCGTTCGCATACAGGACAAAATCATCATCCCGCATTACAATGTCATAAGGTGTTTCCATTTTCAGACTGAAACAGGTTTAATTCGTTTTACAATATATTGAAAATTGTTTGAATATAATCCTGAGAAAAGAGATGAAAAAATGTGGAATGAATTTCGATTGTCGTGTTTGAGGCGGTTGAAAAATTGAGAATGAAAACCTCTCGGCAATTGCCAAGAGGTTTTTTCACCAATTTACCGGACAGGCACTTCCCCTGTCCTTTCGTGTGGTATAAACATATTCAACCACTAAAAACTCAGTTTAAATAGTAAATCCCTTTCCGGGTTCTTGATCTTCAAGTTTGATTGAATTTTTAGATTATATTCTTTCAAAGATGATAGATTTATGCGTTTCAAATGAAATTAATAAGGGTTTAATCAACGGTTTTGGATTTTTTGAATGTGAAAATAGGATTTGACATCATCCTGTCAAAATATTTTATACGAACACTCTTTTTTGTGTTATGAACGGATCATTTTTTTATGTGAAGCAAAAATGGAATGCAGCAAAAGGTTCTTTTATTTTTCTCAAAGCGGAACTGATACCTATGAGAAAAATCACCCCTTTGTTTTTTGTGTTTGTTAAAAAATGTTAATACATTTAATAGTAGAGAAATGAGGCGTTCTGTTTTGGATAAAAATAAAATTTAAGCCTCGCTTTTCATCCTAACTTTGATCGAAATAAAACAAAATTGTTATGAAGTCAGACATCAGTGAATATATGAATCACGTGGTTTCCCGTTCGCCGGGCGAAAAGGAATTTCATCAGGCTGTACAGGAAGTGGTTGAATCGGTGTGGGATGTATACGATAAAAATCCCCGTTATAAACATGCCAAGATTTTGGAACGAATGACGGAGCCTGAAAGGGTAATCATGTTCCGGGTTCCCTGGGTTGACGACAGGGGAGAGGTGCAGATCAACCGGGGGTACCGGGTTGAATTCAACAGTGCCATAGGCCCATACAAAGGTGGTTTGAGATTTCACCCGTCGGTTACGCTGAGTGTGCTGAAATTTCTTGGTTTTGAACAAACATTTAAAAACAGTCTGACCACTTTGCCCATGGGTGGTGGTAAGGGTGGTTCTGATTTCAATCCCAAAGGAAAATCGGATAACGAAATCATGCATTTCTGCCAGAGCTTTATGACAGAATTGTTCCGGCATATTGGCCCAAATACCGATGTTCCGGCAGGAGATATAGGGGTTGGCGGACGTGAAATTGGCTATCTTTTTGGACAGTACAAACGTTTAAAGAATGAATTTACAGGTGTATTGACCGGTAAGGGGATTAACTGGGGAGGAAGTTTGATTCGTCCGGAAGCAACAGGTTTTGGTTCTGTTTATTTTATTCAGCATATGTTGTCTGAAATGGGGAAAGACATTGAAGGACATACGTTTGGTGTATCAGGTTTCGGAAATGTTGCCTGGGGGGTTGTTCTGAAGCTGAATGAATTAGGCGGGAAAGTGGTAACAATCTCTGGCCCTGATGGGTACATTTATGATAAAGAAGGCATTAAAGGTGATAAGATTGATTACATGCTCGAATTGAGGGCAACCAATAACGATGTGGTAAAACCTTATGCCGATGAGTTTGGTGCTCAGTTTATTTCGGGCAAAAGACCTTGGGAATGTCCGGTCGATATAGCAGTGCCCTGCGCCTGTGAAAATGAACTGAACCTCGATGATGCCAAGGAGTTGGTTAAGAATGGTTGCTTGCTGGTTGCCGAAACCTCCAATATGGGTTGCGCGGCAGAGGCTGTTGAGTACCTGAATGGTGCAATCACTTTTGCCCCAGGGAAAGCCGTGAACGCAGGCGGAGTTGCCGTGTCGGGGCTGGAAATGTCACAAAATTCGATGCGTTACAACTGGAGCAGGGATGAGGTCGATCAAAAACTTCATCGTATTATGGGCGATATTCATCAAACATGTAAAACATACGGACAAAACGGGAACAGGATCAATTACCTCCAGGGTGCAAACATTGGTGGTTTTGTGAAAGTTGCCGATGCCATGCTATCGCAAGGTGTGGTTTAGCAGAAGAGAATGATTTAGGTTAAAAAAAGACGTGAAAACCCCGGTTCAGATTATGTTCCGGGGTTTTTTATGGGTTTTTGTAAACGAATGTATTTATTCCCGCAAATTTAAAATAAATATATAAATTTGCGGGGATTATTGGCTATGTATATAAAGAGAAACATCGAAACCCGGATTTTGAATTTGTTGGAATATTTTCCGGCACTGGCAATTCTTGGATCACGGCAGGTTGGCAAAACCACTTTAGCGAAAGAGATTCTAAAGCAACTTAGTAAGGAATCGGTGTATCTTGATTTGGAAAATCCGGTAGATAATGCGGTACTCGATCATCCGTTTGAATTTATTCAAGCAGTAAAAGATAAAACGGTGGTAATTGATGAAATCCAGCGGAGACCTGATTTGTTCCCGATATTGCGTTCTGCAATCGATTCATATCGAATTAATGGAAGGTTTATTATACTCGGATCAGCAAGTAAGGACTTACTTTTGTTAAGTAATGAAAGCCTTGCCGGGCGAATTGTATATCTCGAACTAACTCCATTTTATTATCATGAAATCAGTAGCTTGTCTGATTTCCGGGGACATTGGTTGCGGGGAGGTTATCCTCTTGCTTTTACTCAGAATGATGACTATATCCGGGAAGAATGGCACAGATCGTTTCTTTTGGCTTATGTGGAGAGAGATTTGAGAATGCTTGGTCTTGGAACGAATTCGACCGATGTGCAACGTCTGTTATATATGCTTTCTTCGGTTCATGGTAATCTGTTGAATTATTTTAATTTGGCTAATTCGATTGGACTTAGCAATATGACAGTAAAAAATATAGTCTCCTATTTTGAGCGTTCTTTTATTATTCGGATACTGCCACCTTACTATGTAAATATCGGGAAGAGGTTGGTCAAAACGCCTAAAATATATTTTAGGGATTCAGGGATCATAAACTTTTTGTTGGGAATTACATCTTACGAGGATTTGTTGCGACATTCCATGACTGGAAATTTGTGGGAAGGATATATCCTCGAGAATATAATAAATACGTTGGGGGATCATTATCAATACTATTTTTACCGGACGGCAGATGGTGCCGAATGTGATTTGCTCATCTTTGAAGGGGCAATCTGCAAAGCAGTTGTTGATGCAAAATTTACCTCTTCACCCAAAAACACAAAATCGATGACCATTGTAATTCAGGATTTAAAACCACAACAAGCTTTTTTTGTTGTACCGGAATGTAAGCTGCCATATACCATTGGAGATAATTTGTTTGTTGCAACACTGGAACAGACGATCTCTTTTCTGCAAAAATGATTAGAAAAACATCCAAATTAAAAACCCCGGTTCAGATTCTGTACCGGGGTTTTTGCCATGAAAAACAATAAAACACAAATTTATATAAAGTCTAAGGTGCAAAGTTTCTTATTTCATTCCCAATGCTTTCGCCGACTCAATCAACCGGATCAGTTCACCGGCATAACCTTCTTCATCTTTTCCCTTTCCTTCACGGATGAGGGCAACCGTGTTTTCAGCCGTTGAACTTCCTTTGAATTCTGAATCCCTGAGCATCATCCCAAACTGGCTGATTCCTGCAGCAAGCTTAAAGCTGGCTGATGTTTCTGTTGCCTTGCTTTTTGGTTTGATAATGGTAATGCTATCGTCAATGCTGTTGTTCCCGTCAGGTTTTTTGTACCTGAATTTGATGGTAGCCATTTCATTCGAATAGTTTTGACCAGGGGCAACTTCTTTCTTTTGATATTTCAGGGGATTTGTTCCCGGAATGGTTTCTTTTGAATTTGCCGGTATGATTTCGTACAGTGCCGTTACCTGATGGCCAGAGCCCATTTCACCGGCATCTTTTTTGTCGTTTTTGAAATCTTCGGGGTTCAGTAACCGGTTTTCATACCCAATCAGGCGATACGCTTTCACCAGTGCCGGATTGAATTCGATTTGAAGTTTTACATCTTTGGCAATGGTAAAGAGTGTTCCTCCAAATTCTTTGATGAAGATTCTGCGGGCCTCCTGTATGTTGTCAATGTAAGAGTAGTTGCCGTTTCCCTTGTCCGAGATAATCTCCAGTTTGTTGTCCTTGTAGTTACCCATTCCAAAGCCAAGCACCGAAATGAAAATCCCTTTGTCTCGGTTCGATGTTACGATCTGTTCCATTTCCGAATCACTTGAAACACCCACATTGAAGTCGCCATCGGTAGCCAGGATGATGCGGTTGTTCCCTTTTTCGATCCGGTTTTCTTCGGCAATTTTATAGGCCAGTTTCAGGCCTTCGCCACCAGCTGTCGATCCTCCCGCATTCAGGTTATCAATGGCTTCGGTTATTTTCTTTTTATTGGTTCCGGGTGTTGCATCGAGTACCACACCGGCAGCGCCGGCATACACAACAATCGAAACTTTATCCTGAGGGCGAAGCTCATTAACCAGCATTTGCATAGCCGATTTTACCAACGGTAATTTGTTTGGAGCACTCATCGAACCCGAAACATCGATTAAAAAAACCAGATTCGATGGCGGAATGTTTTCTTTTTCAATCTCTTTCCCCTGCAATCCGATCAATAGCAGCTCATGATTTTCATTCCATGCGCACGAAGCTATTTCGTTCGTCACAGAAAAAGGTTTATCTCCCGTTGGTTGTTTGTAATCGTATTTGAAGTAGTTGATCATCTCTTCAATTCTGACGGCATCTTTCGGAGGAAGTTGCCCCATATTGATGAACCGGCGGATGTTTGAATAGGATGCGTTGTCTACATCAATTGAGAAAGTAGACAAGGGTTGGTTGCCGGTTTCTTTGAACCCGTTTTCCTGGATGGAACTGTAATTTTCGGTATTGAAATCGGTATCATACGCGAGTTGTACCATTGCCGGAGCCGCTTCGCAGCTAGAAGCCACCGATTTGAGTCCGGCTACGCATACTTTTTTATTCCTGTTGTCGGAAATTTTTTCCGGTTTCATAACGACATCAATTTTTTTCCGGTTTTTTATTTGAATTTCCTGTTCCTCAAAACCTTGAAGTTTGAATATCAGCCATTTATAAATCGAGTCAACCAATATTTGATATTCGCCATTTTGATCGCTGTACGAGCTGTTATTTCCTTCTTTACACGTAATGCTGACATGGTGAAGCGGATGATTGCTGGCGTCGGTAACCTTTCCCTGGATTAGTCGTTGGGCTGATGCAAAATCGGAAGTTGCAATCAGGATGGTTAAAAGCAGTGTCGATAACTTTTTCATTTTATTTGATTGAATTGGTTTCTGTAATTGAGATGTCCTGTTTTTTTAAATTCCATAAATTTTTTAGATAATTTTTTGTTGTTACTTTTACGTATTCGATTTTAAACCACATTCAATGTCAGCGACATTAAAACAACTTGAATTTGACCGGCAGCTTGATTTGTTGCAAATCAGGGAATTTAGGAGAACGGGTGACATGGAAATCCTGGGGAAGATCTATTATAAATACATTCACCTGGTATACGGCGTTTGTTATAAATATTTAAGAAATCGGGCAGCCGCTCAGGATGCGGTGATGCAGATTTTTGAAAAACTGACCGTCGAAGCTATCCGGCAGGAAATTGGCCATTTCAAGAATTGGTTGTATGTGGTTTCAAAAAATTACTGTCTGATGGAGCTGAGAAAGCAAAACATCGAAGACGAGCGATTCCGCAACTGGGCCGAAGAGGAAAAAAAAATTATGGAATCGGGTATCGAAATGCATCCTTTAGATGAGGAGGTACGGATGACCGAAGCTTTGCAAAATTGCATTAATAAGCTTAAAATGGAACAAAAGGACTGCATTGATATGTTCTATTTTAAGAAGAAGTCGTATAGGGATATCGCAACCATTTTGCGTTCGGAAGAGAAGGATGTAAAAAGTAATATTCAAAACGGGAAGAGAAACCTGAAAATTTGTTTGGAACGTAAGCATGAGTGAAAAGTACAAACATAGTGACCGGCTGGAAGATCTTCTGAGGTACATGAACAATGGCATGACCAACGAAGAGCGCTATCTTTTCGAAAGGGAAATTGAGCGAGATCCATTCCTGAATGAAGCATTCGAGGGATTATCAGACTTAAAACCTTCTGAAATTGACCGGGATATTCGTAGCTTGGATGTCTACTCCGGAAAGAGAAGGAGGAATGTTTTTGCGTTGAAGATATTAGCCTATGCAGCAGGTGTTGCTGTTGTTATTTCGTTGGTTTACTGGGGAATTCAGAATATTCATTTCTCGAAACAAGAGATGGCTGAAACGGTAGATGATTCGATGAAACAATTGGTCACCGAACCATATAAGCCAGTTGTCGTTGAAAAGGTTGACACAGCGGCAGTGGTTGATTCGTCATCGGTTTTGGTAGCCGATGCAAATGCAAAATCTCAGGCAGGAACAGCCGCTGTTAATTCTGCCGGATCAGTTCCTGCAAAGGAAGCTGTAATGAAGGTTGAGACTTTGAGAAAGAAGATGGTTGCCAATAATGGTGAAACCGAGGAGGGGTTTATTGCACCGAAGGAAGAAAAGAAACAGGCAGAAGTTCCTGTCGGGGAACCACAAAATACAGTAGCTGCAACTCAGGGGTATCAAGTGGTAAACGGAGAAGATGTGGCGGAGCCGGAAGCGTTGCTCAGACGGCCCGGTGCCAATGCTGAGCCTGCTCCACTGGGTGGGAACGATCTCTACAAGGAATATCTGGAAAAAAATGCAAAATATCCCCAAGGGGTAAAAAATCCCAAAAAGGAGATTGTGAAGGTGCGTTTTAAAATTACCAAAACGGGTGAACCCAAAGCTTTCTTTATTGAAAGAAGCCCTGATGATAATTTTTCACAGGAAGCAATCCGGCTTATTAAAAGTGGCCCAAAATGGTCTCCGAAAATTCAGGATGGTCTTCCGGTAGAAGGCGAAGCTGAAGTAAAGATTTATTTCAGACCGGAATAGAAAATCAGGAATCCGGTTTGATTAACCTTCATTCTGATTTTCAATTATCTATTTGGCTTATTCTGTGCTTACTTTTTTTGAGTTGTTTTTTCGTAGCGGTTGTTTACTTCGGTCCAATTTACCACATTCCAGAAAGCCGCAATGTAATCGGCGCGCTTATTCTGATATTTCAGGTAATAGGCATGTTCCCAAACATCAATGGTTAACAATGGGGTACCTTTTATCGATGCAATGTCCATTAGCGGGTTATCCTGATTGGAGGTTGAAGTGATTTCCAGCTTTCCTTCGGGTGTCACAACCAACCAGGTCCAGCCACTGCCAAATACCGATGATGATGCTTTTGAAAAAGCTTCTTTAAAGGCATCCATCGATCCGAACCGGTTTTCAATGGCACTTTTCAGCTTCGCAGATGGTTCGCCCGGAGTAGGGGAAAGGTTTGCCCAGAAAAGAGTGTGGTTGTAGTAACCTCCGCCCATATTACGTACCGCAACCGGGGCTTTGCTGATGTTATTGAAAATTTCCCCTATGGTTTGATATTCATATTCAGTTCCGGCAATGGCTTTCAAAAAGTTGTCATAGTATGCCCGATGATGCTTGCTGTAATGGATCCGCATGGTAACCGAATCGATAGACGGTTCCAACGCATTGAATGCATAGGGTAATTTTAGAAATTCAAAGTTGGTCTTGACCTTTTCCTGTGCAAAGGCCGATATTGCTATGATTAATAGAAATATGGCCAGTAAAGAATTTTTTATAGCTTTCATTTGTCCTTCTTTTTAGCTGTTTATTGGAAGAAACAAACTGAAAGGGAAAAGGTTGATAATAAATTGAAAGATCAAGGAAAGAGAAGAATGAATTTTTACATTTCGATTGATAAAACCTTTGCAAAATCAATAGAAGAAAAGGCAGTCTGATTGGATCAAGCGGAAAAGTTGGGGGAGGATGAAATTCTTTTCGTTTAAATTAATGTGTTTGGTTTGCCCGTTCCGTCCGAATGTTGATCCGTTCTCTAATTAACAATTTGCCGCGGACGGTTTTGTTCCTGCCCTGATAGCCCAGGGTGGCGCTCGTACCTCACTTACCCTGGGCTAAATAGACCGGCGCCCTTCAGGCTCCATTTTTATATACGTACTGTGCCAGCCTGAAAGGCTTATTGAATTTAGCCCGGGGCATCGTCCCGGGAGGTTTGTGTTCGAATGAAATCGTCCGCGGTTGAATGTTGTTCATTGATGAAACCTGCATTCGGACGAAATGGGTGAAATGATCGAAGGGGGTTTTGTTTATCTATCCTGATCCCTAGAAATTCCGATTGATCAGTTTGATTCTGAATATTTTTGTCGTCATCGAAGAATAAAAAAAGACGGATTCCACCAATACCTGAAATCCGTCTTCAATATTTTAATACCTTCTAAATGTATCCCGATTTTATTTTTTTGCTTCAGGAATTTCAATTTTAAGGCAAAGCTCATCCAACTGTTCATTGGCAATGGTTGAGGGAGCATCCATCATCACATCGCGGCCGGTGTTGTTTTTCGGAAAAGCAATCACATCACGGATCGTATCCAACCCGGCAAACATGCTCACCAGACGGTCGAAACCGAAAGCAATACCGGCATGTGGTGGTGCTCCGTATTTGAAGGCATTCATCAGGAAGCCAAATTGCGACTGTGCCTGTTCAGGGGTAAATCCCAGCAAACCAAACATTTTAGCCTGCAAACTGCTGTCGAAAATACGTACCGAGCCACCACCAATTTCTACACCGTTAATTACCAGGTCGTACGCATTGGCGCGAACTTTTCCCGGATCGGTTTCGAGCATTGGAATATCTTCGGGTTTGGGCGAGGTAAACGGATGGTGCATCGCCGACCAGCGGTTAAGCTCTTCGTTCCATTCCAACAGCGGAAAGTCGACAACCCATAACGGGCGGTACACGTTTTTGTCCATCAGATTTAGTTGACGGGCCATTTCGAGACGAAGAGCTCCCATCTGTATCTGGGTTTTCGCTTTTTCTCCGCAAAGAATCAGCAGCAAGTCGCCTGGTTTGGCGCTACAGGCTTCGGCCCATTTTTTCAGGTCTGCTTCGTCGTAAAATTTATCAACCGACGATTTCAGCGTTCCGTCGGCATTATAACGAACGTAAACCAATCCTTTTGCCCCAATTTGCTGACGTTTCACGTATTCGGTAAGCCCGTCGAGTTGTTTGCGGGTATATTCGGCACAACCTTTGGCGCAGATAGCCACCACGTATTCGGCTGAATTGAAGACCGGGAAATCTTTCCCTTTGGAAATATTGGTAATATCATTGAAAATCATATCAAATCGGATATCCGGTTTGTCGCTGCCATATTTTTCCATAGCTTCAGCAAAAGGCATCCGTTGGAATTCACCCGGATCAAACCCTTTAATTTCGCGGAAAAGGTGACGGGTTAGTCCTTCGAATGTATTGAGTACATCATTCTGTTCAACGAACGACATTTCACAGTCGATTTGGGTAAATTCGGGCTGGCGGTCGGCACGGAGGTCTTCGTCACGGAAGCACTTTACGATCTGGTAATAACGGTCGAAACCGGCAACCATCAGCAATTGCTTCAACTGTTGGGGCGACTGAGGTAAGGCATAGAATTCTCCGGGGTTCATGCGCGATGGCACCACAAAGTCGCGGGCACCTTCGGGAGTCGATTTGATCAAAACCGGTGTTTCTGTTTCAATGAAATTCAATGCATCGAGGTAGTTGCGGACAATGATGGCCATTTTGGAACGCAGGATCAGGTTTTCGCGAACCGCTTCACGGCGCAAATCAAGGTAACGGTATTTCATCCGGAGTTCATCGCCACCATCGGTATCGTTCTGGATGGTAAATGGAGGAACAATCGACGGGCTCAGTACATTGATTTCGGCTACTTCGATTTCAATATCCCCGGTGTCCATTTTGCTGTTTTTGCTTTCACGTTCCCGCACGGTTCCTTTAACCTGTACAACGAATTCGCGCCCCAGGGCGTTGGCTTCTGCTTTTAATTCGGTTGATGCTTTGTCGTCAATCACCAACTGGGTAATTCCATAACGGTCTCTTAAATCGATGAATGTCATGGCTCCTAAATCGCGTACACGCTGAACCCAGCCTGCCAGTGTGATTTTCTGCCCGGCATTTTCGATCCTTAATTCTCCGCAAGTATGTGTTCTGTACATTTTTTTTCTTTTTTTTCAATTTGGATGCTAAAATAGAAAGAAATCGGCAACCTTGGGACACCGATCGTAAATTCGTTACGATAGAGTGTGATAATTTCAAATACGAAGCAAATTAAAAAGATGGTACTTAAAAACAAGGAATGACGAAAAATGGTGTTCCATTTTCATCATTCCTTGTTTCAGTATCACACCTCTTTTAATTTCCAGTTTCCTTTTTTGAAGAAGTAAAGAGAGGCAAAAGTCATCAGTGATTCGGCAATGATAATTGCCCAGAAGACACCCTGTTCGGCCATTCCTGTTTTGGATGAGAGTAGCCAAGCCAGAGGAATTTCAACCAGCCAGAAGGCAACAATGTTGATCCGGAACGGGGTTTGGGTATCGCCGGCACCGTTGAACGCATTGACCATTACCATTCCCAGGCCGTAGATGATCAGGCCGGCGCTTACGATACGGAGGCTGATCACTCCAAGATCGACAATCCCGGAATCTGATGCCAGCATCCCAACCATCCATTTGGCCCAGATCAGTATAATCAGGGTGATGATTCCCATGAGGATGACATTGATCCGGCTGGAAATCCATGCCGACTTTTCGGCGCGCAACGGATTTCCTGCCCCCAGGTTTTGACCAACCAGTGTAGAGGCGGCATTCGAGATGCCCGAAGCCGGCAGCAATACGAATGTGATGATCCGCAGTGAAATGGTATAGCCTGCCAGAACTTCACTGCCATAAACTGCAACAAGCCTCATCAGGATAATCCAGCTTGAGGTGGCAATAATATTCTGACTTACCGACCCCAGCGACAGGTTTATCAGTTTGCCGATCAGCCTGAAATTGGGCCGATACGAAATTCCTGCCAGCGCGATTTTCCCTTTTCCTTTACCGAGCAGGTAAAACTGGTAAAGCACGGCAAGTCCGCGTCCGGTGGTGGTTGCCATGGCTGCACCCTGAACACCGAAAGCGGGTATTGGTCCCCAGCCAAAGATGAGAATTGGGTCGAGGATCAGGTTGATCAGGTTGGCAAAAAAGAGCACTTTCATCGACAGGACCGGGTTTCCGGTGCTTCGGAAGATGGCGTTGTTCATGAAGAGCAGCATGATAACCCCGTTACAGCCAAACATGATGGAAGCATATCCCGACATTTGATTTACAATCGTGTCGGAAGCATTCATCAACCGGAGAATATCTTTAGCAAAGATCAGTCCCGGAATGGCAATGATCAGAGAGACAGCAATGGCAGAAAGAATGGCCTGCCATGCTCCCAGAGAAGCTTTGTGGTATTTCTTTTCACCAACCCTACGGCTGATGATCGCCGAAGCTGCCGAGCTCAGCCCAAATGCCAGCGCATAAATAATGGTGATAACTGATTCGGTAAGGCCAACAGTCGCAATGGCATCGGCTCCCAACCGGCTGACAAAAAAGATATCGACAATGGCAAAGATCGATTCCATGCACATTTCGAGTACCATCGGGATTGCAAGTAAAAATACGGCGCGTTTCAGGCTGCCTTGAGTATAGTCGTGTTCTTCGCCCCGGAGGGCATCTTTTATTTCTTGAAGTATTTGTTTTATAGTAATATTGAGTGTCATAATTTTCGAAATTTTCGTCTTCGTTTATGTAAATGAATTAGTTCACACGATGCTGTCATTTTTGAAACGACAACGGGGTTTAGGGATGTATTAATCACATCAGAAATGGTAAAGACATTCGTTTTCATAGGAATTCCTCCAATTTTTAAGTTAGTAAATATGATTTTTGATTAAAAAAAAGACAGAAAAACAAAGAACAACGTTAGCAGAGGCCGGAAAGTTTATCGGCTCCGGGGTAGGTAAAGACCACCCTATACGTTGTTGTAATTTTCATAGAAGTATTTTTGAATAACCAAAAGTAAAAAAAAAATCAAAATCAATTGATGGGCTGAAAGATTTTTGAATTGAATATGACAAAGTTAATACAAGGTTAAACGGATGTTCGATGATGATGTTTCCTGCGTATATTTGTCGTAAACTTTTAAAAACAGATGGAACAGTTATTTTCGGATGAATATTTTATGCGTAAGGCGTTGGAAGAGGCCCGGAATGCCTTTGACGAGGATGAAGTGCCCGTAGGGTGTGTGGTGGTTTGCCAAAACCGGATAATCGCAAGGTCGCACAACTTTACTGAACGGCTGAACGATGTAACTGCCCATGCCGAAATGCAGGCCATTACAGCAGCCGCAAACCAGCTGGGAGGAAAATACCTGAACGAATGTGTCCTTTATGTAACGGTTGAACCTTGTGTGATGTGTGCCGGTGCGCTTAACTGGTCGCAAATTGGCAAAATTGTATGGGGAGCCCGTGACGAAAAACGCGGATATACCAATGTTGGACAAAACCTGCTTCACCCTAAGACAGTTGTAAGGAGCGGTGTGCTTGAAAAAGAAGCAGCAGAGCTGATGAAACAGTTTTTTGCACGGAAAAGGATTTGACCTGCTTTTTCGAATTTCTTCAAAATCTATGATTTTAATCCGGTTGCATGGTTTAAAAAGATCATTAAATTTGTGGGTAATGCGTTTCAATGAAACACAAATTTACTAACCTAAAAAATATTGAATTATGCTAAAAGGACATCCCAAAGGGCTTATTGTGGCTTTCTTTGCCAACATGGGTGAGCGCTTTGGATACTACACCATGTTAGCCATCTTTATCCTCTACCTGCAGGCAAAGTTTGGTTATACAACCGCCGAAGCTGGTGGTATTTACGGGGCATTTCTGTTCGGTGTTTATTTTCTCCCGCTGTTGGGAGGCTACCTGGCCGATAATGTTTTTGGATATGGGAAAACCATCGTGATGGGTACCATCATCATGTTTTTGGGGTATTTCCTGCTGTCAATGCCGGGAATGGGCATTGCAATGGTTTACACCGCACTGTTTGTCATTTCGCTGGGTACCGGGTTCTTTAAAGGAAACCTCCAGGCGCTGGTGGGAAATCTTTATGATGATCCGAAATACAGCGCCAACCGCGATAACGCCTTTAACATTTTCTACATGGGTATCAATATTGGAGCGTTCTTTGCCCCATCGGCAGCCGAAGGCATTGGAAACTGGGTGTTGAGAGGCAAGGGATTGGCATACGATTCTTCCATTCCACATTTGGCCCATCAATTTCTCGATGGCAAATTGGCTGATACTTCAAAACTCACCGAACTGGCCCAAGCTCAAATGGGAACTCATTTTACCGATTTGACAACATTCTGCAATACCTACATCGATACACTCGGAAGATCGTACAATGCAGGTTTTGCAGTGGCTGCAGCCAGTATGATTGTTTCACTCCTGATCTTTGTTGGTTTCCGGAAATACTATAAACACGCCGATGTTACCGAAAAGCAAAAAGAAAAATCGGCCGATCTGAAGAGCCAGGCTGTTATTCTTACCCCTCAGCAGACCAAACAACGGTTGGTTGCATTGGGACTGGTTTTCGTCGTTGTGATATTCTTCTGGATGGCTTTCCATCAAAATGGGTTCACCATGACCATTTTTGCTCGTGATTATACCCAGCTCGAACATGTGAGCCCAGCAACGTATGTGTTGTTTGACTTAGGGCAACTTTTGCCGATCATTTTTGCGATTGTGGGGGTAATCATTGCTTTTGTTTCGAAGGCTGCGAAAACCCGTTGGATTGGAATTGGCGTTTCTGTGTTATCGGCAATTATTGCCTATCTGACCATTTCCGGTTATCAAGGGAATTACACCATCACACCTCAGAAATTCCAGCAGTTCAACCCTATTTTTATCGTATTCCTGACACCGTTGGTTGTGGGTATTTTCACCAGCCTGAGAGGAAAAGGGAAGGAACCTTCTGCTCCTAAAAAAATCGGTGTGGGGATGATTGTTACTGCCATTGGTTTCGGACTTTTAATTACGGCTTCTATGGGCCTAATATCTCCGGGACAGCTGAATGGAGGGGTTTCCGAACATCTTGTTTCTCCGTACTGGCTTATCAGCACCTATCTTGTGCTGACGGTTGCCGAATTGTTCCTGAGCCCAATTGGAATTTCCTTCGTATCGAAGGTGGCGCCACCCAAATACAAAGGGCTGGCTCAGGGCGGATGGCTGGGCGCTGTTGCCCTTGGTAATCTCTGTGCCGGTGGAATAGGCATTCTTTGGGAAAAACTTGAATTGTGGCAGTTCTTCCTGATTCTGGTTGTGATGTGCGCTATTTCGGCAACATTCATTTTTTCGATTGTAAAAAGGCTGGAAGCAGCCACAAAATAGTTTATGCATGTTTAACGTGAATCAGTATTTCGAAGGCAATGTGATGAGCATGGCTTTCGAGAATGAAGAAGGAAAAGCAACCGTGGGGATTATGGCTCCCGGTGAGTATGAATTTGGCACATCGACCATTGAGCTGATGACGGTTATTTCAGGTGAAATGACGGTACTTCTGCCCGGTGAGAGCGAGTGGAAAACCTATCAACCGTTCGAAACGTTCAGGGTTGAAAAGGATGCCAAATTCAAGTTGGTTATCAAAGAAGATTGCGCATATAAGTGCCTGTATAAATAATTAAAAGGGAAGATGAGCGCTGAGAAAATGGGAACAGAAAACCTGTTTTTTCAGCGCTTATCTTTTTATCTGCTCATCATCTCACTTTCTCATTTTTTCACCTTATCGGGATTCTTCCGGATATAGTCGTCCCAGTTTTTATACTCTTTGGTTTTGACCGGACGGGTCGATTGCAGGTAATGGCAAACGGCCACGGCCACAGCATCGGTGGCATCGAGTGCACTGGGAAGTTCGGTAATGCCATAGATCTTCTGAAGGAAATAGGCAACCTGCTCTTTCGATGCCCTTCCCATACCGGTAATCGATTGTTTGACCAGCAGCGGAGCGTATTCTGCAATGGGCAGGTTACGGTACAACGCCGCTGCCATGGCTACTCCCTGGGCGCGCCCCAGTTTTAACATCGATTGGACATTCTTGCCAAAGAACGGCGCTTCCAGTGCCACTTCATCGGGGTGATATTCGTCGATTACGTGCAAAACCCGGTCGAAAATGAACTTTAGCTTGTCGTAGTGGCTCGGTAATTTCCCCGGTGCGATGACACCCATGGTAATGATCGAAGTCTTTTTCATTTCCACCTTCAACAACCCGTATCCCATTACATTCGATCCCGGGTCAATACCCAGTATGATTTTTGATTCTGCCATTAGTATGCTCCGATTAATTGATAAATTCCCTGGTATTCCAACGGTTTTTGAAGGTCAGCTTTTGCACTTTTCAGGCTTGGCTGATTAAACGTTACAGCTCCCAGTACCGAATTCAACGTTGCTTTCAGCATCGATTCCTCCGGATCGCCCCAGTTGTGTGTGAGGTCGTCGGCTTCGTTGGTGTTCACCGATAATCCGCTATAATAGTCGCCATATCCCAGTTGGTTGGTATTTTTAAAGCTGATGGGCAAGATAGCCAAATCGAGCGCTTCGACCTTGAAAATGTACATTCCAACCGGTTTGCCGTGGGTATTGCTGCCGGTCAGGTTCACCTCCATGAACGGCGACATGCTGTTGATGACCAGTTCGCTGGCCGAGGCCGTATTGCTGGTGGTAATGAAAAATACCCGGTTGAGTTCCAGCGAGGCTCCTTTATACGTCGATATTTTTGAGGTGTTTTTGTCGGAATGTTTGTCGTTGTGTTCCAGCTTTGAAATCACCTGATTCTTTACCTTCGAACCTCCGATTTCTGCGATCAACTGATAAGCAATGTCGTTGAGACCGCCACCGTTGTACCGCAGGTCGACAATCAGTTCGTTCACATTCTGCTTTTTGAAGCGTGTGAAAACGGTATCGAGTTCGGCGGAAGAGGTGCTTACAAAACTATTGAAAACCACGTAGCCGATTTTGGTGGTGCTATAATCGAATACGGTTGAATAGAGTACTGTATTCATCTCGAATTCAGCCTTTGTTGCCGTAATTGAATGATTTATCTGGTCGCGATCGAGGAATTCGAATGCCACGGTTTGGTCATTGGCAAGAGCGTTGTTGACATTTTCGAGATCATCCGGCGTATAACCGTTTACCGACAGCACCTGCCAGCCTCTTTTTATGCCGGCTTTACCCAGCGGCGATTGATCGTACACATAAGGGATCTTGATTTTTCCATCGGCATCGAGCATGAAACCCGCACCAAAACCGGTGTAGCTGCCACCTTCAAACAATTTGTTTATTTCGGTGAGAGAACCGGAGAAACTCCAGCGATCGACCGGGCTTTTGATCGAATCGATCAGCTCGGCTTGCGTTGCGATTCCATTGGGATCGATATCGGGGATTTGGTTGTACCAAAGGTACCACTCCTTAAATGTCTCGTAGATGTATTCGTTGGCCGTTTTCTTATCTTCGGTTTCGTTGTCGAATAGGTTGCATGAATGGAAAGTAACCGACACAACGATCGACATCAACAGAAGGTATATCAACTTCATTTGTTTCATCATTCTTTCATTTTTTCAGTTTGTTGGAATAAAATGCCTGAAATTATAAAAAATAATCCAAGCAGGGTGGTTGGGAATATTTTCTCGCCAATGATGAAGTGGATAAAAACCAACGACAGAAATGGGGCGAGGTAAATTAGGTTGGCAATCCGGGCATTGTTTGAAGTGAGCGACATGGCTTTCATCCAGAGAACAAACGAAATGCCGGTTTCGAATATCCCGATGTAAATGCCGGCCGCAAAACTCCCGGATATTGGGAAGTTGAACGTTGAAAACAGCCGGATAAAAATGGTAAGATAAACCAATCCAAACAAAAAATTCAGGAACAATCCGACCAGTTTATCGACGGTGCTTTTGATATTGAAAATCCAGTAGGTCGACCACACGAAGGCACTGGCAACACACAGGATGACGCCAATGGATTTTATGTTTGAAAGGTTTGCGACGCTTCCCTGCGACGAGATGAAAACAACTCCCAGGAAACTGATCAGTAAAGCCACGATGCTTTTCCATCCAATTTTGTGTTTCAGCAAGGGAACCGACAGGATGGCAAGCACAATGGGCCAGACCATGTTGATGGGTTGTGTCACCTGTGCCGGTAGGATGTTGTAGGCTTTGAAAATAAGCAGGTAATAGGCAAACGGGTTGAAAAGTCCCAGCAATGCATGTAACGCGATTTGCTTCAACGTGAGGCTTCTGAAAAGAGAAAGCTTCCGGGTAAAAAGGATGATTAAAAAAACAACGACCAACGTAGTGATGGTTGCCAGGTAGATCAGTTGTGCCGGGTCGAACTCCTCAAGCCCAATTTTGAAAGCGGTGGCTACGGTTGACCAGAAAAGTACGGTAATCAGGGCATAGCGTAACGCTTTTTGATCGTTGGACGGAATCTTTTCGTTAGAAAGAAGGCGCAGCTTCCAATTCATTTGGGGTTTTGTTTTCTTCGGTATCGGGCTTATCCCCCCGCAAAATTCGATAGCGCGTTCTCGAATCGGACGTATAAATGCTCGAAGGGTAGCTTATCAGCAACTGTTTATACAGTTCCTGTGCCTTTTCCTTCTGATTCAGTTTTTCTTCGAGGATTGTGGCCAGGTGGAACATGGCATCGTCGGCGGAGGTTGAATACGGGTAGTCGGCAAGTAATTTTTTATAGAGAGAATCGGCTTCTTCGAATTCAAAATCTTTCTCTTTCAGGGTTGCTTTCCGCATTAATATCTTGTCGGTAAGCGGATGGCCCGGATAAATGGTTGTGATGGAATCGAAGGTTTCTATCGCTTCTTTTTCTTTGTTTTGATACAACAGCAAATCGCCCCGGGCAAAAAGCTGGATGGGCTGGTCGATGGTGTCGAGGTCATAGTAGGAGGTGATCAGCAGCGAAAGCTCCATGGCATCGTTGGCCGTCATCTTCGAAGTGCTTGCTTTCAGCACATCGAGCTGTGCTTTGGCCCAGGTGATGTCGCCCAGGTAGTAGCCGAGGCGGGCTTTCTTCAGTTTGGCTTCGTCGCCAATCGGGTTATCGCGGTTCGCATCAATAATCTGGGCATAAATCAGGGTTGCTCCCCACAGGTCGTTGTCGTACACATTCAGGTCGGCCAGTTCGAGCTTGAGTAACGAACGTTGCATGTTGCTCAGGTCGGGAATGGCGATGCCCTTTTCGAGAACTTCGTATGCTTTATCGGTTTTTGAAAGATAAAACGACAGGAAGTGGGCATACTCGAGGATAAATGAAGCGTGGCGTGCCGAATACCCCAATTCGGTCAGCAGGTTTTCGAATTTCTGCAGCAACTTCTCGGGCGAGGGGCGCTGGCTCTTGGGTTGCGACACATATTGATGGTATTCGATCAGTACAATCTGCTTTTTTACCTCGTCGGCATTTTGTACGGCAGGTGTTCGGGTGGTGAGGTAATTCAACCCATTGAGGGCGATGTCGTACAGGTCGTTTTGAGCGGCTGCCAGTGAGAAATCGTAGATGCTGCTCTCCTCCGATTTGGTCCGTTTATCGAGGGCGATGGAGTGTGCCAGTGCCTGGCTGTAGTTCTTCTCCTGGATAAACATCCATATCAGGAGCCGGTTGTAGACGGTTGTTTTGGGATCTTCCACTGTTTTGCGCAACACTTCCTTTTTGGCAACCGTTTGAAGGGTGTTGTCGAAGTCGTATTGGATCAGCGAATTTAATCTTCCTTCCACAGTGGGTAGCTGTTCCTCGTCTTCTTTCAGCAGCAACAGGTATTCATCCATCATCTTCGGGTAGTTACGGGTATAGGCATAAATGGTTGCCAGGTTCGAACGGAACATCTCACCGGGTGCCAGTTCCCGTCCCTTCAGATAGGTTTTTTCGGCATAGTCGTATTCGCGCCGGTTGAAGAAGTTGTTGGCGACCGATACAATAACCCCCGAATTGCCGGGCAATTCTTTAATGACCTTGTCGTATACCGAGTTCGACTTTTCAATTTCACCTTTCTCTTTCAGGATATACCCCAAGGTAATCTGCATCGAAGGAGAGTCGTCTTTCCGGAGTTGTTTTTTGATGGCTTTCTCGGCTTCATCGAAATTTTTAGCACCAATAAGGCAACTGATGTAGTTGTCGAAGTAATATGGAATATTGCTCGATTCGAAAAGCTCAAGGTAAAGCGGCGCTGCTTTGGCAAAATCGTTGTTGCGGTAATACGACGACGCCAGCTGTGCCTTGCTCTGCTTTGGATCGACTACCTGGGCTAACGAACAGTAGGCAGTAAATAAAAACAATATTGAAATGAAAATTTTCCTCATCCATCGATTTTGTTTTGCAAAAATAGTGGTTTTAAATTCTTAATCCGCTCTTTTCATACGGATAGAAGCTAAAAGAATGTTAAGGAAAACGGTTTTCAGCGAAATAAAGGATGATCGTGGCGTATCACTTTGATCCGTTTTAAGGTCAGAAATTATGCAGCCGAGATCTTCAAACCCGTTACCGGGATGATGAATGTGTTTCTTTTAATGGCTTCCTGCCGGATGGTTTCGGCCAAACTTCCGGAGAAACCGTCGAGCAGCGAAAAGCACGCTTCGAAACGGCCCAGGTGGCGGCTGATTTCGGCCTTGATCAATTTTTCGTCCGGATTTTCGGTTCCAAGCAGCTCTTCGTAGCGGTTGAGGCTCTCGAACCAAAAGTTTCTGAATTTTTCATTTTTTGAAAACAGGGACATCCCTTTTTCGGTGTGGTTCACCGCATACCAAAATTCTTTCCGGATGCTTTTCTCCGTTTCGGGGTTCATGTTCCGGCGGGCACGCAATTCAAGGGCCAGTGATCCGGCTGTTGGCGGTGCGGCTTTTTTAATTTCTGACCAATTTTGGTAGAAGTCGTCCCAATCGGGGGTCGCAATAACTTTTCCCGTTTGCGGGGTAAAGCCGAGTTCGCAGGTTACACAGCCAATAATGCCGGGAGTTCGCCAAATCTGGTCGTCGTCGAAATAACCATCGGTGTAAATGGTTGCATTTTCCGACAACCGGTTGCTTTCGGGCGAAACCAAATACTTTTCCCCGCATTCGGGGCATTCGAGCACAATCGGAGGTAATAGTTTCTGCATCATCTTTTAGGAATAGAGGAACCTTTTGATGTTGCTTTTGGGTGTCTTTTCAAAAGGAACATCGACCAGTTCAACTTTCGTGATTTGTTCGTATGCGGCAACTTCGGTGTTGAATTTATTCCGGTTTTCTGACATGATCGCGTCGAGTTTTTCTTTGTCGATCTTCTCGGTGCGGATGGCTTCCTGATCGGGATACACCAGCGCCGTAAGTTTCGATTTGCGCTGAACGATTACGCATTCGGCCACCAAAGGCATGTTGCTTAAACGGGCTTCAAGTTCTTCGGGATAGATGTTCTGCCCGCTGGGACCCAGCAGCATGTTTTTCGACCGTCCTTTGATGTAAATGAAATTTTCTTTGTCGATGATTCCCAGGTCGCCGGTGCGGAACCATCCGTCTTCGGTGAATGAATTGCGGTTGGCTTCGTCGTTGTTGTAATAGCCCAGCATCACGTTCATTCCTTTCACCTGTATTTCGCCCACGTGGTTGTATGGGTCGTCGGAATCGATCCGTATTTCTAACCGGTCAACCAATCGGCCAGCCGATCCGGGGCGGGTAATTTTCCAGTTGGCATAACTGATCAGCGGGCCGCATTCGGTCATGCCGTAACCAATGGTAAAGGGGAATTTTATTTTGAAGAAGAATTTTTCGACTTCGTGGTTCAGGGCTGCTCCACCAATCACAATCTCGAGGAAATTGGCCCCGAATGTTTCAACCACTTTATCTTTGATTTTGTTCTGAAGCACTTTATTGATTCCAGGAACCTTGAGCAACGCATTGATTACCGGTTTCTGGATGGTTGGCAAGATGTTTTTCTTGTAAATTTTTTCAATCACGAGAGGCACCGATAGGATCAGTCTCGGCCTGATGGTCTGGAATGATTTAACCAGTACCTGTGGGCTGGGCATTTTATTCAGGAAAGTGATGTGGCATCCCATGGTTACCGGGAACATGAATTCGAACAGCAAACCAAATACGTGGGCCATTGGGAGAAAAGAAACAATGGTGTCGGCCGCTTTGATTGGCATGTTTTCCTGCGCAAAAATGAGGTTCGAAAGCAAACTCCGGACAGGGATCATAACACCTTTGGAAAAACCGGAAGACCCCGACGTGTAGGATATGATTTGTACATCTTCCATTCCGGTTTCGGCAAACGAAAACGCTTCTTTTTTCACATCGCTGGTTTTCATCATAGCCAGTCCATCTTCCGAAATCTTTTTCAACTTCTCGTCCTTACAATAGAGGATGCTGTAATCGTCGATCGCAATCGAACCGGTAAGATCGGGCATCTGCGACTGGTCGAGGGAGTCGTAGAGCGATTTGGCCGCAAAAAGAAAGATAGAACCTGAATGGTTGACGATGTTATGGGCATTTTCGGGTTTGAAATCGGGGAGGATAGGCACTGCTACAACTCCTGATGAGAGGCAGGCAAGGAAAATTTTGCCCCAGTTTGATGAGTTTCGGCCATAAATGGCAACTTTATCGCCTTTTTTTAGTCCTACTTTTTCAAAAACCAAGTTCAACGTGTGGATCGATTGTGCCACATCGCGGTAAGAAAAAGCATCACCTTCGTAGTCGGAAAAAAGAGGAAGATCCCAGTTGTTTCTGAATGAGTTGGTGTAAAGGGTGGCTAAACTTTTATGTTCCATGATATCAGGTTTTAACAATGAGCAATGGCACCTTCAAAAAGGCGCGAAAAGATAGTTACTAAATCGGTATTTACCAATTTGGGGGCAAAGATTTTTGCAGATAGGTTCTTTCTTCCATTTCAATTTACTTTATTTTATTGTACATTTCAGCCATTAATAGCGATTGCGGATGATGACACATAAGAATAAGAACAGGCTAATTTATGTTTGTTCGTTTTTGGCCGGTATTTTTTTGATTTTCCTGGGGGTTGATGGTTTTTTTTCTTTCGAAAGGCGGGAAATTGAACGGCAAAAACAAGACGAGTTGAAATCGATTTCCGAATTGAAGGTGAAAGAGATTTCAGGCTGGTATGTAGATGAATTAAACGATGCCCAAACCATTTTGGAAAGCAACGATTTAAAATTCCATGTAAAAGAATGGTTTTCATCTTCCTCTCAATCCAACGATGCGAAGCTCAGGGCCGCGTTGAATCAACTGGTTAAAGAGCACGATTACAAGGCGATAACCATTTTAACGGCAAACTTTCAGCAGAAGATCTCATCGGGATTGAATCCCGAACCATTTGATTCGTCGACGTATGCTCTTTTGCGGCAGGTTATGACCTCAGGGAAGGCTCTTTCAACCGATTTATTCCGAAGTACAGTCGATGGCCGGATTGGTATTGAATTTATTGCTCCGGTACTGGCCGCTGATGGCACTCCTTTTGCCTTTGCCATTTTTAAACACGATCCCGAACGTTTTCTTTTTCCGTTGATTGAGAATTGGCCGGTAATCAGCCGTTCATCGGAAACATTACTTGTGCGACGGGAGGGTGAGACGGTGTTATACCTGAATAATCTGCGGCATTTGCCCAATGCGGCATTAAACCTGACGATCCCATTAAGCCGGAAAGATGTCCCGGCCGTAAAGGCTGTTCAGGGGTTCAGCGGGGTGACTGACGGATTGGACTACCGGGAAGTGAAGGTATTGTCTTATGTGGGCAAGGTTCCCGGAACCCCATGGTTTATCGTCTCGAAAATCGATTATCAGGAGCTGAATAATAGTTTCCTTTTTAGGTCTGGCACTCCAATTCTTATTTTTATTGTGTTGGTGTTGGTGTTTGGCCTGTTCTTTTATATTTTTTACATCAACCAGCAAAAAAATATTTTCAAGAGGCTTTATTCTTCTGAACAGGAGTTTCGGGCAACCCTCTATAGCATAGGCGATGCCGTCATTATTGCCGATAAGACCGGCAGGGTGATGAATATGAACCCCGTGGCTGAGAATTTGACCGGTTATGGGGAGCGTGAAGCGATCGGGAAGCCTGTTGAAGAAGTATTTGTCATTGTTAGCGAAGAGAACCATCAGTCCGTTGAAAGTCCGGTAAAGCAGGTGATGGAAAAGGGAGCTGTTGTTGGGCTGGCAAATCATACGTTATTAATATCGAAACAAGGTGATGAAATTCCCATCAGTGATAGCGGAGCTCCAATATTTGACAAAGATCAGCATATTATTGGGGTGGTTTTGGTTTTCAGGGATCAGACCGTGGAGCGGCAACAACAGAAAGTCATTTTTGAAGGTCAGCGCGAAATGGCCACCCTGCTTTCCAATTTGACCGGAATGGTTTACCGTTGCCGCGATGATGCTGACTGGACCATGGAATATGTGAGCAAAGGTTGCGAAGAACTGACCGGTTATCAGGTAAAAGAGTTGGAAAACAACTTTATGCTAACCTACGAGAAAGTCATCCACCCCGACGACCGGGCAAAAGTGCGGGAAAACGTTGAGGTGGCGTTGAAGGAGAAAACATTTTTTCAGATTGAATATCGAATTGTTGCCAAAGATCAAACGATCAAATGGGTTTGGGATCGTGGACTAGGGGTTTTTGACGAGAATGGTTCTTTAGTCTCCATTGAAGGGTTCATCAGCGATATCACCAACCGGAAGAAGACCGAAGAGGCTCTCCGTTCCAGCGAAATATTGTTTGAAACCCTTGCAGAGAATGTTTCGGTTGGCATTTTCAGAACCGATGACAAGGGAATGACCACTTATGTGAACCCGATGTGGTGCCAGTTGGCTGGAATGGATGCAGAACAAGCGATGGGATATGGCTGGTTGGCACATGTTCATCCCGACGACAAAGATTCTTTGCTTGCCGACTGGAAAAAGAATTCGGGTGGCCATGCCCGGGTCGTTGCCGAATACCGGTTTGTTCATCGCGACGGCAAGGTATTGTGGGTTAAAGGCCATGCCATTCCCGAATTTAATGAAAAGGGAGAGTTGATAGGATATATTGGTTCAATTACCGATGTAACGGAGTCGATATTATCGGCTGAATCCATGTTCAATACGAACCAGCTTTTACGTACCTTCATTGACAATATTCCCGATGCTGTCTATCTGAAGGATACGGAAGGCAAAAAGTTAATTGCCAACAAGGCTGATGTGGAAAATTGTGGGTTCAATTCCGAAGAAGAAATCATCGGGAAAAGTGATTTTGATATATTCTCGAAGGATGTAGCTGAAAGGTTCTGGGAAGACGACCAACGGGTACTGCAATCGGGTATTCCGGTTTTGGTGCGCGAGGAGAAATTGGAGAACTTTAAAAAGGAAGTAAAATGGCTCCTTACCTCAAAAATCCCATTAAAGGATTCTGCTGGGAAAATTATTGGGTTGGTTGGCATCGGACGCGATATTACCCAACGGAAAAAGAGAGAAGACGAAATGTTAAAACTGACCAAGGCGATTGCCCAAAGCCCGGTGAGTATTGTAATTACCAATAAGAAAGGTGTTATTGAGTATGTCAATCCCAAATTTTCAGAGATCACGGGTTATTCGAGTGAAGAAGCTGTCGGGCAAAATCCGAGAATCTTAAAGTCAGGAAAGCAGAACAAGGAGTTTTATAAGGAAATGTGGGATACGATTTTGTCGGGAAAAGATTGGAAAGCTGAATTTCTCAACAAAAAGAAAAATGGGGAACTGTACTGGGAAAATGCGAACATTTCGCCCGTATTAAACGATAAAGGCCAGATAATTAATTTCATTGCGATTAAGGAGGATGTCTCGGAAAAGAAAAAAATGCTGGAGGAACTGATTGTGGCCAAAGAGAAGGCCGAAGAAAGTGATAAACTGAAATCGTCGTTCCTTGCCAACATGAGCCACGAAATTCGTACCCCGTTGAATTCGATTCTTGGGTTCAGTAATTTCCTTACTTCAGAAGAAGATTTGTCGGCTGACGAGAAGAAAGAGTATTCAAACATCATTAACAAGAGCGCCGAAAGCTTACTCCAGATTATCAATGATATCATCGATATATCGAGTCTGGAAACCGGTCAGTTAAAGACCTTTTATTCCTATCTGAATGTAAACGGGATCTTAAAATCGATTCATACGGTTTTTTCGCTCAAATTGGTTGAAATCAATAAGTCGCATTTGGTTCTTACCTTGCTCGAGAAAGAGGGGTTGGTTGTTTATGCCGATGAAAACAGGTTTATTCAGGTTCTGACCAACCTGTTAAATAATGCGGTGAAATTTACCATGCGTGGCGAGATTGGGTTTGGTGTCGAACATTTCGATGAGGAAATGGTGTGGTTCATTGTTTACGATACAGGTATTGGGATAAAGCCCGAGGTACAGACGACGATTTTTGAGCGGTTCCGGCAAGGGGAGGAAGACACTACCCGGAATTTTGGAGGGAACGGACTTGGTCTATCCATTGTGAAAAACCTGGTTGAACTGATGGGCGGGAAAATTACGCTCGAATCGGAACCGGGGGTAGGGTCAAAATTCAGGTTCTCTCTGCCTCGGAAAGCCCCGAAATCGTAAGAGCCAGTCTCGTTGCTTGATCGTTTTAAATTCTTTCAGGTGTTCTGTCTGGAAGAAGATAGCTATTTTGCTGAAACCGGAAGAACAACGGTTCATGCCGTCAGGCTTTGTTGGCAGGTATCGTGAAATAGAAAGAGCTTCCTTTGTTCTCTTCGCTTTCAACCCATATTTTCCCGCCGTGTTTCTCGACAAATTCTTTGCAAAGGATTAATCCGAGCCCCGTACTGGGCTCCCCATTGGTACCAGGGCGGTTTACATTTGCATCAATACGGAATAAATTTTGGATGATGGATTCAGGCATCCCGATTCCGGAATCTTTCACGATAAAAAGGAAAGAATCATCGGCTTGTTTTTGTGTAACAAGAGCAACGGTTCCTCCGGGTTCGGTGAATTTGATCGCATTGGTGATCAGGTTACGCAAAATGGAATGCAGCATGTTCGGGTCAGCCTGTAATGTTGCTTTTTCAGGTATCCTGGCGGTCAGTTTTACCGATTTTTTTGAAGCCATTTCGCTGGCTGATTCATTCAGGTTCTCGATGAATTCGGGCAACGAAATGGTTTCCACTTTCAGTTTGCTGATTCCCCGTTGTAAGGTTGACCATTCCAATAAATTTTCGAGCAGGGCGAAGGTTGAGCTGGTTGTTTTGTAAAGCAATTCGGAATTTTGCCTCATTTCATCGTTGGTAAA
>DAOQAB010000018.1:36031-47201 GCA_035353695.1 Prolixibacteraceae bacterium
TAATTTTTGCTGGCTTTGCAGGATGGTTTGTTCTGCAATTTTCCGTTCAGAGATGTCCATAATGGTTCCGATCAGTGAAGTAACTTTTCCCTGATCGTTGACAATGACTTTTCCCAGACCGTTGACCCATCGGATTTCCCCGTCTGATTTCCGGATGATACGGTATTCGGCATTAAATGGTTTGTGTTTTGTGATGACATCTTCGATCATCTGCTTTTGCATGAATGCTCTGTCTTCGGGATGTATTAAACTGGTCCATCCTTCCTGGATATTTCGGCTGTAATTTTTATCGATCCCAAAGATTTGGTCCATAACATCCGACGATTCCCAGGTCCCGCGCATAAAATCGACTTTATAGGAACCAATGAACGCTGCATTTTGCGATTCTTTGAAAAAGTATTCACTCTCCTTCAAGGCGGCTTCAGCTCGTTTTAGTTTCGAGATATCAAGTACAAAACAGGTTATTCCGATAATTTCGCCACGGGAGGAATAAATGGGTGAATAGTAATCTTGCCAGAATTGGCGGGTTTTTTCTTCATCGCCATATTCTTCCACAATCGATAGATATTCACCAGCAAGAGCCCGGTCAAAGTTTGCTTTTGCTTTTTCTTTGTCGGGGTGGTTTCCGAAAACATCCATCATATTGGTTCCGATGGCGATCTCTTTACCCCATATCATCTGGATGATTTCCTTGTGTTTTTTGTTGAAGGTAAGGTAATGGTAGTTCTTGTCGAGAGCAAACATAACGACGTTGGGCGAGCTTTCGAGGACCGACGACAGCAAAGCATTAGTCGATTCAAATTGCGACAATATCTTCTTCCTTTCCGTAATGTCGCGGGAAACCCCCAGAACTCCGATCAATTCACCATTCGGGTTGTACATGGGGGTTTTAATGGTGTCGAGCAACGCACTGTGCCCGTCGTCGGCAAAAGTGATCCACTCTTCGTTGTTCGATGGGCCACCTTTTTCCATGGCGATCTGATCGTTTTTTCGAAAGGAATCGGCCAGCTCGTGATCAACAAAGTCGTAGTCGGTTTTGCCGATAATTTCGTTACCTGTGGCTCCCAAAAAACGCTCGAACATGGTATTGCACGAGAGGAAAACGCCATTTGTGTCTTTTAACCAAATCAAATCGGGGATGGTGTTAATCAGTGTGTTTAATAATGCTTCGCTTTTTTGCAGGGCTTCTTCGGTTTGTTTGCGTTTGGTTATGTCGTGGGCAATGCCAATGAGTGTCGTGACTTTCCCATTAGAGTCGAGAATGGGAGAAGAACTTGAAGAAAACCATCTCCATTGGCCATTTTTTTGACTGATTTGATATTCGACATTCGTTAATTTCTCCCCGGTTAAGAAATTTTGAACGATTAAGGCATGTAATCTTTCAATATCGTTTGGATGGACAAATTTCGCAAAGGAGTGCCCGATGACTTCTGATAGATCATGTCCTAATTGTTCTGTCCAATTGGACGAGGTATAGGTGATGATCCCTTCTGAAGTAAGAGTATAAACCACATCGGAAGCGTGTTCAATTAATGAACGAAACTTTTCTTCGCTTAGTCGGTATGCCTCTTCGGTTTGTTTCTGTTTGGTAATATCGGCAAATGAGGCAATTGCTTTGTTGTTTGATTTTAGTATCGACACCGAAACCAGCCCATGCCGTAACTCTCCGCTCTTCGTGAAAAACGTAAATTCATATTTATTAGGGACATTAGCTGAATCGATAAACCGTTGCTGGTTATACTCTTTCATTCGTTTTGCCTCTTCGGGTGGTATTCTTTCTGTCCATTTTGTCCCTATTAACTCTTCTTCTGAATATCCGCACATTTCACAGAACGCATTATTTACCATCGATACCGTCATGTCGGCTTCGATGATGGCAATGGCGGCAGAGTTGTTTTCGAATATGGCCCGAAAAAATGCTTCCTGATCCAATGACGAATCCTTTGGGTTTTGTGCCCTGCCATGGAGGTGTTCTGTGTCGGAATCTTTACGTTGCATCATTGCTTCGTTTTTTGTTGTTATTCAATTAAAAGTGGGATTGAAAAACAGAAGGTGCTTCCTTTGCCTTCTTCACTCTCAACCCAGATGTCGCCACCTTGTTTTTCCACAAATTCTTTGCAAAGTATCAGGCCTAAGCCAGAACTTGGTTCTCCGCCAGTGCCCGGTCGGCTCACGTTTTTATCTATCCGGAAAAGGTTGTTTAAAATTTCCGGGCTCATTCCAATGCCGGTATCTTTAATTGAGAAGACAACCCTGCTATTGTTCCCTTTTTTTGTGCTAACCGAAATGGTTCCTCCGGGTTGGGTGAATTTAATGGCGTTTGATATCAGGTTTCGCATGATGGTCCGCAGCATATTCTGATCAGCCCAAACGGTGAGCGAACTGTTTTGGGGAAAAACCAGTTTGATGTTCTTCTTTAAAGCAATTTCGAGGGTGGCTTCATCGCTGGTGTTGAAAAAGTCGTTCAGGTAAATGGGCTGGGGATTGAAAATTGTTATTCCCCTTTGCAACATCGACCATTCGAGCAGGTTTTCGAGCAGGTTAAAGGTTGAGCTTGCTGTTTTGTAAAGTGATTTTGAATATTTTAGAAAATCATTGGCTGTAAGTGGATTGGTGTTGTCGGCCATCATTTCGGTAAGAGCAACGATCGAAGCAAACGGAGACCGGAGGTCATGGGCAATAATGGAGAAGAACTTGTCCTTTTCGGCGTTGATCCGTGAAAGTTCTTCATTTTTTTGCTGGATCTCGATTTCTGCTTTCTTTCGGGCATCAATATTCCGGGAGATCCCTACAAGGCTGGTTACTTTTCCTTCGTCCGATGTTTTGAACATGGTGATGAATTCAACCCAAACGATTGAACCATCTTTGCAATGCTGCTGCAGCTCATGCGATGAAACCTGTTGCAGTCTTTTCCCTTCATAGAATTCTACAATGCGTTTGGGCAGTTCGGTTAATACATATTGTGCCGACTTTTCCTCAAGGGTTTCTTCTATCGAAAGTTGCATGGCTTCTTCGTCCGTGAATCCAGTCAGGTTAATTACCGAAGGGCTGATGTAGTTAAACCGAAGGGTTTCGATATCGATTGACCAGATCACATCCGACATGTTTTCGGCGATAAACCGGTATTGTTCTTCACTCTTTTTTAACAACTCTTCCAGAATTTTTCGTTCAATGACAATACCGGTCTGTTTTACAAACGACTCAATGTATTCATTGTCGGAAATCGGTTCTTTCCCACGGTTAAAAAAATGAAGGATTGCATATAATTTTTCCTCCTTGTTTATGCCGATCGTATAGATATTCCTGATCCCAAAGATCTTTTCAGCGATTTTTGCAGCGGCATCGGGAAACTCAGGTCCCGAGAATTCAGCAAGTCCTCTGTCAAAATGGTAAAAATTACCCTTTTTAAAGACATCCTTGTGAAAAGGTTGAAGTTTGAATGGTTTATCAAGGTAATTAAACCCGGCTAGTTTGATCGATCGTTGCAGCATTTTGCTGGATAAGCCCTTGATGATTTTTAGATACGATACGTTTTCTTCTTCATTAACCGAGGCAAAAAGAATAATGGTATTGGGGTATTGTTGGTGTAGTTTTTCGGTAAAATAATCGTAGATCGCTTCAAGTGAAGTTAGGTTCAACATTTCGGCTCCTGCCTGAGATAAATTTTTGAATTTTGTTGTGTTTTCACTCAGAATAATTTCTGCTTGCTTTTTCAGGGTCACATCTTCGTGGGCAATAATAATATTGGTAACGTTGCCTTCATGGTCTTTTAACGGGTAGATCCTGGTATTAAGCCATCGGGTACAGCCTTTCCCGCGACCTTCCGTCTTGCCTGTTGAGTTGAATTGATATTCCGGAACTTGTACTGATTCTCCATTGTAAGCGCGCATGACATAATCGATCAGTCCTGTTTTTTTTACTTCCTTACTTTTGAGAATGTTGAATTGGTTGACGGTATGGTTTGCCGGGAATCCCCATAACTCTTCATAAGCGCGATTGACGTTGATCTGTAATCCGTTCAAATCATATAATTCAATCACAGAAGGAGATTGCAGCATGATGGCCTTAAAAAGATTTTCACTTTTTGAAAGTTCAGAACGGGTCTTTTCGAGCTCACTGTATTTCCGTGCATTGGCTATCGAGATTCCTCCAATCTGGCTGATCAGTTGCCCGATTGTTTTGTAATGGCTGATATATTCAGGGAAACGAAGCGAATAGACCATGAAGATTCCCAATAGTTCACTCCGGTGTTCAATATTGATTGACAGACTGTTTTCGGGGTTGAAGGCTGGTTGAATGTCGGACGGACGGGTTGCGGTCATTTCTTTTCCATTCAGGAATTGCCGGTAGCTGATTTGACCGGGTGCCAGAATCATGTTCAGTAACGAGGTAATTTCGGACACAATCATCTCCTCTTCAGTATAGTCGATTAACCTTTTCAACTGGTTGAAAATTAACGAGAAATCGGCGCTTTCACGGGTTAGCTTGGCAATCCGCTCGTTTTGTTTAATCCGCTCAGCTTCGTTGCGCCAGTTGAAAATAATCTGGTCGAGAAAGGCTTGCAAATGGCTGGAGCCTACAGGGAGAATCTCATAAGGCAGGCCCATGTGTTCCGAAAGGGCTTCGAGGTTTGGCCGGTAGTCGCCGGGCAACCCGGTTTCGATCAACAAAATTTTTTTGCAGGTTTCGCCGAAAAACTTTTTTGCTGTTTCCTTATCAAATCCCCATTCCCTGATATGCCGCTGGTAATTTCGTAACCAACCATTCGAAACCAGGTAGCAGCCTTGTTGTACAAAGTGGTAAATGGTTGGACGGTTGATAAATATTTCGAAGCACTGTTCCAGCTGAATAATCTCGACCTTTTTGCTGGCAGGTGGTGCTTCGTTTTTTTGGCCCCGGCAGGAACTTACAACGACGATGATCTTTGAGAACTCTTCAAGGTCGTTACCGATCATCTCGGCGATGTGTTTGTTCGTGAGGGAGCAACCAATGCAAACGGCCGGGAAGCTCTTAACCTTTACGTCGGGGTAATTGCCTGAATGAAGCAGTTGGCTTACTTCGGGTACCAACGAGTTGCAGATGTATATACCAAGCGAAGGTGTCATTTTGATAAAATGGGATATTTCCCATAAGTGAGTACGGTTTCTGAAATGGTTTTCAAAATTTCATCTGAAACAGAGAATGGGATTTCCCCGTGGTTGTCAGAGAGAATAAAGCCACCGCCCGGTGCAGCTATCTGAATGGCTTCGCGAACGTTGGAGGCTGCCTGTTCGGGTGTCCAGCGCCGCATTTCAATCCCGTTGAGGTTCCCGATAATGCTCAGTTTGCCCCGGCAGGTTTCTTTCAGGTTTGCCAAATTTTCTTTTGAACTAACGCCAACGGCCGCTGTTCCTGTTTGAGCAATCAGGTCAGCAATGGGCAGGCAGTTTCCTGAGGCGAAGTGGGTTGCCGTTGCTCCTTTGATTTGGCTGATGGTGCGTTTCGCCACTTGAAAACCAGTTTCCAGGTATTTCTCCCTGGGGATGATGGTTGAACTGGATACCGGGTCAAAATAGCAAATGGCTGTGGCTCCTGCGGCAAGTTGTGCATTGGCCCATTCGATGCAAAAAGCTTCGTTTACCTGCATCAGTTTGTCGAAGAGATCTTTTCGGAAGAACATGACTTCAAAATATTTTTCGAAGCCCAGCTGCAATACCGGCAGGGAAAAAGGCGACATGGTGACCCCAATGATCGGGATCTCGTTTTTTGCCTCTTTTTTCAGCTCTTCGATGGCAACCAAAACCTTGTGCAGCATTTTCGACTCCTTGATTTTTGGGGCTTCAAGATGGGTAATCTTTTCAATGTCCCGGATAATGGGTAACCCTGAATTCGGGGGGCCATCCTCGGAATAAAATGTTTTTCCCCCAAAGGCTTCGGTTTCGAGTGGGGCATAGAAAAATGGATAGAAGCAATCGGAATGGTATTTTTTTTGGAGCCTCAATTGCCCTTCAACGACATTCCCTGCTTTGGAAAAATATTCCTGTATGCTTATGCCCAACTCTTTCGCGCCATGCATGGTGAGTAGCAGGAACATTGGTACGCGGTCGGGCTCCTGGTGCGAAAGGGCGGTAAGCACCCGTTCCATCGGGGTCATCTCTTTTGTTTTCATCTCATTTCCTCCACCATTTTCGTTACGATTTCGATGGCTTCCGATGAATCTTTCCCGAAAGCGTCGGCTCCAACTTCTTTCCATAGTTCTTCGTCGAAGCGGAAAGGGGCGCCGCCAACAATGAGCTTCGTGTTCGTCCCATTTAGCTTTTTTTTCAGTTCTTTCACCCGGATAGCAGACGGGAGCATCAATACCGAAAGCAATAAGATTTCAATTTTTTCGTGATGAATAATTTCAACTAACTGGTCGGCTGTTAATCCTCCGCCCAGGTCGAGTAGCTCGAACCCACTTGCCCGCAACGCCGATAAAACGATGCGTTTGCCCAGAAGATGGTAGTCTTCGAATACCGCAATGGCCATTGGGGGTTGAGAAATTCTTTGGGGGCTGGCTGGCGGAAGAATTTTGTCGATCAACTCTTCACAGATGATGCTACTCATGTATTCCTGGGAAAGGGCGATACGGCCTTCAACCCAAGCTTCTCCTATGTTTTGGAGTGTTTTGGAAAGTAATTTCCCCGCGATTTCGGCTGGTGGCCCTAGTTTTAACGTATCCATCACAATCTTTTCTGCCTGATTGCGGTCGAGCATCAGTAATGCCTGTTCAAGCTCATCGGAGTATTTATCTGGTATTTCCATTTTTCAATCAGTTAGAAACACTCTCTGTTGGTTGAGCATTTAAGGTTTTAATTATTGTTCGTTAGTACAATTTACAAAATTGGTTGAAACAGGATTATAAAAAGGGAGGTTAAAATAAAAAATTTTATTCTGTGATTGTTGGATCGTAAAATAATCAGGGCAAAAGGGTTATTAAAAGTTTCGTGCGACGGTGAATCTAAAAATTGATCCCTCTTTTTTTGCTGGGAGAAGAGATATTTTTCCTCCTAACAATCCAACAAGGCCATGGCACAATGAGAGATCGATCCCCGTTCCACCAAGTTTTCTCGATTGAGATACCGGTTGTTTGGTAAATCGTTCAAAAATAGTCGAACGCTGATCCTCGGGAATGCCTATTCCGGTATCTTCGACAAAAAACTCAATGTGCTCTTTTTCTTCTTTGTAATAGAATTTTACCCATCCTTGCTTGGTGAATTTTAACGCATTGTCGATTAGTTTGTTCAGTACTTTTTCGATGACAGCAGGGTCGGAAGAAATTGTTTTCGTTGAGCTGATTACATTTTCAAGGAAGAGTTGGAGGTTTTTCTTTTCTGCTTCCGGCTTGAACTTTTGATAAATCTGAAACATCAGATCGTTGAGGTCGAAACGGACGGGATAAATACGGTAGATTCCTGAATTAATCTTTGAAATATCAATCACATCCGAAATGATCGACATGAGCAGATTACTACTTTCGGCAATGATATCGGAATAATTACTTCGTTCCGATTCGGAAATGGAGGGATCGGTGATTACTTCGGAAAAACCTAAAATGCCGTTTAATGGAGTTCTTATTTCGTGGTTCAGGTTTATAAAAACAGTCGTGTTGAATTGTTTCGACTCTTCTAATCCTTTCTTTAACTTCTCAATTTCAGTATTCAAGGAATCTATTTTCTTCGCAAAAGGATTATCTTTTTCCATAAGTTTAATCGTTGGTCAACTTCTTAAACAACTATTTTGTTTCAAAATACTTATTTAAAGTTAAGATATTCCTGAATAATCGCAATGGGTATCATAATAAAATATCGAAGGAGTTTTTTTGAGGAAGGCATTCATAAAAAAAGATGGAATATCGAAGGTCGTGATTTTCATCCTCCGGTATTCCATCTTCTGGTTTTATGCAAAAAATCTATCCTTTCAAAAGTTTCATATGCCTTTCGAAAATATTTTCAAACACTTGTTTCTCAATGGTTGGCTCAAACTTTTCAAGTGCGTTGTAGTACACTTCGCCTTTTTTTGCGGCAATTTTGTATCCCACATGGATCAACTGACGCAAATCGGGATTGTATTCTTTGCAGCTTTGATTGTGGACAATCGCATTTCCAAATTGTTCCGATGTCCAGTTGTTTACCTCTTCGGGAAGGGGCAGTTTTGCTAAACTGATGTCGATGACAGAAGCGTAAGGTGCCGTGAGCTCGTCCATTTTTTCATAGGCAAGCGCATACACTTCTTTGGCAAGTTTCAACCCATCGCCATCGGCCAGTGCCAAACCGGCGATCTCCTCCAGCCAGGTTGTTCCGGCAGTTTTGATATGGATTCCCTTGTCGTGCTTTTTGATCAACTTGCCAATAATCGGGTAGATGGAAAATTTGTCGCTTCCGGAATGAACGCTCAGCTTCAAATTATCGGGCAACCCGAATTTTTTAACCGCATAATCGATCACAAGCAGGTCCTGCTCAAATTCTTTTTCGAAACGAGCTACATCGCCCACGTAATCAACGCCTTTATTGAACCTTCCGGAGAAGCGTGGTGCAATGGTTTGTGCAGGCACACCATTATCGGCCAGAAGCTTTAAAATGAAGAATAAATCGAGCGGACTTTGTGGCGTATCGGTTTCATCGCACGATACTTCGGGAACAAAGTTGCCCATGCCCTTCTTTTCTACCAAATATTTATATACCTGCGAAGCTTCGGCAATAGCCATTAAATAATCGCCGGCAAAGCTCTTCAGTTTCTCTTCGGTTACATTAAACACCTCGTTTATGCCTGGGATTTCGAGCTTTCCAATGTATTTTTTATGATTGGCGACAAATTCGTCAACTTTATCGGCAGGAGCGCCTTTACCAATGAAATCAGCTACGTCGATGGTAAAGAAATCGCTGGATTCGATGAAGCGGTCTACGTTTTTGAAGTTAATATGGTCGGCATCGACATAATAGTCGCCTTTCCAACCTAACGCAGCAACAGCAGCATCAGCTTCCTTGCGGACTTCAGTAGGTTCAGTACCGATAATCATGTGTTCGCGGTTCGATTTGTTCCAAACCGGAGTAAATTCGATACCAAATTGCTCTTTGGCTGCAATAAACGCTTTTAGCTGGGCCTTGCCCTGATGGCCAAACCGGTCACCTACGCCAAAAGAATATTTACTTATTTTTCTCATAATTAGATTTTTATCAAGTATTAGTTATAGAAGGAAAAGAAGGGGAACCTAATCCCCTTCGATATAGTCTATTTAGAATTTTACCAATTTATATTTTGGCACTAACGATTTCATTACAGTCCAACCAATAAGATACGCAAATGCACAGAAAATAAATACAATAAAATAACCGGCAGGTTTACCTTCGAACCCCATAAAAGTCATATTTGTTTGCTCTGCATGTACAAACAACATTCCTGAACCTTTGTTAACGAAGAATGACCCCAAGCCTCCTGCCATACCTCCAATACCTGTAATTGATGCAATTGCACCTTTAGGGAACATATCGCCTACGGTAGAGAAAATATTTGCCGACCAGGACTGGTGTGCTGCACATGCAAGGGCTATCAAAATAGTAGGAAGCCAGGGAGAATAAACGCCAAGTGGCTGAGCTGCCAATACCAATAACGGAACAAATGCAAAAATTAACATTGCTTTCATTCGTGCAGCATAAGGATTCAGCCCTGATTTATTAATGATAAGGGTAGGAATTTTTCCACCAAAAATTGACAGAACGGTTACAATTGCATACAAGGTAAAAATAAGTCCCATTCCGAGGGGATCGGAAGTTTTAATTCCAAATTGGCTATGTAGATATGATGGAGTCCAGAATAGGAAGAACCACCAAACGCCATCGGTCATGAATTTACCAAAAGCAAACGACCATGTTTGTTTGAATTTAAAACACTGCATAAATGGAATTTTCTTTTCTTCCTTTGTTTCATCAACAGCATCTTCTTCTTGTGAATCTTGTTCAATATAGGCTAATTCAGCTTCGTTTACGAATTTACTTTCACCTGGCTTTTTATAGAGGAATACCCAGAATCCCATCCAAATAAAACCTAATCCCCCAATTAGGATGAAAGCAGCTTCCCAGCCAAAATTCTTAGCCAGAATAGGAATAGTTACCGGTGCGAGCAATGCTCCTACCGATGCTCCTGAGTTAAAAATTGCCGTACCAAAAGCACGGTCTTTCTTTGGAAAATATTCTGCAGTAACTTTGATAGATACCGGGAAATTACCGGCTTCGCCAAGACCAAGAACAATTCTTGCGAATAAGAAAGCATACATACTGACTGTTGAAATTAAAACGGCAGTATCTCCAGTTGCCCTTACTAATTCTTCATAAGAATGCAGTCCAACCACATTTTCGGTAAACACACCACAAAGAGCATGTAAACAAGCACCTACAGACCATACTCCAATAGCCCAAAGATAACCTTTTTTAGACCCCATCCAGTCGATAAATCTACCGGCAAAAAGATAGAAAAAAGCATAAGCCAATGAAAATATTGCTGTTATTGTTCCATAATGCCCATCATTCCAATGAAATTCGGGCTTGATAAATTCGTCCCAAGTAAGTGAGAGAACTTGACGATCCATATAATTTATCGTCAAAGCAACAAAAAGCATTGCACAAACCGTCCACCGGAAATTCGTCATTTTGGTTTTGTTGTTTGTTATTTGATTTAATGACATTCGTGATTGTATTATTGGTTAAACAACATAAGTACTTGAAGCTGTTTCTCCACCACGCCCGGTCCAGTTGGTGTGGAAGAATTCGCCTCTTGGTTTGTCAATGCGTTCGTAGGTATGAGCCCCGAAATAATCGCGCTGAGCCTGAAGTAAGTTGGCCGGCAAACGTTCGCTGCGTAATCCGTCGAAATAACAGAGGGCTGAAGTGAGAGCAGGAACAGGAATTCCATTAGTTAATGCAGTAGCACAAACCCTGCGCCATCCGGCTTGGGCTTTTTCTACAATTTCTTTGAAGTATGGGTCGAGCAATAAGTTCGATAATGCTGGGTTTTTGTCAAATGCTTTTTTGATATCACCCAGGAATACCGAACGGATAATGCATCCGCCGCGCCACATCAACGCGATACCGCCGTAGTTCAGGTTCCAGCCATACTCTTTTGCGGCTTCCATCATCAGGTTATAGCCCTGTGCATA
>DAOQAB010000019.1:0-42779 GCA_035353695.1 Prolixibacteraceae bacterium
TGTCTCGTCCTAAAATAGGTTTACACATAAAAGTGTAATCAAAATGAATAAAAGCATTCAAGATCGAGAGTCGATAATTTCAGAATATTTGCTTGGCAATACCACTTACCGTAAATTAGGTGACAAATACGGGGTTGATTTCAGGATCATACATTCGTGGGTTAGGAAATTTCAAGGTAAAACGATGAGCAAAAAGAAGCCACAAAAATCTGAAAAGCAAACAAATGTAGAACCACTCCCTGCCGATGTTGAACAACTTCAGGAAGAACTCAGAAAAGCCAGGTTGCATAATAAGTTGCTAAATGCAATGATCGATATTGCAGAAGAGCAGCTTAATGTCGATATTAGAAAAAAGTCTGGCACCAAGCGGTAGAAACGGTAGGGCAAAGCACGCCTCGTTGTATAAACGAGCTTTGTTTACTTCTTGGTCATAGTAGGCAATCCTACTATCAAGGCATCAAATATATTCATCAAAAGGCTTATGAATCTGATATTATCATTGAAGAAGTATTGCGATATAGGAAACATCAAAAGCGCATGGGCACAAGAAAGTTACTGGGCGAGATGCATGATTTTTTAGCGTCGCAAAGCTTTAAGATTGGCAGGGATGCCCTGTTCGATTTATTGTCGGAGCGGGGTTTATTGGTCACCAAACGAAAGCGCAGGGGGCCAATAACTACATTCTCAAAACATCGGTTTAAAAAGTATCCGAATATTATCCGTGATTTTATCCCAACAGCACCCAATCAGCTTTGGGTTAGCGACATTACGTATATCCACCTGAGTACAGGGTTTGCATATTTATCTTTGATTACCGATGCTTACAGCAGGAAGATAGTGGGATTTTATTTGAGCAAAGATTTATCGGCACAAGGCCCATTAAAAGCACTAAAGATGGCACTGGCAAGCAATCCAAACAGAATTGGGTTGATGCACCACAGCGACAGGGGCGTCCAATATTGCTGCGATGCCTATGTAAGCCTATTGCAGGATAAAAAGAACAACATCAGGATAAGCATGACCGAAAATGGGGATCCACTTGAAAATGCCATTGCAGAAAGGGTTAACGGTATTTTGAAAACAGAACTACTGGAGGAAGTGTTCCCTACTTTTGAGATAGCACAGCGTGATATAGCCATTGCTTGCAGTACATACAACCACTTGCGACCACACGGGAGCATTGATAATCTTAAACCCGCAGTAGCACATCTACAATGCGGAAACTTAAAAAGAAGATGGAAAAATTATTATTATCAAACCAAACCAGAAAAGGAGGTTATTGTGGATTAGGTTTTTATAAGGCATGACCAGAATGCGTAATAAAAGAAAAATCCGTTACCAAGTGTAAACCTATTAACGGACTCTTACGCTATCTGACCGGATTATTCCTGGCGAGTTGCTCCTCAGCAGAGCCCGCTTCCGCTTCTTCCGGTAAAACAAAAGTAAAGCTATTTTAGGATTAAAGTAAAAGTGTAAATTTGAAACAGGATTTATAAATCAAAAGTGTAAACTTTTCTTAGGACGAGTCAGACAACTTAGACAAGACTTAGACAAGACTTAGACAAAGCATGGACAGCGCAGGGACAAGACATGAACTATATAGGAACAGCTCATTGACAACATATGGGAGTGTAAATTAAACGATGAACCCATCGACGAGTTTGCCTCTTATACCGAGATTAATCCCGATCTGATCCGCGAGTACCTGATTGATTAATCCGAACGAAACCGTTCAAATCAAACCGAATTTTACTACTCCTGCCCCATATATTTTAAGAGAATTTGACTTCATTTGGTGGATAAAATCCCGATCATTCCTAGTGGGGATACTTCTTCGGCACCAATTCACCTTTGATCATCATTTCGGCATTCATGGCCATTGCCGCAATTTCATCTTCACCTTCAAAGACTTCAATCGCTGCAATAAAACCAACCCGTTCGCTCAACTTCTGAATAATCATCGGACTATAAGCAATCCCACCGGTCAACAAAATGGCATCAACCTCACCTTTCAATACCGTGGCCATCTCTCCAACCGCTTTTGCAACCTGGTAAATGAATGCATCGATGTAAAACAACGATTCCTGATCACCCTCTTCGGCATAATCCGTAATTTCAATCATGCTATTGGTATTCAGGTAGGCAACCATTCCGCCCTCGCCATTCACCATTCGTTTCATCTCTTCTTCGGTAAAATTTCCACAGAAACAAGCTTCAATAAGCTGACCAACGGGCAAGGTGCCACTTCGCTCTGGGCTAAACGGGCCTTCCCCGTCAAGGGCATTGTTCACATCAATCACACGTCCCTTGCAATGTGCACCAACAGAAACGCCTCCCCCCATGTGTACAACAATCAGGTTTAAATCACGGTAATTCTTCGAGATCTTTTTGGCATATAAACGGGCAATCGCCTTATGGTTCAGCGCATGAAAAATAGATCTTCGCTCAAACCGGGGATGGCCGGATACCCTTGCAATGGGTTCTAATTCATCGGTTACTACCGGGTCGGCGATGAATGCCCTGGCTCCCGGAATCTCTTTGGCAATCGAGAAACTCAACATCGGGCCCAAATTGGATGCATGTTGACCCAACACCCCCTTCCGCACATGGGTCAGCATCCGGTCATCCACCTCATAGACTCCCGATTCCAACGGATAGGTCAATCCTCCCCTTCCCATAATGATCCGGATATCATTCAACGGGATCCCTTCCATTTCGAGGGTTCCCAAAATCATATCTTTTCGGAATTCGAATTGAGAAAAAATGGTTGGATAATGAATCAACTCGTCGAGATAATGCCGGATGACATGTTGCATCAGACAGGTACCATCCTGATATACTGCAATTTTTGTTGAAGTAGATCCCGGATTGATAATCAATATTTTTGGAGAATCCATGTTCATCTTTTTAACCAATCAACAAAGCCAGCGCAATCGAGTTCAATTTGGTTTCCATGCTATCACCCCGCGAAGATAAGATGGCCGGAACCATCGTACCAATGACAATTGCCGCTGTTTGGGCATTACACAATTTCGTACTGGTCTTATAAAACACATTCCCCGACTCAATGTTCGGGAAAAGCAGGCAGTCGGCATCACCGGCAACCGGCGATTGAAAGTTCTTAATTCGGGCCGATTCCTCATCGATTGCCAAATCAAGGGCCATGGGACCATCGCAAACGGAGCCATCAAACCATCCGTCCTGCCACATCTTTTTCAGTTTATCGGCATCGACCGTTGCCGGCATACCCGCAATAACCTTCTCGGATGCAGCAATAAAAGCAATTTTGGGTTCTTCTATCTCCAGTTTATGAGCCACGTTAATCAGATATTCGGTCATCCTGATTTTCTGTTCAAAGGTTGGCTGCGGAATAATCGCTACGTCACTGATTAGAATTGGCTTTTTGTATTTATCATGAACGATCATGGTGATATGAGACAGAAGAGCTCCTTGATTCAAAATACCGTTTTGCTTATCAAGAACTCCTTTTAAAAATTGATCGGTATTTACAAGCCCTTTCATAATCGCGTTGGCCCTGTTTTGACGAACCAGGCCAACGGCAACCTTTACCGCCTCATCTTCGGTGGAACAATGAATGAGTTGAATACTTGAAGGTGAAATGCCGGCAGAAACACATTCCTTTTCAAAGGTCGATTGATTGCCGGTAATAATAACTTTTGCAAACCCTTCGCTCTGTGCCCGGTAGCCAGCTTCTATTGAATGAGCATCAACACCATTGGCAATAACCAGCTGTCGCATGGGCTTTTGTCGTAATGAATCAAATATTTGCGGATACGTTGTAATAGCCATAACTCATTTTTAAGATAAATTAGCCAATTTCAGATGAATTAACAACCGATTTTTATCAGTTTCTCGCATTTTTTGGAAACTTTATACGGCGATAATTAAAACAAACCCAATTATTAAAAAAAGAGTTAAAGTCAATGATTAATTTTGATCAAAAAAAGGATGATTGAATTCATTAATGTACACACACACCACCCTATAAAAGAGGATGATACATTTTCAATTGTAAATATCCAGCTCCCGTCTGAAAATCCAGGCAAAGGAGTAATGGTGTCGGTCGGCTGGCATCCCTGGGATATTGAAAACATCGATCTTCCCGAAATAGAACAGAGCCTCGAAAAAAAGGCCGGTGAGCCCAATGTCCTGTTGGTTGGAGAATGTGGTATTGACAGAACCATCCATACCTCCGTTGAAAAGCAACTGGACGTATTGATGTTGCATTTCAAAACGGCGATCAAACACCAGAAAGCATTAATGATTCATTGCGTAAAAGCCTATTCAGACATCGAAAACCTGCTGAAATCAGTTAATTATCAAGGGAAAATAGTATTTCATGATTTTAATGGAAACCAGTTTCAGATTGAGAAACTTTTAAATTTTGACTCCTACTTTTCATTGGGTAGACAGTTTATGAATCCGAATTCAACGATTCGAAAAGCGTATTGGCACCTTCCCGTCGACCGGCTACTCTTTGAGACGGATGACTCTGATTTAAGAATCAAGCAGTTGTACGATGAATACATTCAACTGACCAAAATCGATTCAACGGACCTAAAAGACCAGATCAAATTGAATTTTAATAAGATAACAGGACTAACCGTAACGTAAAAATCCTAATTGGATAAAACGGTGATCTCACTACGCCGGTTTAAAGCCCTACCCTCTTCGGTCTCATTGGTTGCCACAGGCTTTGTTGATCCATATCCCCGGTAAACCAAGCGATCAGGACGAATCGTTCGTTTCAAAAAATCGGCGATTGCTCTGGCCCGGTCTTCCGACAGCTTTTGATTATAAACCGCACTTCCCACATTGTCGGTATGGCCAGATATTTCAACAACCAACTTGGGGTTTTTCATCAGAAAACCAGACAAATGATTCAACTCCGGAAAGGACTCTTTCGTTAAAGAATCCGAATCAAAATCAAAAAAGACATTCGACAAAACGATTGTTTTTCCGGGCTTAATCGGATCAAGGAAGATATCCAATCGTTCGGCCTGATTGAAACTCTTATTTCTTCCCAAATCAAAGTTCCTCGAATAGAAAAGATAACCTTTCGACTCAACCTCAAAAGCATACATGGACTCTGCTTTCATAGTTACCATATAACCATCGGTGCCTGAATGAATGCTCTGTGAATTGTTTGTTTCAAGTTGTGTGAGCTTAATAGTGGCATCAATTTTTAGCCGGGTTTCAGAATCATAAACAGAACCGCAGAGGTAACCAACTTTCTCTGGACGATATCTTTCAGGTAAATTAATTTGGTATAAATCTTTTGAACCACAAACAGAACCATCGCGATTCGAAGAGAATACCGCCACTGCGGAAGTTGGTGAAACAGTCAGTCCATCTTCATTAAAACACGTATTAATTGGTGCTCCGGGATTAATGGCTTCGGACCAGACCGAATCTTTCAACCTGGATAAAAAAATATCAGATCCGCCCATTCCGATCCGCCCTTTGGAAGAAAAATAGAGTGTCGTTCCATCGGCATGAATAAACGGGGAAAAATCGTCCTCGGGAGAATTAATTGCAAGCCCCAGATTCACGGGTGTTTTAAACGTTAAGACTCCCAAGCGCCCCTCCGACATCTCACTGCGCCAGATATCCATTCCGCCTTTCCCTCCGGGACGATTGGAGGCAAAATAGAGGTATCGGTTGTCGGAAGAGACCGATGGTTGTGCGTCCCAATTACCTGAATTAACATCCCCGGCATTGACTGGCCGGGTCCAAAGTCCATCAATCTTTCGGGAATAGTAAATATCACAACTACCCCGGCTGTCATATCGGCCACAAGAGGTAAAAAAAAGGAGGTTTCCATCGGCAGAAAAGCAAATCGTCCCGATATTCTCCTCATCATCATTCGAAAAATTCACCGGAGTCGATTCTGCCCAGCAAGAATCCTCTTTTTCCGACACAAAAATTCGTTCCAACGGCATTTTCCGTTCATTTTCAATCAGCCTGGTAAAATAGAGAAATGAATCATTAGCCAAAACAAACGGCCAATATTCCTGATTAGGGGTATTTATAGTCGAGTCGAGATGTGTAATAGGAACCTTCTGACTTTCTAAAATGGAATTGATTGAGAAAAAACAGGATTTTATCTTTGCTTCGATCCATAACGAATCTTTTGAAACATGAAATTGTCGATAATGGGTCAGGTAATGCAACGCATCGGAATAGTTCCCTTTTTCGAGAGAATTCGTCGCCAGCAATTTATACGCCAGAGGATAATTCACCGAATCGAGGGAGACAATCTTTTCAAGTGCTTTTTGTTTTTGTTGGCTGTTTTTAAGCTCATCGCTAACATCCGAAAGAATAAGATAGGCCCTGATATTCGTTGAATCGGTCTCTATTGCCTTCAAGATTAAATCCTCGGCGGCTAAATACTGGTCACTCTTGATTGCATCAACTGCTTCCTGAATTATTTTCTCACACTTTCTTTGTTTGCTATCAAATGTAACCACACCAACACCAACCACGGGGATGGAAAGCAGTATGGAAAGCAGAATAGAAAAGCTTTTCACATAACAGTGAAACCGGTTCGACATAATTTCCGCGAAGAGTACTTATTTAACTATTAATCGGACAAAACCACCAACAGGTACATCCAGAATCGCAACATTCTTTTTGAATTTCAAAGAACCCCGGTTGGTGTATTTTCCAGTATAATCATAGGTAATATAATCGACTTTTCCCGTAGGGGTACCGGTAATGGCCAAATACGGATAATCGGATGAATTGATCAGATCGGCTGTTTCAAAGTTAAAGTAGCCAAGATCAAAAGGCGCCGTACGAGCATAGAAGTCAATAATTTGTTTGGTTTCATTACCTGCCCGCAGGACGGTATAATGATGAACCGGATCGTATGCATCGAAATCGTCCGACAAAAGATATTGCGAATTTGACTTCCAATACTTTACCCAAAAACTAAGTGTCTGACGGATATCTTCCGGCAAGGTATAGGAGAAATAGGAAATGTAAGGAGCGCCAAACAAAATCGACTGAAACTTCAATGCTACATCCACCGCCGGATCTTTCGGGTGTATGCCCATCACTTCCATAAAAGGAGAATAATCACCATACATTAACCGATTATTGACCAATTTCTCTCTTACGTCGTTTAACACAGTCTTCCCTAAAAAGCCATTAATGGTTTTTGTATTCGACGTATGCAACGGGCCAACAGCCGGATAACTTTGGTTAATGGATAACTCAGGATTGACTTTTAAAAGATCTTCTTTCATCAAGAGACGCAAAGAATCGAGCGATTTTCTTACCGAGACAAAATCGCGGCCAAGATCCTTTGTCATAATAATGTTTTCATCGGGGTAATATCCGTTCAGATAATTAAACCAAATACCATCAATACCCCAGTTGGTAACCACATCGCCATAAAGAGACGAAATATATTTCCTCACTTCAGGATAGCGAATATCCAGAATAGGCTGACTTGAAGTAATATACTGCAAGTATTTTCCATCAAACTTTTTAAACACGTAATTATGGGCTCCGATAAACGGTTTGGAATACCACAAAGCGATTTTCATCTTCTTTTCTCTCGCCTTATCCATAAACTCTTTTACCACCGATGTTTCGGATGGATCCCAACGGCCTTCCTTATCCACATCGAATCGGACAACATTCTGCCAGCCGTCGTCGAACAGAACGGAACGGAACCCCATGGCAGATATCGAGTCAAAATAATGGGTAATATTCTCCAACGGAATGTTCCGGTCCATTGGATACCATAGCGAATAAACCGGCAAAAGCGAAGGATCTATTCGGGTAACGGTCGTTGTATCTTCCTGATTCAATCTCCACTGAATACATTCCCTCACGGTCTTGGAATAGGTATTATCCCTTAAATCCATCAATATTTGCACCTTATATTCCAGCAATTCGGCATCAGGAACGGAAGTATTAAAGAAATTAAAGGAGAAAACCAGTGAATCAGATTCTTTTTTTATGTCAATCCCGGTATAACGGCTTTTGAAAAGATCCCAGGCCGAAATGGTTATTTTATTTTTACTATCGTTTGTTAGGCCAGAAACAACACTATAATCAGACTGTAACCGGGAATAGTTGGGAATATTGATAAATGAATTGCTTGACCAGGACCGTGAACTCCACAAAGCATCAATCTGATTTTGTGGGTATTTGATATTGAACTTAAACGGTGGAAGAGGTGATGGAAAATCGGTATACAACGTCAGATTAATCAAATAAAGGCTCACATCCAGCGTATCAATCCTGATCTCTGCTTTGAAAGGTTGTACATCGCCTGAAATCGAAAGCGCATCAATCCGGAAACTTGTTCCTGCTGACGACTGTTTTTTGGGAACAAGATCAGATTGGACGATTGTCTTTTGGCTACAACCATACATTCCCAAAAAAATTATAATAACATATATAAGTCTCTTCATCTTTTCCATTACTTTTCCCTTAAGCCCTTTTAACCTGAACAATTTAAAGGTATATTTTAACATTTGCAAAAAGAATTAAATAAGCCCTTTTTCCCAAGCATTACCAACCAAAACAACAATACACTATAAATGAACACCGAACAATGATTTGTAAAAATTCCGCAAATAACACAATCCTTTAATTACCCTAAATTAAAACATTTTAAATTTTATAGATACACCAACGATGTTTTTTTTTATCAAATAACAATTCTGCATCGTATTCTCCTCCAAATTAAGTGAAAAATAAATCTTTTTTTTACGAAAGTCAGGCAATCGATCCTTGCAAGTTTGCCAATAAGGCGCCGTTAAATTGTGTTAAAAGTAACTGATTGTATTTAACCGGAATTGTCAAATATATAATTTCGAGTCCACAAAAAAATCATTGTACATGGATATCAAACTTGAAAATGTAACAAAAATCTATGGCATCCAAAAAGCGGTTGATAACCTATCCTTTGAAGTAAAGACCGGTGAAATTCTGGGCTTTTTAGGACCCAACGGAGCAGGAAAAACAACGACCATGAAAGCGATTTCATGTTACCTTGACCTGAACCATGGAGAGATTAAAGTTGGAGACATGTCGGTAACGAAAAACCCAGAAAAGGTGAAACGCCATATCGGATACCTTCCCGAGAATAATCCGCTCTATATTGACATGACCATAATCGATTATTTGAGATTTGTGGCTCAACTACAAGGCATTCCTGCCCCTATGGTCAATAACCGGATTTATGAGATGATTCAGGTTTGTGGCTTAAAAGGAGAAAAGCACAAAAAAATACGCGAATTATCGAAAGGATATAAACAGCGTGTTGGGTTGGCACAAGCCCTCATTCACGACCCGGAAGTACTTATCCTGGATGAGCCAACAACCGGTCTTGATCCGAACCAGATTGTCGAAATACGTGAATTGATCAAAAAAATTGGAAAAGAAAAGACCGTTATTTTAAGTTCTCATATTTTGGCAGAAGTTGAAGCTACCTGCGACCGTATTCTGATCATAAACAAGGGGAAAATTGTTGCCGATGGAACTTCCGAGGAATTGAGAAAACAGGCACAAGGCGAAGAGATACTCAAAATTGAAATTCTGGGTGGTGATCGGAATGAGATCTATCGGTCGCTGCAGGCCCTTGACACGGTGAGGCTTGTCGATTTTTCTGATCAAGAAGAAAACATCTTTGAAGTCGAGAGCAAAAAAGGAATGCAGTCGGCAAAGAATATATTCAATTTATGCGCTGAACGAAATTGGTATATTGGTCAGTTAACACCCGTCGAGACAAAACTGGAAGATGTATTCAGGGAAGTTACATCCAATTAACGGAAACAACTGCCACAAATTCAAATTCTGATAACGAAACAAATCAAATCAATGACAATAAATTAAAAGAGATGATGAAATCGGTTTGGATTATCACAAAAAGAGAGTTAAACTCTTTCTTCGACTCGCTGATGGCCTACATTTTAATTGTAGTCTTTCTGGGATTCAGCGGCTTTTTTACCTGGATCCAGGGATCCGATGTTTTCTTTATAAACCAGGCAACTCTCCAGTCCTTTTTCTCCATCGCATACTGGACTCTTTTCTTTTTCATTCCGGCACTAACCATGCGATCGATTGCTGAAGAGAAAAAAACAGGAACCATCGAAATGATACTTACCAAACCAATTTCTGAAAGACAATTTGTTTTTGGTAAATTCCTGGCTATCTTATTACTAATTGTCGTTGCATTGGCTCTCACTCTTCCCTATTATATTACACTCGCTGGCCTTGGAAAAGTTGATCACAGTGCCATTCTCTTTGGATATCTCGGATTGCTTCTGATGAGTGCAGCCTACATTAGCATTGGCATTTTCACCAGTTGTCTGACAAACAATCAAATAGTCGCTTTTTTATTGGCACTGTGCATTGGTGTTTTTTTCCACATCCTGTTTGATGTCTTTTCCTATGGAATTCCCGGTTTTCTAAGCAAAGCTTTTCATTACCTGAGCATGTCGACCCATTTCGAATCAATCTCCCGTGGCGTTTTGGATTCAAAAGATCTGATCTATTTCCTCTCAATAATTGCTCTTGGATTGGGAAGTTCTGAACTGTTTTTATCAAAAAAAGATTAAACAATGACTGGAAAAATGAAAAATAAAAAAACAATCTCATTATATATCCTTCTGACGGTGGGGATACTATTGGTGGTGAATATCCTGTCGAGCCGATATTTTTTCCGTATTGATTTTACAGCCGACCAGCGCTACACCTTGAGTAAAGCAACCAGGAAAATCATTCGCGAGGTCGATCATCCGATCACAATCACGGCTTATTTTACCAAGGACTTACCTCCTGCCCTGATGCAGACCAGAAATGATTTTAAAGATATGCTGGTTGAATATTCCAATTTTTCAAAAGGAAATATCATTTTTGAATTTGTCAGTCCCAATGAAAAGGATGAAATTGAGAAGAAAATAGCGAAAGAAGGAATTTCACCTCAAATAATTAATGTTCGGGAAAAAGATCAGTCAGTAGAAAAAAAAGTCTATCTGTCGGCATTGCTAAAATCTGGTGATAAAAAAGAAATTATCCCAATGATTGTTCCGGGAGCAGCCATGGAGTATTCATTATCATCGGCCATCAAGAAATTAACGGCTACCAATAAACCAACATTAGGGTATGTGCAGGGTCAGGGAGAGCCATCTGTCTATGCAATGCAACAGGCCATTGGCTCACTCAACGTTCTTTATAACATTGAAAATGTGAATCTTTCAGAAGCAATCTCTCCCGAAAAGTATAAATCGCTTATGATTGTTGCACCGGTTGATTCATTCAAAGAAAATGAGCTGCAACTGCTGGATAGTTATTTAAAAAGAGGCGGCAATTTGTTTTTGGCAATCAATCGTGTAGATGGTGATCTCAATACGGCATCCGGAAAGGATTTAACAACCGGACTTGAAACATGGCTGGATAAAAAAGGAATTCATATTGAAAACAAATTTCTGGTTGATGCCTCCTGTGGCAAAATTACCATCAGGCAGCAACAAGGGGCATTTTCAATTTCTTCACAGCTTTCCTTTCCTTACCTGCCTCTGATCAATAAGTTCTCAAATCATCCGGCCAGTACGGGTCTTGAAACAGTCTTTCTTCAGTTCGCAAGCCCGATTTCATACACGGGTGATACCACCATCCAATATACCCCTATGGCCTTTTCTTCTGAAAAATCGGGCACTGTAACTCCTCCATTGTATTTCGACATTCAAAAGAAATGGTCCAATTCGGATTTTCCATTCTCCAAACTGGTTGTTGCTGCGGCATTTGAAGGGACTCTTGCGGGTTCTTCCAATTCGAAAATGGTCATTATTGGAGATGGAGATTTTGCCGTCAATGGAACAGGGCAACAGGCAAGGCAATTAAACCCGGATAATGTCAATCTGATGGTAAATTCGATCGACTGGCTTTCGGACGATACCGGACTAATAGAGCTCCGAACAAAGGGGGTAACGAGCCGTCCTCTTGATCAGATTGATGACAACAAAAAGGCATTCTTAAAATATCTTAATTTCCTATTACCCATTTTCCTGATCGTTGCTTATGGAATTTATCGTTCCCGAAACAATAAAATAAAAGAAATCAAACGAATGCAAGAAAATTACATAAACTAACTGGCTCGAAAATCAGTTGGTATCGTTTTCGCAAAAAAGCGAACATTTCGTCGTGGAGTATTCGCTTTTTTCGTTTTTCGACCATCTCTTTTTATATATTTGCCACATGTCAGCGTTATCGAGAATATACAAAAACAATCTCAATGGGATTATTCTAACGCTTGTATTTCACATCCTTGTTTTTTCTGGATTGAATTTATCCCAGATAAAAATCAGGAAAGAATACAAGGAGCCCGAAATTATTATCGATTTTTCATCCACTAAAATTATCGAACAAAAGCTTTCTCAAGCAAAAGAAAATGGAGATGCCGGCACATCTGTTAAAAAAGGGTCAAGCGGACAAATGACGACCAATGTTGCATCCAACAAATCTGCCACCAGGCAAAATCAATCCGTCGATAATCAATTTCAGGAGGAAATAGAAAAAGCCAGAGAATTGGTTAAAAATGTAAGTTCGCAACTGAAAAAAGATATTCCAACTGTCGATGACATTAAAATGCCTGAAGCTTCAAAAGTAAATCCCGAAAAATTTTCGGATAAGGTTTATACCGGAGAGAGCAATATTGAATACTATCTGGAGAAACGATATCATATCAGACTGCCGATTCCCGTATATCTGGCAGAGGGAGGAGGAAAAGTAAGGGTCAATATCGCGGTTGACCGATCAGGGAATGTTATCAAAGCTGAACCAGTAGTAACGCCCAACCTCAGTGAACAATTACTTTCCTACGCAAAAACCGCTGCATTACGAACCGAATTTAACCCTGACAACAATGCCCCGGCACTTCAAAACGGATACATAACCTACAACTTCGTTCCACAACGATAAATCCGGACATTAACTTAAAGTAAAAAATTTCGACATTAACAAGTATTAACACTCTTTTTTTTCATTTTAATATCAAAAAGGCCTATATTTGTTACAGGTTTATTTTTCATAAGTTTTAGGTTTAGTTAGATTAGTTAGTTTGAGAAAAGGATAGGTGTAAAATCTGTCCTTTTTTTTTCATTTCCCGCCTTCTTTTGCAAATCCACCTTCCTTCAGTTAAATAAATATTTCATTTGTTTTAAAAAATTTTGTAAATTATGGTAACCTTTGTTTAAATATTGGAATTAATATATGAAAATGGTCGGCTATAGTAACGAAGAAATATTAAGAGGGATTCTTAAGAACAATAGTTTAATACTGAGGTATATTTACAAAACATACTTCCATAAAATCTTTTCGTTTGTGACGAATAACAAAGGGAATTCAGAAGAAGCAAACGATGTTTTCCAGGAGGCTATTATTGTGATTTACCGAAAGTTAAAAGAAGACAATCTTGCCATTGCAAATTGTTCTTTTGATACGTATTTGTTTTCTGTTTGCAGATTATTATGGTTAAAACAATTACAAATTAAAAGAGAAGACATTGTAAAAATTGAAGATCTAGATATCTATTCAGAAAAGCTAATTGATGACGATCTATCAGATTTGATCAAAAAAAATGAACGGTACAAACTATTTCAGGATCACTTTCAAAAGCTGGGAAAAGATTGTCAGAAGATTTTACAACTATTCTTTAAAAAAGCACCCATAAAACAAATAACAGAAATAATGGGCTATGCAAGTGACAGTTACACCAAGAAACGCAAACATCAGTGCAAAGAATATTTAGTTAAAAGTATAAAACAAGATAATGAGTATAAAAAATTAATCAACTATGATTCCTGAAACGAATAAAATTGAAGATTATATCCTGGGAAGACTGACCGGGAAAGAATTGGATGATTTTCACATGAGAATGAATACCTCAAAAGAATTCTATGCAGAGGTAACCAGAAATCAAGAGATTTTTGATTCAATTCTGGAACAGGAAGTCATGGACTTGCGTTCCAATCTCCAGAACATAATAGCAGGTCAACAGAATAACTCGGAAAAAAATCCTTTCTTTGACTTAGCTCAAAACCTGAATATCGCATCTACTCCAAATTCATCGGTTTCTGCGACTCAAAATTCTTTGCAATTAATACATTTTGAAACACATCAGAAATGCCGGAATGAACGTATTCATCAGATAAATACGAAAACAGATCAAAATCAGGAAAGAATTCTTTCGAACCAAATTCATGATTTCATTTTAGAAGAGGAGATTAAAGATGCCATTCTGGAAGACGACATCATGAATTTGCGAAGCAATCTGAAGGAAATTGTTTCCACCGAAAATTTCAATATTTCGGACTTTGAAATTGACCAGTATCTCTCAAACGATTTATCGCAGGATCGAATGGTGGAAATTGAGAATTTGATCAAAAACGATAAGAATACGGCCAATCAAGTTGATCTACACAAAGAGATTGATTTTGCCATCAATGAAGTAGATATTTCAATGTTGAGAGAATCTCTTTCGAATATCATCTTCGAGGAACAACAGATTAACTTAAATGAGATAAAGCGGATCGATAATTATCTCATGGATTATCTCGACAAGAAGAACCGTTCGGAATTTGAAGCACAACTGGAGGAAGATCTGAAACTCAAAGAAGAAACGGTACTTCAAAACGAAATCAATCAATCCATACTTGAAACAGATATCATCAATTTGAGAAATAGCCTTTCTGAAATAGCCGAAGAACATAAAGAATCAAATAAAGTCAGAAAGCTCATTCCTGAAGGAATACAAAGGAAACCTTTGCGTTATATTGGTGTTGCTGCGTCAGCCGCAGCAATTGTAACGGTTGGTGCTTTTACTTTAACCCAACAAAAAGTTTCGTCCGAACAATTGTTCCAACAAGCCTATCTGCCGTATGATGCTGCAAGTTTATTCCGATCGTATTCGCCCTCTAGTCCATTATTAAAAGGGGTTGATTTCTATAATGAAAAGAAATTTGATGATGCGATCGCTCAGTTTGACATTGTATTAAATGAAAATGGCTCCGATCCAATGTGCAATTTTTATACGGGGCTGTGCCACATGGAAAAGAACGACTACAACGATGCCATTCATTCTTTTCAAAAAGTAATACTGGACAACGATAATCTCTTCACCGAACAAGCTGAATGGTATATGGCACTTAGTCTGTTGAAAACAAACGAGATGAATCGTGCTTATGTGGTTTTAAACCGGATCGTTGACAATAAAGGATACTACAAAAAGAAGGCGAAAGAATTGCTCAGCAGGCTAAAATAATCAAGCGTTCGTTCCGACTTTCGTTTCTTTACATGTGAACTATTTTTATTGAGTTGCATAAAAAAGATGCAACGGCTTGGGTATTGTGATACCAAATTTCGTAATTTTAGGAAAATCAAAATCGACAACGATGAAAAGTTTTTCTAAAACGGTTATTATTCTGGGCATTGCTATAGTTATAGCGATTATGGTATATCTACTCTTTTTCAATAAGAAAGAACCAGGTAATCAACCTAAAATAAAAGAAATTTTTCTTATTCAATACAATGATTCTCCGCTTTCAGAATTGTCTCAGGAAGGAATATTGATTGGACTCTCTGAAATTGGGTTGAAAAAGGATGTCGATTACAAGATAAAGATTAAGAACGCTCAAGGCGATATATCTACCCTCAACCTGTTAATTGACGAAGCAGTAAATAGCAAACCCGATCTGATTTTTGTTACTTCAACTCCTACCCTTCAGGTTGCTGCCAAAAAAATTAAAAATATTCCTGTCATATTTACGGTTGTTGCCGATCCGATGATTGCTGGTGTAGCAACAAGTTTTACCAAACATCTTCCCAACATCACCGGGATATCAACATTGGGTGATTATGAGGGAATGATTAAGCGATTAAAAATTTTGATGCCCAACGCCCAATCTATTGGCACACTCTATACCCCAGGGGAAGCAAACTCCATCAAAAACATGAACGATTTGAAGTTGCATGCTGAAAAAGCTGGTTTAAGTTTTTTTTCGGTGCCGGTAAACTCATCCGGGGAAGTTGTAGATGCCACACTCGCTTTAATTGAAAATAAGCCGGACGCTATATGCCAGATTATAGACAATCTAACCTCTTCCGCTTTTAGCGGGATTGCTAAAATCTCGATAGAACAGAGAATCCCTCTTTTGGGCTTTGTGAGTGATCAGGTTGAAAAGGGTGCCATTCTGGTTGTCTCCCGTAATTATCAGCAAGCAGGAATTGACGCGGCTATGCTAGCCCAAAAAGTTTTTTCCGGAATCGATCCAGCCGATATCCCCATTGAATTTGTCAGCAAAACCGATGTGTATTTCAATCCCGAGGCTGCTACTTATTATGGAGTATCTCTCCCTGATGAATTACTCAATTCTCCCGATGTGATTAAGATCCATAAGACAATCGAATAATCGCAGAATTCACCTTTTACTTACGCACATTGAAAAAAACATCCGTTTTTCTTATCGATTTTATTAAAAAAACATAATCTTGTTTCATAACATAAGATATTCCATTTCGATTTGTATCTTTCGGAACAATCAAAAATAGAATAATTAGCCATGAATTTTTCCATTATTCTTGCCCATCCAAACGAAGCAAGTTTTAATCATGCCATTGCTCATATTTGCCAGCAACGATTAAAAGAATTGGGACATAACGTAATTCTCCACGATCTGTACGCTGAAAAATTTGATCCACTTCTGCCGTCAAATGAAATTTCCCGAAACGGGATTGTTGATGAACTCGTACAAAAACATTGCGATGAAATCACGCAATGCGATGGAATCATCATTGTACATCCCAACTGGTGGGGACAACCACCGGCTATACTAACAGGCTGGATCGATCGGGTCATTCGTCCCGGAGTTGCTTACCGCTTTTTAGAAGGAGACAGCGGCGAAGGTGTTCCCGTTGGATTGCTCAAAGCAAAAAATGCAATTGTATTCAACACTTCGGACACCAGCGAAGAAAGAGAAAATTCAATTTTTCTTGATCCTCTTGAGACTATCTGGAAAAATTGCGTTTTTGGGTTGTGTGGCATTCTGAATGTTGAAAGAAAAATTTTCAGAATTGTCGTAACAAGTACGCCCGAAGAACGCAAAAGATGGCTCGAAGAGGTTAAAACAACAATCAATAACCATTTTTAAGATTCAGTTTATGTCAAAATATGTTCATGGTTACTCTGAACGAGAAGCCCAAAGATTAAAGGATCAAGCAAATACTCTTGACAGCTTATTGCACCATGATTCGGTCTGGGAAGAAGGATCACAAATCCTGGAAGCCGGATGCGGAGTTGGTGCACAAACAAAAATTATTGCTCCGGCAAATCCCGAATCAAAATTTGTCTCCATCGATATATCGAATGAATCATTGGCCATCGCTGAGGAAGCAATCAGAAAACAAAAGATTGAAAATGTAATTTTTAAACAAGCTGATATTTTTAATCTACCATTTGAGGAGGATTACTTTGATCACATTTTTGTCTGTTTTGTTCTGGAACACCTTACCAATCCGATTGATGCACTAATGGAACTAAAACGAGTTTTAAAACCTTCAGGAACCATCATGATTATTGAAGGAGACCATGGTTCAACCTATTTTTATCCCGAAAGCAAAGAAGCGTTGGAGGCTGTTCAATGCCAGGTCATACTTCAGAAACAGAATGGTGGCGATGCGAATATCGGGAGGAAGCTTTTCCCTCTTCTCAAAAATGCAAGCTTTCAAAACATTTCTATTTCACCAAGAATGGTTTACGCTGATGATTCCAAACCAGAACTTGTTGAAGGCTTTACCAGAAATACATTTACCGCAATGATCGAAGGCATTTCAGAAAAAGCAATTTCTGCGAATCTAATCAGTGATGCTCAAATGAAAAAAGGGGTTGCCGATTTGTACAAAACAGCCGAAGGCGGAGGAACCTTTTGCTATACGTTTTTTAAGGGAATAGCAATCAAATAAGCTCAACCGATTTCTTCGCTACGTGTTTCACTGATTTTTTTCCGTATAGGAACGGGAAAAGAGCTGTTTCTTTTCATCGTGAAGGGTAAATATCTATTTTTGCGCCATACTAATTCATACCAATTTTTATGAGCGGATTTTTTGGATCAACAACACAGACCGACTGTGTAGCCGACGTGTTCTACGGCACCGATTACCATTCCCACCTTGGCACCAAACGTGCCGGAGTTACAGTTTTCTCTTCGGTAAAAGGCTACCAAAGAGCCATTCACAGTCTGGAAGATGGAAATTTCAGGAACAAATTTGAACGGGATATAACAGACTTCAAAGGAGAGTGTGGAATTGGCGTAATCAGCGACACCGAAGCTCAACCTCTGGTAATTTATTCTCATCTTGGACGATTTGCACTTTGCACGGTGTCCAAGATCAATAACGTAAATGAACTGGCAGAACGTTTTCTCTCTCAAAACAAGATTTTTTCCGAAACCAGCCAGGGAGGTTTTAATCCTACCGAAGTAGTTGCCACTTTGATTTGTGAAAAGCAAACCTTTGTCGAAGGGATTGAAAATGTGTACAATTCTATTAAAGGCTCCTGTTCGATCCTGATATTGCACGAAAACCGCATCATTGCAGCTCGAGATAATCTTGGGAGAACGCCCATCATCATTGGTAAAAAGGAAGGTGCATTCTGCGCTGCCTCTGAAACCTGTTCCTTCTCGAATCTTGACTACGAAATAGAAAAATACATTGGCCCCGGTGAAATTGTTGAAATTACCAGCAACGGATACAAAACCCTTCGCCCAGCCAATGAGAAAATGCAAATATGCTCCTTTCTATGGGTTTATTACGGGTATCCACCATCATTCTACGAGGGCATCAATGTCGATGAATGCCGTTACCGTTGTGGAGCCAAACTGGCTGCCCACGATGATCTGAAAGTAGATTTTGTTGCAGGAATTCCCGATTCAGGGGTTGGTCATGCCATCGGATACAGCAACGCAGCCAAAATTCCACACATGCGGCCTTATGCAAAATATACTCCAACATGGCCACGAAGCTTTATGCCTCAAAATCAGGTAATGCGAGACCTGGTTGCCAAAATGAAACTGATTCCGAACAGTGCCCTTACGAAGGGAAAAACCGGGGTATTTCTCGACGATTCCATCGTTCGTGGCACACAGTTGAAAGACAATGTAAAAGATCTTCATGAAGCAGGAATAAAAGAGGTACACATGCGTATTGCTTGTCCACCACTGATCTATCCCTGCGAATTCTTGAATTTTAGTCGGTCAAGAACTTCTCTTGAATTGGCTGCCCGAAAAGCAATATTTAAATTAGAAGGAACCGAAGACGTTGATCTGTCGAAATATGCAGATCAGGAATCGGAAGAATATGCCAATATGGTTGAACAAATAAGAAAAGATCTGGACTTAACATCGCTCAAATTCCAAAAGCTCGACGACCTTGTTGAAGCGATCGGCATGCCAAAAGAAAAACTTTGCACCCATTGTTGGGACGGCTCAAGTCATTTTTGAAAACATATCAATTGATCTAAAAAATCGATCTTCTTGTTCTGGTTTCATCCCGATTTTCATACTTTTAACAAACTAAAGGTAAATCGGATGAAACCAGTTCAATTTCAAATAGCAGCCATTATTCTTCTGCTCTTAAGCGGAGAGGCTTTTGCTCAGTACCCAGATAAAACACAGCAGATTATCAACCTTCCAAACCGGGACACAATTTCGCTGAACGGCACATGGAAATACATAGTTGATCCTTATGAAAACGGTTATTACAACTATCGTTATCAGCCCATCGATCAGCAGGAGAATGCCTCACAGGTTTCTGAAGCGATCTTCAACGATTATCATCCAACCTATAAAACAGATCGGGTTGAATACGATTTCGACCAATCGGGAGAATTAACGGTACCTGGTTCATGGAACTATCAGGATGATAAGCTTTTTTATTACGAAGGGACAATCTGGTACCGTAAAAAATTTGATTGTCACCTGCCAAAATCAGGAGAAAGGATGTTCCTCTATTTCGGCGCTGCAAACTATGAAACCCATGTGTATCTGAATGGTAAAAAGCTGGGGATGCATGTTGGGGGTTTCACTCCTTTCAATTTCGAAATCACCTCGTTCCTGAAAGAAAAAGATAATTCACTGGTTGTAAAAGTCGACAACAAGCGAAAGAAAGAAGGAGTCCCTACCCTTAACACCGACTGGTTTAATTACGGGGGCATCACCCGTGACGTGGCATTGGTTAAAGTAACTGAAACATTCATCCGAAATTATTGCATCCAGCTGAAAAAAGGATCTTTGGATCAGGTAGAAGGATATATCAACCTGGACGGGAAAGATCTTTCTCAAAAAATAACCGTCGAGATTCCGGAACTAAAGCTGAAGAAAGAATTCACTTCCGACGAAAACGGACATGCTACCGTACAGTTTTCGTTGACAAAAGCGATTCTCTGGTCCCCAGAAAATCCCAAGCTCTATGAGGTAAATATCATTGCCGGAAGATCAAAAGTAACCGATAACATCGGGTTCCGGTCGATTGAAACAAAGGGCCCAGATATTTTGCTCAATGGCAAACCGGTATTCCTCAGGGGAATCAGCATCCACGAAGAAAACGGCATTCGGGGCGACCGTGCATGGTCGGCAGATGATGCCAAAATGATTATGGGAAAAGCAAAAAAGCTGAACTGTAATTTTGTACGTCTGGCACATTACCCTCACAATGAAAACATGATCAGGGAAGCAGAGCGCCTTGGGTTGATGGTGTGGGCCGAAATACCGGTTTACTGGACCATCGATTGGGAAAATGAATCTACCTACAAAAATGCAGAAGCACAATTGTCCGACATGATTTGCCGCGACATCAACCGTGCAAACGTTATTATATGGTCCGTTGCCAACGAAACGCCGGTAAGCGATGCCCGGACCAAATTCCTTACCAGTCTGATTGCCAAAGCACGGGAGCTCGACAATACACGTCTCATTAGTGCAGCCCTTGAAAAACACACCATCACCGATAACCCACCACTGTTTGCGATAGAAGATCCTTTTGCCCGGTACGTTGATGTGCTGTCGTTCAATCAATATTTGGGATGGTACGACGGACTACCCGAAAAATGCAGCCGTTCAACCTGGACCATAAAATTCGACAAACCGGTTATCATCAGCGAATTTGGTGGCGGAGCCAAATATGGTTTCCATGCTGATAAGGATACCCGCTGGTGCGAAGAGTTTCAGGAAGAGTTGTACAAACAAAATCTGGAAATGCTTGACAAAATTCCGCAATTACGGGGTATGACACCATGGATTCTAAGCGATTTCCGATCGCCCCGACGTCTGTTGCCCGGCATCCAGGATGGTTGGAACCGGAAAGGCCTCTTCTCGGAGAAAGGCGAAAAGAAAAAAGCGTTTTACATACTAAAGAAGTATTACGACCAAAAAATTACACACTGAAAAATAGGCAAATACGCTTCAAAATACGTAGCCAACACAGATTTTATTCTCGAATGCCCGGTTTTGAACCGTTGGGAAATAGGCATAGACACTTCTTCTGAAAAACAGACCTGATTCTGTTGAAATCAGGTAATGTCCTTTAAGTATATAACTGAAAGTCAGATTTACTACACTTAAAGTCGCATGGCCTTTATCTCCCTGAACATTATGGGTGACATTATCAGCCATTGAAGGATCATATCCTTTCCAGGAGTAAATGCGGTAATGTTCCGATTTCAGATAGAATCTTACCTTATTCCGGATCAGAAGCTCAAAATTCAATTTCGAGCTGAAACCACTGCCCATATTATAATCCCGGTTTGCATACTTATAATGATCGGTGTAGCTTCCGCCCAGAAGAATTCCGCTGAGATGAAAGGAACCAGAAAAATCAACATCGCTTTTCACCTTCGATTTGTACATTAACCCTGGGCCAAAAGATGCTGCTTCTGAGATTTTGTATGGAATGAGTTCTTCATGATTTATTTCGGCTTTAGAAAAATAGAAATTGTAATGCTGAAAAAAGCCAATCATCAGTTGCCGGTTTGGGTTTTTGAGGTGAATACCGGTTGAATAAAGCATTCCCAGAGCATTAATATAGCTAATAACAGGCTGTGCCGTATTGATGTTTCCACCTTCTTTAAGAATAAAAAAATCATACGGTTTACTATTATCTTCATCAAACGGATTGCCATAATAAAGGCCAAGATTATAGGAAATCATATTCGAAACATCTTTATCGATGGGTGTCTTTGCAGAAAGAAAACGGTGTCCAGTTGTCAAATAAAAAGTAGATTGCGGCAAAGGCAATGAATTTCCCCTCACAGTACGATGAGCGCCTGACTGACCATTAATCATCCGGGTAATTCCCCTCATAGGAGATACAATTGTCAGTAAAGCTTCACGGCCAAATCGTTCCAACCCTCTAGTCCTGTCATCAATAATCAGATCCGAAATCCTGAAATTCATCTCACCAAGACAGGTTCCACCTATGGTTGTGGCAAAGAAATCGTTAATGGCCGGAGGTTCCGTTTCCATAAAAAACTCCCAGCCCAAACTCCCTGCAGCGACAAATGGTACCGACTGCCAAAAACTCATTCCATTGGAACGGGCGGCATTAAAATAGATCCCTCCGTGGTATGGATGTAAAAAAAGGTTGGTTTTAAAACCATCGTTATCCCACGCAAATCCGGTTTTAAAGTTTCGCTTGATGGTATGAGAATTGATATAAGCAAAGGTATCTTTCGAAATAAACCGGTCAAAAGCCCATACCCCCATATTCGTTCCTAAAACCAATCCTGCTGCATTTAACGACTTCTCCGGAATCTGCAGGAACAGGTTATTTTGCCTGATATGGAAAATAGTATCGGTATTAACGTTGATTTGTGCTTTCAGCGAAAAAGAAATCAACAGGAAGAATAAGAGTAATATATTTCTTCTAAAAATCATGCCAGCATGTTACGAAACAGGATAAAACCCTCATTTGAAACAGGTCGCAAAAATATACAAAATTGAATTCTTTGATTTATCAGACCGAACAAGTTGCATCTAATGAGCCGGTAATTAACATTGATTTCGTTCATAATCTGCAATATTTTCAGAAAAGCTCTTTCATTCAGGTCCATTTGCTGATTTCAAAAACTGAAAATCTCTTGGTTGTCGTATCTTTGTTGAGATGAAAAGAAATGAGATACAAGCACCTGAATTACTCTTGCCTGTGGGCAATATTGAATCGTTTTATGCAGCACTCGATGGCGGCGCCGATGCGATTTATCTTGGGTTGAAGAATTTCAATGCGAGAAACCGGGCCATGAATTTCACCCCGTGGCAGGTCGCTGCTATGGTAAAAGAAGCCCGTAATCGTGGCGTAAAAAGTTACATCACCCTGAACACGGTGATACGCAACTTCGAAATGGGTGATTTAATCCACACCCTTTTCCAGCTTCAGCAGATAAAACCCGATGCGGTTATCGTTCAGGACTACGGGGTACAGTTCATTATCCGAAAATACTTTCCCAAATTGACCGTTCATGCCAGCACACAAATGGCCATCCACAATTCCGACGGAGTAGAATATGCCCGCCTGAAAGGGATAAAACGGGTAGTTCTGGCACGGGAGCTAACGCTGCCCGAACTAAAGAGGATCACTTCGAAAAGTAAAATCGAAACAGAACTTTTCATCCACGGTGCCCTCTGCTATTCTTTCTCGGGCATGTGCCTTTTCAGCAGCTATCTGGGAGGTGCCAGCGCTAACCGGGGACTTTGTACCCAGCCTTGCCGCCGGATTTATTCGCAGAAAAAGGAAAAAGGAAAAGAGGAAAAATATTTTTTTAGTTTAAAGGACAACCAGTTAATTGACCATTTGGCTGAATTGCGTGATCTTAAAATTGATTCACTGAAGGTTGAAGGCCGGCTAAAACCCGGCGAATACGTCCATCGGGTAGCCAAAGCATATCGCTTGGCACTCGATGATCCCAATCAGAAAGAAGATGCAAAATCACTGCTGAACAACGATCTTGGTCGCGAGAAAACCAGCTATTTTCTTGGAAAAGAGGTAAACAATGCCATCACACAGGCAGCTACCACCGGCATCCTGATTGGAAAAGTAATAAAATCGGCAGACGGAAAAATTACATTCAACAGTACTATTTCATTGGAAAACGGTTGCCGGTTGCGTTTCCGGAATCCACAAAACGACAAGCAAGTGGACGTCAAAGCCGACCAATTACTTTTTGAAAATGGAAATTACACCATTGAAGGCGACCCGAAAGAGATTAAAAAGACCTACGAAGTATATCTTGCCGGGAACAAACTGAAGCTTCCGCAAAAAATCAACACCGATGGCATTCAGATCAGGGAACACGAATCGACTGAAAAGCTGAAAAACATATTGAATGGACTGAAAATGAAAGGAAATTCTCCTAAACGGGAGCTTTTCATCCGGATTGATTCTCTGAAATGGCTCGAATTCCTTCGTTTGGAAGATTTCACCGGGATCATCCTTCAACTTACAACAACGGAATGGGAATATTTATCAGCCCATTCGGAAGTGATTCAAAAAAATAAAGAAAAATTCTTTGTCGAATTTCCAAAGTTTATCCCGGAAGGGAAACTCGGTTTTTACAGGGAATTGGCTTCCACGTTGTTTTGTGCAGGAATACACTCGTTCTTTCTGAGCCACCTTTCGCAAAAATTGTTATTGCCTAACGGCGCAACCGCTTCTTCCAACGAAAATGTGTATATTTTTAACGATGCAGCTATCCGTTTTTTGAAGGAAGATGGCATCAGGCAATACATTTACCCGCAGGAGAACGACATTGCCAACATGGGCAAAGGTACCGACCGGAACGGAATTGTACCGGTTTACTTCTACCCTCACCTCTTCTATTCGCGTATGCCGGTAGAACTTGAAAAAGAGACCCTTTTCACCGACCGGAACGGCGAAAAATTCCGGAAACACGTACGGGATGGGATAACCATTATAACTCCGGCTAACCCGGTTTCGGTAACTCAGTACCGCGAAAAACTGGAGCGGTTTGGGTGCAACCGGTTCCTGATTGACCTGAGTTTTGTTGAACCGTCAAAAGAAAACATCCAATCGATTCTGGCCGATTTACGAAACGGAAATACAGTCAAAGACAGTACAATTTTTAACTTTAAACGGGAATTGAAATAAAATAGTAACATGTCCAAAATCAAAGTAAAAGACACTGAAATTACTGTAATACAAGTAGACAATGAAGACTACATTTGCATTACAGACATGATAAAAGCTAAAGATGGTGATTTCTTTGTAACAGATTGGTTAAGGAACAGGAATACACTTGAATTTTTAGGTATTTGGGAACAAGTGTATAATCCGACTTTTAATTGTGGCGAATTCGCCACAATTAAAAGCAAATCCGGTCTTAATAATTTCAAAATAAGTGTAAAAGAATTCGTACAAAAAACAAATGCCATTGGTTTACATGCCAAAGCTGGCCGTTACGGGGGTACTTATGCACACAAGGATATTGCGTTTGAATTTGCAATGTGGATTAGTCCTGAATTCAAAATATACATAGTAAAAGAATTTCAAAGATTAAAAGATGAAGAACAGAAACAACTTGGATGGTCGGCAAAACGTGAACTTTCAAAACTAAACTACCACATTCATACCGATGCAATAAAACAAAATCTTATTCCTAAAGAGCTATCATCAGAGCAAATATCAATAATATATGCGAATGAAGCTGATGTTTTAAATATGGCTTTGTTTGGATTAACTGCAAAACAATGGAGAGATGCAAATCCGGAAGTAAAAGGGAATATCCGCGATTATGCATCTGTCAATGAATTGATTTGCTTGTCAAATATGGAAAATCTAAATGCTCTCTTTATCAACGAAAAAATGGAACAAAAAGAGCGATTAGTAAAACTAAATAAAATAGCGATACAGCAAATGGGCATCTTACAAGATGTTGCTAACCGCAAAATATTGAAATAATTACAGCAATATTTTAAAAAAAATTACAATTGAAACTACCTGAATCATTCATAAAACGAATCCATACCGATCTTGGAACCGAGGCTGGTTCTTTTCTGGCGTCGCTCGAAACCGAAAGCCCGGTGAGTATCCGTGTTAATCCAGCAAAGAATTTCAATCCGGAAGGATTAGATCGAGTTGTCTGGTGTGAAAATGGTTTTTACCTTCCGGAAAGACCTCTTTTTACGCTCGATCCGCTGCTTCATGCCGGTGCTTATTACGTGCAGGAAGCTTCGTCGATGTTTCTGGAACAGGCTTTGAAACAGAGTGTCGATGTAAACCAACCACTGAAAGTGCTCGACCTGTGTGCCGCTCCCGGAGGAAAATCTACCCATCTGGCCTCGCTCCTTTCCGAAGAATCGTTACTGGTATCGAATGAAGTAATCCGTCCGAGGGCAAAAATCCTGGCCGAAAACCTCACCAAATGGGGCAACCCGAATGTTATTGTCACCAACAACGACCCAACCGACTTTCAGCGTCTGCCAGGCTTCTTCGATGTGGTGGTGGTTGATGCTCCCTGCTCCGGCGAAGGGCTTTTCCGCAAAGACCATAGTGCGGCCGATGAATGGTCGGAAGAGAATGTAAACCTCTGTGCCGCACGTCAGAAACGCATTGTTGCCGATGTATGGGATGCGCTGAAGCCCGGAGGCATCCTGATCTACTCTACCTGCACCTATAACCGGCACGAAGATGAAGAAAACCTGCAATGGATGGTACAGGAAATGGGGGCAGAAGCTCTGGAACTTGACATTTCTGCTTTTCGGGATATTGCGCCGGCGCAAGAGTTACCAGGCTACCACTTTTATCCACACAAAACCCGTGGCGAAGGATTCTTTATTGCCGTACTCAAAAAAGACGTCGGCCAGGAATACCGGTCGGGGAAACCCAAGAAGCCTGCCTTGGCCAAAGTAAGCACCACCATTCAAAAAGAGGTATCATTGTGGGTTGAAAATCCAGTCCGTTTCGATTATTGGGCCTTTCAGGAACAGGTTCTCGCCTTCCCTGCCCGCTGGTCGGGCGAACTGCTTGCGCTGATTGACAAACTCAGCATTGTGCAGGCAGGAACTGAAGTGTGCGAAATCAAAGCCAAAAACCTGATCCCATCCCATGCGCTGGCTGTTTCTTCAATATTAAAAAAAGCGGCTTTCTCTATTGAAGAGCTTGACTTGAAAACAGCTCTGACCTATTTAAAAAAGGAAGAGATCAAACCAGTTGGAACCGATCAATATTTGCTGGCAGCTTACAGGCAAACCCCGCTGGGTTTTCTGAAAAGAGCAGGGAACCGCTACAATAATTTATATCCGAAAGAGTGGCGAATACGGATGGATATTAAATAAACACCAGAGGACACGGAGGTCGCAGAAAAAGTATAATTTCTGAAAACTCTGCGCTCTCCGCGATCTCAGGTGTAGTTCTATCGATAATTACTATTTTATAATCCATTTCATTCTAAAATTGAACCATTATGCGCTATTCTGTTTTTTTGTGGATCCCAGTTTTTCTATTGCTTTCCTTTGGTGTAAAAGCGCAGGAAGTTGTCTGTCTGTTCAACCAAAAAAATCTTTCGGGATGGTATGCTTTTAATGCAGAAACAGGAAAACACACTAATGCGAGCGACCTGTTTGTGGCCGACCAGCAGATGATCCGCATGTACGGCCCTGTGGCTGGGTACCTCATGTCGGAGCAATCGTACCAAAACTTCCGGCTGGAAGCTGAATACCGATGGAACACCGACACAACTTTTATACGAAAAAGCGACAAGAAAAACAGCGGGATCATGTACCTGGTACCACAAGAACAGCCTGACACATTATGGCCCAAAGGAATTCAGTTTCAGATTAAAGAAGGTACAACTGGCGATTTTATCCTGCTGGGCGGGATTATCCTGTATGTGAACGGTATTGAAACCATTCCCGGGAGAAGTGTTACCATTCCCCGTATCATTTCGGCAGAAAAGCCTTTTGGTGAGTGGAATACCCTTGTGATTACCGTTGAAAACAAAAAAGTAATCCAGGAACTGAATGGCATTGTGGTCAATATTGGTTCCAAACCGTCGGTAACCGAAGGGCGGATTTTGCTTCAATACGAAGGCTATCCCATCGATTTCAGAAACATCATCCTGAAGAAAAATTGAATGACCAGAGTAATCATTAAAAAAGCTTACGAACCATTGTTCATAAGCTTTTTTAAGACCGGTCATTTATTTACCTATCAATTTAAAAGCAAAGGCATAAAACAGGCAATCAGGCCTAAATACTCCTCTTCCGATTTTTGCCCGGAAGAAATAACTGCTTGAGATTGTAATTGCTCAATATTCAGTTTCTTTGTAAGTTGTTTCCGTGAAAATGAGCTAAATGCAGGGTCAACCATTCGAACCCCAAACCCATCAGAAGTTACAGCATACCTGACTTCAAAATTATCGCCTTTCACATTGTAACAACAGTTACCATCTTTTCCCTGAACAACAAACAGGATATACTTCTCAGCCGACCCCGAATAGGTAAGTTCCCATGTTTTATAAGCCACATCGTTGATTACCGTATAGTTTGAAGACGGAGTTAACTGGTAAGTACCAAACTTTGTTTGACTATCGCCGGAAAGTGTTAGATTGTCTGCCTTAGCAGCGGTTGCTGCCATACCAAGTACGAACAATGCAACCAATAAAATGGTGTTTTTCATGACTTTAAACTTTTCAATTAGTATAAAAATGTTACACTATTAAGTCGTCTAAAATCATTATTTGTTACATTTTTCAACGAAAAAAAGTTGAAAAACGGGGCAACTGAATAAAAATACCGGTAAACGGATTATTTAATGCCGTAATGGGATTCCAGTATCTTCGAGAACAATCCAATTGGCAAAATTTTTTTCAGGACAACAGCCAACTTCTGTTCAAATGAAGCAATGATATAACGATTTCTGGGGTTTCGCTTATCAACAATTTTACAAATTTTACGGGCAAGAATTTCTGGTTCCCAACCTCCTGTCTCGTCTTTACCAATAATGGCTATCGATTTCTTGAATTGTTCTTCATACGGCCCGCCCGGAACTGTAATATTGATCCGATTGGTAGTATTGCTGGTATGGAAATCGCCAGGATTGATTACAACAACCCGAATGTTAAAAGGCTTAAGTTCCATTCGCAATGCCTCACTAAGTCCTTCAATGGCAAATTTACTGGACGAATAGAACGGCTGAAATGGGAGCCCCATTAAACCACCAATTGAGCTAAAGTTGATGATGGTTCCACCTCCATTAGCCCTCATATGCGGTAACGCCGCCTGAATAATATGTACCAACCCGTTAAAATTGGCATTCATCTGCCGGGTAAAAAGCTCAACCGGAGCTTCTTCAATGGGCCCTCCAAGGTGCATCCCTGCATTATTGATTAGTACATCAATGTGCCCTTCTTCCCGGATAACGGTATTTACCGCATTTTTGATAGAAGTTACATCGGTAAGATCCATCTTGAGTACCCTCACATTCGGAGCTACGGAACAATCAGTACGAATAGTCCCATAGACAGCATGACCTTTCTGAGACAAAAACTCAGCAATCTTTTTACCAAACCCAGAGGATATTCCGGTTACGAGTATTACTTTGGACATAAAAAAAATTCCTGCTTAAATTAAGCAGGAATTGGTGTTAATATTTCTAATTTTTTTGCTGCTTTCACAATTTTACCAACAGCCTCATCAATCTGTTCGTAAGTATGAGTCGCCATCAAAGAGAACCGAATCAAACAATCTTCTTTCGGAACGGCAGGACTTACAACCGGATTTACAAAGACACCGTCGTCTAACAACATACGGGTTAATTTCAACGCTTTAATGTCATCACGAACAAAAAGTGGAATGATTGGAGATTCTGATTTTCCGGTATCAAACCCAAAATCGTCAAACAAATTCTTCGCATAACGGGAAATATCCCAGAGATGCTGAATCCGTTCGGGTTCACTAACCATAATATCAACAGCAGCCATAACTGAAGCGGCTGAAGCAGGTGTCATACTGGCACTGAAAATGTACGAACGGGAATTGTGCTTAATAAAGTTGATAACCTCTTTATCGGCAGCAATAAAACCACCAAGAGAAGCCAACGACTTTGAGAAAGTCCCCATAATCAGGTCGACCTGATCGGTCAATCCAAAGTATGCAGCCGTTCCAGCTCCGTTCTTGCCCAGCACACCAAGAGAATGGGCATCATCGACCATAATCGAAGCATTGTACTTTTCGGCTAAACGAACCAATTCGGGCAATTTTACAATATCGCCTTCCATGGAGAAGATACCGTCTACAACGATTAATTTAATACGGTCAGGCTCGCACAATTTTAGTTTATTCTCCAACGATTTCATATCGTTGTGGGCGAACTTCAACACTTTTGAAAATGAAAGACGGCTTCCTTCAATAATGGAAGCATGATCGAGCTCATCCAAAAGTAAGTAATCATTACGACCACCCAACACAGAAACAACACCGAGGTTAACCTGAAAACCAGTACTATAACACAAAGCAGCTTCTTTTCCCACCAAATCGGCCAAACGTTCCTCCAATTCAATATGAATGTCGAGTGTACCATTTAAAAACCTCGATCCGGCACAACCGGTACCGTACTTGTCAATGGCTTTTTTAGCTGCTTCTTTGATTTTTGGATGATTGGTAAGGCCCAGATAACTGTTCGATCCGAACATTAATACCTTTTTACCTTTCATTTCGACTACAGTGTCCTGGTCTGATTCTATCTCCCTGAAATAGGGATAAATACCTGCATCTATTACCTTCTGCGGGGCATCATACAGTGAAAACTTGTCTCTTAATATTCCCATAGAACTATTAGATTTGTTAATCAAATTTGTGGTAAATGTAAATAAAAAAGTAAAAAACGAAACAATTTCACTTATGATTTAGAATATCTGAAATCCAAATTCTTCCAAAATGCCAATTATATAATTGTAAAACAATCATTTCATAAATAGTCTATTTTTTCAATTTCACCCTTACTTTTTCCTCTTTTCTCCTGCTTTTTATCATTTTCTAGTCCCAAAAATGATTAACAAAACAATAATTGGGATCACTAAGTCTAAAAAAAAAATCAACATAAACAATGTTAAAATTCGATACAAATAACCAATCACCCTCAAATGGATGTTCACAGAACTATTTTCCTATTTTTGCACAAATTTTTACGAATGATACCTTATTTGCAAGTTGAAGGATTAACCCGTTACTGGGGTGATAACATCCTGTTCGAATCGTTGAATTTCACTATCGCGCAAGGGCAAAAAGTGGCACTGATTGCCCGGAACGGTGCAGGTAAAACTACCCTGCTCAATACAATTATGGGTAAAGAGCTGCCCGACAACGGAAAAGTAACCTTCTCCAATAACATCACAGTTGGGTACCTCAACCAGCTTCCTGAGCTAAACCCCGATTTTAGTGTGATGGAGGAGGTGTATCATTCGACCAGCAAAGTTGTTCAGGCAGTCAAAGAATACGAGGAGGCTATTCATCACCCTGAAAATCACAACTTGCAGAAAGCGGCAGAAATGATGGACAGCATAAACGGATGGGATTTTGATGTGAAAATTAAACAGATCCTTTCTCGTTTGAAAATTACCGATTTTGATCAAAAAATTGCCAGCTTATCGGGGGGACAACAGAAAAGAGTTGCCCTGGCCAACGTATTGATCAACGAACCCGATTTTCTGATCCTCGATGAACCAACCAACCACCTGGATCTGGATATGATCGAATGGCTCGAAGAATACCTTTCCAAAACCAAAAGCACTTTATTAATGGTAACCCACGACCGATATTTTCTCGATCGCGTGTGCACCGAAATATATGAACTCGACAATAAAATGGCGGTACGCTACAAAGGAAATTACTCCTATTTTATTGAAAAAAGGCAGGAACGACAGGAACAAATGCAAGCGGAAATTGAAAAAGCCCGAAACCTGTTGCGTACCGAACTCGACTGGATGAGACGGATGCCTCAGGCCCGCTGCACAAAAGCCAAATACCGGATCGATGCGTTCTACCAGTTAAAAGAAAAAGCTTCCCAGAATTTTGCAGATGACGAACTGAACCTGACTATCGAAGCTTCACGAATGGGCAAAAAGATAATCGACATTGATTCGATCTGTAAAAGTTTTGGCGATAAAAAAATCCTCGAAAATTTTAGCTACAAATTTACCCGATACGAAAAAGTGGGCATCATTGGCAACAACGGTACCGGAAAATCGACCTTCCTGAATATGATTACCGGGGCTATCCCGCCCGATTGTGGCACCATCGAAGTGGGCGAAACCATCAAATTTGGCTATTATCGGCAGGAAGGCATCAACTTTTCACCCTCCGACAAAGTCATTGATATCGTGCAAAATATCGCAGAATACATCGACTTGGGGAAAGGCAACCAATGGTCTGCCTCACAGCTGCTCACCCATTTCCTCTTTCCCTATGAGACACAATACACCAAAGTAGAGAAACTGAGCGGAGGAGAAAAAAGAAGACTTTACCTCTGTACCATCTTGATGCAAAACCCCAATTTCTTAATTCTTGACGAACCAACAAACGACCTCGACATCATGACGTTGAATGTTCTGGAAGATTACCTGCTTAGGTTCAACGGTTGTGTGCTCATTGTGAGTCACGACCGGTTTTTTATGGATAAAATTGTGGATCATCTATTTGTCTTTGATAACCAAGGACAAGTATCCAATTTTCCAGGCAATTACAGTATCTATCGCGATTCACTCGATGAAAAAGAGAAGCAGGAAAAACGATCTGCCTCTGCCGAGAAATCTGTTGAAAAAAGAGAAACAGCGATGCCTGTAAAATCCAAAACCAGCCCCAATAAATTATCATTTAACGAAAAAAGGGAGTTGGAACAACTTGAAAAAGAGATTTCTCAACTGGAAGAAGAAAAGAAAATGCTGGAAGAGGCTATGAGTTCGGGAAGTATCGGACATGAAGAGATTTCCAAAAAGTCGGAACGTTACAACATGGTAAAAGATGAATTGGACGAAAAAGAGCTGCGCTGGCTCGAATTAAGTGAGAAATAGCAGAACAACTCCTCTCTTTCAAATGACAAACAAAGCCATAAGCTAAAAAAAAGATCCTTAAAAATCACATCCGGAAGAAACAACCAAACCAATAACGTCAAACTCAAATTAAAGATGTATCTTTGATTGTCAAGATATTTTTATTTCGGCTATTCTGCCTTCAAGTTTTTCTATACCCAGCATCCTGACAAAAATAAAAGGCAATTCAGTAAACCAAATATTGGCCAACCCTGTTTTTTCGATTGCCTTTAAACTTTTCATTTTAATAGAACATTAATAACATGCACAATATGAACCACGAGAATAGAAGAAAAAGCAACAATATAGCTGATAAAAAAACAATTGTTTTCAAATCACCCGATACAACCAAATTACAGACTGTCGTGATTGATCTCAAAACGAAAATTTATATTGCGCAGGATGCAGATCCTGAAGAAGCAAGGAAACGTTATCATGATAGAATTGATGCACAAAAAAAGATGCTCTTTTCGCCCAAGAAACCTCTTGCAACAACCTAAAAAAGCTTGTTGATTTTTTTGCATCCGGCTATTTCCCGAGCAAATATCTGGCATTGGCAATGGCTTCGGGTGAAGGTTTATCGCCACTAAGCATTTTCGATATTTCCATTACCCGTTCTTCCGGTGAAAGCTTCCTCATGCCGGTTTCAACCCCATCCGGATGATCGTTTTTGAACACATAGTAATGATGGTCGCCTTTGGACGCAATCTGTGGCAAATGGGTAATGTTGATCACCTGCATGTACTGCGACATCGACTTTAAAATATCGCCCATTTTTGAAGCAATCTCGCCGGAAATCCCGGAATCGATCTCATCGAAAATAATGGCAGGCAATGCTTTCGATTTTGCAATCACCGTTTTAATAGCCAGCATTAAACGCGACAGTTCACCGCCCGATGCAACTTTGTGGATTTCCTCGGGTTGGCCTCCTTTATTAGCTGCGAATAAAAAAAAGACTTCATCAAAGCCAGTAGCCGAAAGTTCTTCCTTTTTCTGTAACTGAATCGTCAGCTTCGCGTTGGGCATTCCTAACAAATGAAGATAAGAAGCGATCTCCTTCTCGATGGAAGTCAACAACGAAGCCCGTTTTGTATGTAACTCTTCTGCCTTTTTTTCTACCTTTTCGGTTAACTGATGAACCGCTTTCTGCATCCTTTCAATCTCTTCATCGTATGAAGCGGCCAATTGCAATTTGGCATCAAATTCATCGCGAAGGGTGATGAGTTCAGAAACCGATCCAACCCGATGCTTTTGTTCCAACGAATAAATGGTATCTAACCGCCGTGTTACCTCCTCCAGCCGACCAGGATTGTTTTCGGTTTTTTCGGCCAGATGTCCACACTCATCGGCAATATCCCTCAATTCCAGCCAACAGCCTTCGGTACGTTCAAATAATTTTTCGGCCGTTGGAAGATAGGATGCCATTTTCCTCATGGTAGCAACGGCCTCTTTCAGCGAAATCAGAACCGATTGTTCATCGTTGTTCAGGAATCCGTATACCTGCGACAAACCGGCTTTTATCTCTTCCGCATGAGTCAGTAACTCCTGCTCCTGTTCAAGCTGCTCCTGTTCGTCATCCTTTAACCGTGCTTCGGAGAGTTGTTTAAACTGGAAATCAAAATAATCGAGATCGGCCTTGGCTTTGATCGATTTTTCGACTATCTGACGGTAACTGCTTTCAACCCGTTTCAGTTCGGCATACTGCGCAGAAAACTGAGCCAGCAAATAATCGAGTCCTCCATACCAATCGATGACATTCAATTGGAACTGATGTTTACCGAGTTCAAGGTTTGAATGTTGCGAATGAATATCAATGAGTTTCAACCCTAGCTCCCGGATTACTGGCAATTGAACAGGCGTGTCGTTAATAAATGCCCTGGATTTCCCCTGAGAAGTTATTTCGCGTCTCAAAATGACCGAATCGTCAAAATCGAGATCGTTTTCTTCAAAAAATGGTTTCAGCCCAACCTTCTCCGATAGCAGAAATTTGCCTTCAACGACACACTTTTCTCCTTCTTCCTTTAAAACAGAAGAATCGGCCCTTTGCCCAAGAATGAGGGACAATGCCCCCATTATGATCGATTTTCCGGCTCCTGTTTCACCGGTAACGACACAAAACCCCGGAGCAAATTCCACATTTAACTCCTTGATGATGGCATAATTCCGGATGGATAATGATACAAGCATAGGCTAATTGGTCGTAGATGAAGAACTCGTTGAACTCTTCATATTTTCATATTTTGTAGCATTCGACGGATCACACTCGGACATGATCTGAATGACACGGTTCTGTTCATCGGTGGGTGAATTGGAAAAAATGCTGACAATTTCAGCCGATTTTGAATCGACAAAAGCCTGTGTAATATACAATTTCGTTCTGGCCCTGAAAACCTTCTGCAACGACCGTAACGATTCAGCAATCTCCGCACGGCCCGACTCTACCCCATCGGCCATCGCATCCAGCCCTTTCCGGTGGTAGCTATACAAAAGATCCCGGTATGCCGAGTAGGATTTATTAAGGATGTTGTCGACCAACCAATAGCGGTTATAATCCGATTCGAAAGCCTTCCAGCCATTTTTTCCTCCAATCCCGGTTGAATTTTGGCTCTGGGTTACAATCTGACGGGCCCTGTCATAAAATTCGGTCCCACCACTGGGTGAAAACGAATCGAAATCGAAACCAATAATCATATATGCATAATAAGCAAGCACATTGGTCAGGTTATCCTTATTCCCAGTCTCAGCAAATTCAATGGTCTGATTCTCCTGATATTTAAACCTGAAATATTCATCCTGGATATTCAACATGGTTGTTTTATAGGATGAATTCAATACGGGCCGTTTACTTTGTATATTGATCGTTGCTTCGTATTCATCGGACGAAACCTGCTTGTTGATCTGAATGGTCATGCTGCATTCGATTTTTTCATTCGAAGAATAGGTATATTTCGTCCATTTTCTGTTATTCATGAACTCATACAAATCCATTTGCATCGACCGGAAAATATTTTTATTGGCACTGGTCAGTTTGGTTGAGTTCACACTGATATTGCATCGCAACTCCTGAGCAAACGACAATTGAAAGGTCAACAAGAACAGCATTATGAAGGCAAAAACATATCTCATGGTCGAAATTTTACGGTAAAGTTAAAAATAGGCAACGAAATTACAATTTCATTTCATCAACCAGATAGTCGACAATATCCACCGCAACTTCTTGTTTTGACTTTAACTCAAAATTGCACAAATTATTATGCTTGTCGATAATGGTTATTTTATTTGTGTCGGTTTGAAAGCCTGCACCCGGATCGTTCAACGAGTTTAGCACAATAAAATCGAGGTTTTTCTTTTTCAGTTTTCCAAGGGCATTCTCCCGTTCGTTGTTGGTTTCAAGAGCAAACCCAACCAGCAGTTGGTTCTCTTTCTTCAACTTTCCAAGTCCAGAAGCAATATCGGGGGTAGGTTTCAGTTCAACCACCAGATCGCCATCCCCTCGTTTCATTTTTTTATCGGCCCGTGAAACCGGAGTATAATCGGCCACCGCCGCACACATCACCGCGCCGTCCACCTTGGGAAAGATCGACAGACACTGGTTGTTCATCTCTTCGGCAGAAATTACATCGATGCGATGGATGGCTGGGTTAATTGTTTTTAAGTGAACCGGGCCGGAAACCAAATATACCTCAGCCCCACGCAATGCAAGTTCTTCGGCCAATGCAAAACCCATTTTCCCGGAAGAAAAATTACCGATAAACCTTACCGGATCAATCTTCTCGTAGGTTGGACCGGCTGTTACCAGGAACGATTTATGATTCAGTTTTTTTTTTCGCTGAAAAAGCGGACCACCTCTTCAACAATGGCTTCGGGTTCCTTCATCCGCCCCTTGCCAATTAAGCCACTGGCCAGTTCACCCGAATCGGGTTCGATAAGAATATTCCCATAGGATTGAAGGGTCAAGAGGTTTTTTTGTGTAGAAGGATGGGCATACATGTCAAGGTCCATAGCCGGAGCAACCATAACCGGGCATTTTGCCGACAGATAGGTTGTGATGAGCATGTTATCGGCTATTCCATTGGCCATTTTTCCAATCGTCGATGCCGTAGCCGGAGCTACAATCATTAAATCGGCCCAAAGACCAAGATCCACATGACTGTTCCAATGACCATCGTTTGCCCCAAAAAATTCGGTAATAACCGGTTTGTTTGATAGGGCAGAAAGAGTGGCTGGAGTAATAAATTCCTTTCCAGAAGGAGTTATTATCACCTGCACCTCGGCACCCTCTTTTATCAGGCACCTTAAAAGTGTAGCTGCCTTGTAGGCAGCTATACTCCCGGTTATCCCTAAAATAATATGTTTATCTTTCAGTCTCACCTGAAAAAAATAGCAATTAGAATTTTACCTTACGGCTATCTTTCATCGGGTTACGATGATAAATACCTTTTTCTATAAACTCCTGGGTTGCAATCAACGTAGGTTTTGGCATACGTTCATAGAATTTCGAAATTTCAATTTGTTCGCGGTTTTCAAAAACCTCTTCCAAATTATCGGTGTACGAAGCAAATTCTGAAAGTTTCTGGTTCAGTTCTTCCTTTATTTCTGAAGCAATTTGGTTCGAACGTTTTGCCAAAATCATGACGGTTTCGTAGATATTACCGGTATCTTCTGCCAATTGGTCAATATTACGCGAAATAGTTGAACCTGCTGCTTTTGTTTTTTTGTAATCCATATCTCTAATTAATAGTTGTACTAGTTTGCTGTTCGATTCCTAAAAGAACCTTTATTTGAGCATAATCTCTTTTTACTTCTTTGGTATACTTGCTGTCAGGAAATTCATCTACAAAGGTAAAGTATTCATCCATTGCATCGTTCAATCTTTCCCTCTTTTTTTCTTCAATACTGTTTACGCCAAGCAGATATTTTGATTTAAATAATAAAAACTTGATTTCTTCACGGTGCTTCGTTATTGGATGATCATTCAAACTGTTGTTCAATGCAATGACCGACGATTTGTAATACCCCATATCAAAATAGAGCCTGGCGCTGAGGAACGACTTGTAAACAATTTTTTCGTTCAATTCATCAATCAACATGCGGGCCTCTTCAACCCGTTTCGTACTGTATGGGTACATATTGATGTACAACTGCAACGCATCGATGGCCTTGAGGGTAACTTCCTGATCGAGCATGGGATCGGGAGAATCTTTAAAGAAACACATCCCGATCATAAACTGGGCTTCTTCGGCATATTCGCTCCGGGGATATTGTTCTACAATACTTTTGAAATAGTGGCCACTAAGCAAATAATCGCCCTGATTGTAGCAACTGTTTGCATAATAATAATAAAGATCGTCGCCCTTGGAAGTTCCCCGGAAAGCATAAACCAACTCTTCAAAAAGAGTAATGGCATGGTTATAATCCTTTGCCTGGTAATATTCTACCCCTTTTTTGAATTTATATTCGTAGTCGGTACTTTTGAGCACGTTGTTAAATTCACCGCACGATACGAGGAATGAACTCAAAATCAATAAGAAAATCCACTTTTTATCCATATTGAAAAATGTTGTGCAAAATTATAGTTTTAACTCTAATTACAAAACCGGAAAAGTAAAGAATTATGACACACCAAAAAATTATTTAGCCTAATTTAACACAATTTGGAAACAGTGCTAAAAATTATACTTTTGCAGAGTTTTATTCAATCGCAATTAAAAATGGACATATTTGATAAGTTAAAAGCCAAAAGTGGCGATCTAGGACAGTACCAAAAAGTAGGTCACGGATATTTTATGTTCCCTAAGCTGGAAGGAGAAATTGGTCCCCGAATGAGGTTCAGAGGAAAAGAAGTTCTCAACTGGAGTTTAAACAATTACATTGGGCTGGCCAACCATCCTGAAGTACGGGAAGCTGATGCCAAAGCGGCGGAAGAGTACGGTTTGGCCTATCCGATGGGTGCCCGAATGATGTCGGGACAGTCCAGCAAACACGAAGAACTGGAACACCAACTGGCAGCTTTCGTTGGGAAACCCGATGCTTTTCTTTTGAATTTCGGATATCAGGGGATGATTTCTATTATCGACACGGTTGTTGACCGTAACGATGTGATTGTTTACGATGCCGAAGCTCACGCCTGCATCATGGACGGTCTGCGTTTGCACACAGGAAAACGCTTTGTGTTCCAGCACAACGACATGGAAAGCCTCGACAAACAACTGATGCACGCTACCAAACTGGCTGAAAAAACCGGCGGCGGCATTCTGGTAATCACCGAAGGGGTATTCGGAATGGCCGGCGACCTCGGAAAACTCGACGAAATTGTTGCCCGCAAGAAGAACTTCAATTTCCGCATTCTGGTCGACGATGCCCACGGTTTTGGTACCATGGGGAAAACCGGAGCCGGAACACCCGAATATTTTGGCGTTCAGGATCAGATCGACCTGCACTTTTCAACCTTTGCCAAAGCAATGGCCGGATTTGGCGCTTTTATTGCCTGCGAAGAAGAAATTTGCAACCACCTGAGATACAACATGCGTTCGCAAACTTATGCCAAATCACTGCCAATGCCAATGGTTATCGGTGGTCTGAAAAGGCTCGAACTGCTGAAAAACTGCAACGAACTGCGTGAAAACCTATGGAAAGTGGTAAACCACCTTCAAAAAGGGTTGCGCGAACAGGGTTTCGATATTGGCTGTACCAATTCGCCTGTTACACCGGTGTATATGAAGGGCGGTGTAGCAGAAGCAACCAATGTGGTAATGGACCTGCGTGAAAATTACAACATCTTCTGTTCGATGGTTGTTTACCCGGTAATCCCGAAAGGACAAATCCTTTTGCGACTGATCCCAACAGCCGTTCATACCATCGAAGATGTGGAATACACCATTAAAGCCTTCATTGAAGTGAAAAAGAAACTCGAAGAAGGAAAGTATTCGACCACACAATTTGCCAATGTTTTCTAAAAGAAACCATAACTACACCAAAGGCTCCGCTAATCCGGGGCCTTTTTTGTATATTTGCCTAAAACAATGTGGATATGACAACCGTAATTATTGATACAAAAAGTGAAGAAGCCCAACGACTGGTTGAATTTTTGAAAACTATAAAATACGTGAAAGTCATCGATGCCGATCATCCGGAAAATTACAATCCTGAATTTGTTGAAATGATAAAACAACGGGAAACCCAGGATGCCGTTAAGCTCGATATTCATAACTTATGGAAATAATATTCAAATCAGGTGCCCTTGAAGATATTGAATTCTGGAAACAATCCGGTAATAAAAAGATTCAGTCCAGAATTAATGATTTGCTTCTTTCCTTGTCAAAAAATCCCGAAAGAGGTATCGGAAAGCCTAGAAAGTTAAAAGGTAATTTGGCGGGGTACTGGTCACGAAGAATAAATGATGAACACCGCATTGTATACAAAATCGAATATCAGGAAAAAATTATCTCTATCTTTTCACTAAAAGGACATTACTAATATTTTGAACACAAATCCGGTTTCATACAAGCTGAGCGACTGGCTGCCTACTTCGGCCAAAGAGGTAAAAGCGCGGGGATGGGAAAGCATCGATGTGATCCTTTTCAGCGGCGATGCCTATGTAGACCATCCGTCGTTTGGCGCGGCCGTGATAGGCCGGGTGCTCGAAGCCCAGGGAGTGAAAGTGGCCATTGTACCCCAGCCCAATTGGCGCGACGACCTTCGCGATTTTAAGAAGCTGGGGACTCCCAACCTCTTCTTTGCCATTTCGGCCGGTTGCATGGACAGCATGGTAAACCATTATACGGCCAACAAACGGCTCCGTTCCGACGATGCCTATACCCCCGACGGAAAGCCGGGAATGCGCCCCGATTATGCCACCACCGTTTACTGCAACATGCTGAAAGAGCTCTACCCCGATGTGCCGGTCATCATCGGTGGCATTGAAGCTTCTCTAAGGCGCGTAACCCATTACGACTACTGGAGCGACCAACTGATGCCCACCATTCTGCACAGTTCAAAAGCCGACCTGCTGGTGTACGGGATGGGCGAAAAGCCAATCATCGAAGTGGTGAACCAGCTGAAAGCGGGCAAAAAGATCGGTGAAATACGTGATGTTCCCCAAACGGCATGGCTTCAGCAGGAGGCGCCCGATGCACTTCAGCAGCAATCAGGCGCCATTACCCTGGCTAGCCATCAGGAGTGTTTGAAAGACAAAATGAAACAGGCCATGAACTTCCGTCAGGTGGAAGAGCAGTCGAACCGGTGGCAGGGAACTGCACTCCTTCAGCAGGTTTACGACCGCTGGCTGGTCATCAACCCGCTCTATCCGCCCATGGAGGAGGGCGAAATCGACCACTTTTTCGATCTCCCCTACACCCGTCTGCCCCACCCGCGTTACAAGGATAAGCAGATTGCCGCCTACGAAATGATCCGACACTCCATTACCGCCCACCGCGGCTGCTTTGGTGGCTGTGCCTTCTGCACCATCTCGGCCCATCAGGGAAAATTCATTGCCAGCCGCTCCCGCGAGTCAATCGCCAAAGAGATGGATGCCATTACCCAAATGCCCGATTTCAAAGGATATATCAGCGACATTGGAGGCCCCTCGGCCAACATGTATGGCATGAAGGGCCAAAACCCCGAACTGTGCAAAGCCTGCCGCCGCCCATCGTGCATCGACCCGGCCATTTGTAAAAACCTGAGCACCTCGCACCGTGCGTTGCTCGAAATCTACCAGCTGGCCAACCGTCATCCTCAGATCAAAAAAGCATTTATTGGCAGCGGTATCCGCTATGACCTGATCTTCGCCGACGGGCAGAACACCCCCGAAAACCTCGGTTACATGCGCGAAGTGGTTCAACACCATGTTTCCGGGCGATTGAAGGTAGCCCCCGAACATACCAGCGAAAGTGTATTGAAGGTGATGCGCAAACCTCCGTTCGAACTGTTCAAACGGTTACTGAAATTCTTCGAGGCAGAAAACAAGAAGGCCGGATTAAAACAGCAGCTCATCCCCTATTTTATTTCGAGCCATCCCGGCAGCCGCAAAAAGGATATGGCCATGCTGATGCTGGAGACCAAAGAACTCAATTTTAAACTCGAACAGGTGCAGGATTTTACCCCTACGCCCATGACCCTTGCCACCGAAATTTACTACACCGGAATTCATCCTTACACCTTAAAACCGGTTTACACAGCCCGCACCCAGAAAGAAAAACTGGAGCAGCGCAAATTCTTTTTCTGGTACAAACCCGAATACCGCCGGGAAATTGAGAAAGAGCTGCGCGAAATGGGGCTGAAATAATTCGAAGATAATAAATTGCAGAAGGCTGTATATAATTCAGGGTTTGATAAATATAAAATCAGGAACGCCATTTGTAAATCAGGGATCGATAAAACTATTTCCATGATCAATAAATATAAAACCGATAAGGCTATTTATATTTCAGAGTTCGATAAATACAAAATCAGGAACGCCATTTGTAAATCAGGGATCGATAAAACTATTTTCATGATCGATAAATATAAAACCGACAAGGCTATTTATATTTCAGAGTTCGATAAATATAAAATCAGGAACGCCATTTGTAAATCAGGGATCGATAAAACTATTTCCATGATCGATAAATATAAAACCGACAAGGCTATTTATATTTCAGAGTTCGATAAATAT
>DAOQAB010000019.1:42879-46606 GCA_035353695.1 Prolixibacteraceae bacterium
GATCGATAAATATAAAACCGACAAGGCTATTTATATTTCAGAGTTCGATAAATATCGGGGGTGAAGTCTCTTGGCTATTCATGCAGCCCGCTGAAATGGGGAATTCTCACCAATTGTTCTATGTGAACTATGTGCCTATGTGGTTAAAATTCATCGTAAGCATCCGATGCAGTGTCTGAATCAGATTGTTTTTTCTGCGTGCCCCCGTGATCTCTGTGTTGTTGGCTGAATGTTGTTGTCGTATTCCGGGGACCGGCGAATTATTACAGGTTTCTTCCAATGGCAAAATGACGATGGGTTTCATAGGTTAAGCATCAATCGTTTCTTACAATTTTTCTGTTTCTTTTGTACAAAACTTCCTAATTTTGAAAAAAAATAATTGCTATGACAACGTTGATTATCGATAACAGCTCAAAGGAAGCGAAAAAGATGATTGAGTTTTTAAAGACTCAGTCTTATGTAACCATTGTCGAAAAAAAACCGAACAAAGCCACCCAAAAAGCGATTGAAGAGGCGCTAAATGGAAATGTTACGAAAACAGAAAATGTAGCTGATTTAATCCATCAATTAAATCTGTAATGTATAACTTATCTTTCTCGAATCAATTCAAAAAAGATTTTCGACGCTGCAAGAAACGAAATTATCAAATTGAAAAAATAGAGGAAATATTTCTTTTTCTTGCACAAACAGGCAGTGTACCAAGCCAGTTCGATCCTCACAAACTTTCGGGAAAATATGACAATTGCAGGGAATACCATATAGAAAGTGATTGGTTGTTAATCTGGCACATTCACTCCGAGAATGAAATATATCTTATCAGAACAGGAACTCATTCCGATTTATTTTAGCAAAAAAACGATGAAGAAACTATTGACCTTATTCTTACTGGTTGCAATGGCTGCAACCTCACTGAAAGCAACCCCTATCCTGCCCCAAAAGGGAACCTACGACTGCACCGTGGGCAACGACAAAATCATCCTGATTGCCGAAGAGGTTTCGCCCGAAATGGTGAAAGGCTTTTTTGTGCCCAACGAAGGCAAAGCCGCCGAAAATACCCACTCGTTTATGATGACAGCCAAAGGAAGCAAATGGGTGATCCAGTCTGATCTTTACTCCGGCAGCATCAAGGGAACCGGTAACGACAATGGTTTTTCGGGCCAGATTTCCTATTTCAATAAGCCCAAAAAGCTGCTGTTTTTTTACCAGAAAGGGAATGTTACCATCAACCGGCGGATCAACGAGGCGGTTCAACCATCGGACAGGTACCGGAAAGAAATCTTCAGCAATGTGGATGTAACCAAAGATATCCGGTATGGCAGGGCGCTGGGTTACTGGACCCACAACCCTTATAATAACGAACCCTACGTGGAGGTGATTTCCAAAGGAATTAACAACACGCTGATCGATCCCGATTCGCTCGATCTCAAAATGGATATTTACCAGCCAACCGGCGACACCATGTCCAAACGCCCGCTGGTGCTCCTGATCCACGGCGGGGCATTTTATATTGGCACCAAACAGTGCCCCACCATGAAGATTCTGGCAACAACCCTGGCCAAACGGGGCTATGTGGTAGCCTGTATCGACTACCGGATGGGATTCAAGCTGCGGGCCAGCGACATTGAACGAAGCGGCTACCGTGCCGTACAAGATGCCCACGCAGCCTTGCGCTTCCTCTCCCACTTTGCGCCAAAATACAAAATTGACCCCGACTGGGTTTACGTGGGAGGAACCAGCGCCGGTGCAATAGCCACGCTGAACCTGGCTTTTATGGATAACAACGAACGCCCTGAAAGTGTCCAGAGCCGGAAACCCAGCGAAGACATGGGAAAAATTGAATCATCGGGGAACCAATATACCGACAAATTCCATCTCCGTGGAGTGGCCAACATGTGGGGCGCCGTTACCGACATCAACATCATCGACAAGAACGATCAAATTCCCGTACTTTCAATCCACGGTACAGCCGACGATATTGTCCCCTACGACTACAACTACCCGTTTCAGAGTGCCCTGCTGATAAACCGTTTACTGATGAACAAGATGTACGGATCGAAATCGGTAACCGACCGGCTAAACTCTTTCGGGATCAAAAACAAGCTGGTTTCGTTCGAAGGGCTGAAACACGAGCCTCAAACCGACAAATTCGACCACATCAACTACCTGATGGATACTATATCGAACAATGTGACCCGCTTTTACTATGAGCTGACCACCCCGGAGGTTGTCGTACCCGAGAAACAACTCACCATTACCCCCGGCTCCCCGATTGTCCCAATTTACACCGAAATCAACAACGGCGAATTTGCCGGACTGGAAGTTGTGGGCGGGGTCAAAACATCGGACGATCCCAACAATCTGTCGATAATCTGGTTCAAGAACAACAACAGCCACCAGTTTACGCTGATGGCCAAAAACCAGTACAATGCATGGAGTGTGAAAACCTGTCCGATAAAAATCAATGGAAATTAGGAAAGCAATGGAAACGGTTGAAAACAATTGAAAACTTAGGAAGCAATTGAAAGCAGTTGTCTTATCAGCTACGTCAAAAAGATGAAATAGAATTTCCGAAAATTATTAAAACCTAAAAACAAAGGCGGTCCACAAAACGAACCGCCTTTATTTTTATCTGATAAATTGATATTTATGCAATTACAAGCAGAATATCGCCTTCCATCACGCTTTCACCTTTCTTCTTCGAAACAGAAACAACCTTACCGGCTTTATCGGCTTCAATGTTGTTTTCCATTTTCATGGCTTCCAGCATCAAAAGTTTCTGACCAATCTTCACTTCGTCGCCTTCTTTTACGAAGATGTCGAGGATTACTCCCGGCAGTGGCGATTTGATGGTACCGGTTCCTTTTGGTGCAGAAGGACTGCTGGTTTTAGCGGTGGATGGATGTGTATCGGTTGAAGGAGCGACGGTAGAACGCACCAATTTAGGTGTCTTTACAACACTCATTCCTTTTTCTACTTCCACACGGTATACAGTTCCATTGACTGATACTTCGGCAATATTATCTTCAACGCTCTGAATTTCGGTCTCGTAAGAATTGCCGTTTATATTAAATTTGAATTTTTTCATTTCGTTTGAAATTAACGTGGTAACCTTCTTAATGTATAAATCTTTGAACTCCACGGAGAATAGGTACGGGAAACTTTCCTCATGGTCAAAACGGTATTTTCAAAATCGTGCAAGTCGTTTTGATAAAGGTGCAATGCCAGCGAAATAGCCGCACTCACTTCGTCATAAGCTTCATTGGCATAAACCGTACTATCCACACTTTCTTCTTCAACAGAAGCCGTTGATTGAACGAATTTTTTCTTTCGAAGCAAATAGACCACATAAACGACCGCAATCACCAGAAATACAATCAGAATACCCTTTACCATTCCATGGAGCGATGAAGTATTAATCTCTTTGGACTGAACGGTTGCGGCCTCTTTTTTGGAAAGGTCGTTCACCGTCCCTGGAGTAGACGCGGCAAGAAATGAACATTCCTCACCAACCATATCAAGCCTTCCATAGCTCACATCGGCCTTCTGAGGCTGTTCAATGACGATTTTGTCAATCAATTTTGTTCCGGTTGGATCGAACAAAGCAACCGTTTGGGCATTTTTCAGCTCAAAATTCACATGGAAGATTCCGTGCTGCGGTTTTCCATCGGCCCAGAAAAGCAGACAACCTTTGGCCTCCAGTTTGGTAGCCCGTTCATCGCCTTTGGGA
>DAOQAB010000020.1:0-21635 GCA_035353695.1 Prolixibacteraceae bacterium
TTGATACCGGTTTTGTTGTTCCTGCTGCTGTTGTTTCTGCTCGACAGTTTTAAGCTGGTCCGTACCCGGACGCTGGTCGCCGCCTTCGTTGCCGGATGTGTTGTTGCCTTGCTGGCATACTTCATCAACACCTTACTTCAAAAAAATCAGGGATTTGATTTTCGTTTCTACTCTCAAAATATTGCCCCGGTTCTTGAAGAATTGTTAAAAGCATCCATCATTTTAATTCTTATTAAACAGAAGCGTACCGGCTTTCTGATCGACGCCGGAATTTATGGATTTGCCGTTGGTGCCGGGTTTGCAGTGGTCGAGAATGTTTATTACTTGACAGTCATACCCGATATTACATTGGTTACCGGGGCTATTCGTGGCCTTGGTACGGCAATCATGCACAGTGGAGCTACGGCTTTGCTGGCTGTTTTTACGGTGGGAACACTCAACCTTGAGAAAAAACTTTACACCGGACTGATACCCGGATTGCTGGTTGCCATCATCATCCATTCCGTTTTCAACCACTTCTATATCCACCCGGCACTTCAAACCATATTGGTAGTCATATTGGTACCGCTGCTTCTGATCATCATTTTTAAATTCAATGAACGAAAACTAAGCGAATGGCTCGAGACCGGTTTCTTTAACGAGGCCGATTTATTAAGCCAAATGAAGAAAGGTGAATTCACACTTTCGAAATCGGGCAAATACATGGCATCGCTGAAAGAGCAATTCCCGTCAGAAATCCTGGTCGATATGTATTGTTTCATCACGCTATACCTTGAACTCTCGGTAAAATCGAAACGAAACATGATGCTTGCCGAATGCGAACTTCCGGTAACGAAAGAGGCTGATTGGGACGATAAAGTAACAGAACTTGAAAACCTTAGAAAGGCTATTGGCAAAGCAGGAGAACTAGCTCTTGCTCCTCTCATCCGGATTAAACAACGCGATTTGTGGTCGTTTGAGAATAACAAATGATCTCAATCCTTAGCTTAAAAGGGTGAAATCTCCCTTATTTTTTAAGAAATCTGGACTACATAAATTTTTCTTTCGTAATTTTATGTCAACAAATTTGATTTCTTTTTTCTTTCTTTGTCAATCAGCTGAAAACTAATTTAATCTATTCAATATGAAAACTTCTACAAAAATTTTGATTGTTGTTTTAATTGCGTTGGGCTTACTGGTGGGCTTTTTCATTGGAATTACGGTCGATTTTCCCAAAACCAACAAGGCCGAACTGGCCGGAACCATTGGTAAAATGAACAATTACCGGAATGTGAAAATTACCGAAAACGACATTCAGCTTCGCTCCGATTTGCTTTCGAACAATGGCCTCTTGAAAAGCTACCGTTCATTTTATTCGTTTCATTATACTTCGTGTGTTAAACTATGCAGTGACCTTGATTTTGCGGTGAAAGCTGCTGAAAATGAAACGACCTTCAGAGAAGACAATTCTATGGAAATCGAAAACCTTAAGGAATTCCGTACAACACTTGAACAAGCCCGTTTAGACCTGTTATTGGCCGTTACCACACTCCAGAACTTGTCGGAAGTCGATCAAAACAACCTGACAACGGTACTGAACAATGCCAATATTGCGGTGGCCCAAATGAATTATAAACAAAAAGATATCCTGGCTTTTGTAGAAGCCATCGAGAAATTTGTTCAAGGGAATAACCCTAGTTTGTACACAGAATTAATCAAAGCTCATGACTTGCTCACATTGAATCAAATCATTGTAGCTTCAGCTACCAACGATAAACCAATGTTAAAAGCTTACGACAAAAAACAGATGTTCTCTTCAGTCGAAAAGCTCAACATCATTTCAAGCCAGGCCGATTTGCAGAGCGCTATAAAACAGGACTTAGGCATCATTGGTGCCCAGGATCTGCAAATTATCGGCAGTACTGAAAAGGAGTTGGGAATTATTATCCTTTCTGTCGAAAAATTAGGCATCCTTTTGTCGTATAATACAGAAAAATTGGGCGCTGGAAATGCTGAAAAATTGGGCGCTATATCAAATAGCGAAAATCTAGGAAAAATAATTATTCTGAACACCGAAAAATTGGGAGCAATACTAAACTCCGATAAATTGGGCATTTATAATACAGATAAATTGGGCGCTCTGAATTTTGAAAAACTGGGAATTTTGAACACTGAAAAATTAGGAATCGAATAAGGTTACATATTAAATCACTGTTTGCATGTTATTCAAATCATAATTTGACCAATCAAAAGCTTCACAGGCAATAATGAATTACAGCCTGTGAAGCTTTTCTACCATTATTCCTATGATGAGATTATCTGTTACTAAATTCATTCTCTTAACAATCATTGTTCTTTCTTCATTGAGCGGATATTCTCAAAAAATCAACCACTATCAAAAAAACAATCTTGAACTCATCTATTTTGGCAACCGGTATTCCTACCTAATGCCACATGTCGTTGGAACATACGAAAATGCGTTCAACTTTCATAAGAAGTATTGGAACTACCACACTTCAACCATTAATGTCGTTTTAAGCGACTTTTCCGATATTGGTTACGGAGGGGCCATTGCTATACCACGGAATAACCTGTCGATTGGAATTGAACCATACAGCTTTGCTTTTAGTATTATTCCTTCAAGCGAACGGTTTCAATGGCTCTTTAATCACGAACTGACCCACATTGTGATGGCCGACAAACCCAACAAAGCCGACGAAACCTGGAGAAAAATTTTCTTTGGAAAGATAAACCGCGACGAACAATATCCGGTTTCGGCACTCTGGAGTTACTTAACGACACCGCGCTGGTATGCACCGCGCTGGTACCACGAAGGAATTGCCTGTTTTATGGAAACCTGGATGTCGGGTGGCTTGGGCCGTGCCATGGGCGGTTACGACGAAATGTATTTTCGAAGCATTGTTGCCGGCAAAAAACCCATCTATTCCAACATTGGACTGGAAACCGAAGGTACGACCATCGATTTTCAGGTCGGTTCAAACTCTTACCTCTATGGAACCCGTTTTGTCGACTATTTGGCCTATGTATATGGAACCGACAAGCTGAAATCGTTTTTTGTCCGAACCGACAGCAGCAAAACATTTTACGGAAATCAATTCAAAAAGGTTTATCAAAAACCAATCAGTAAAGTATGGAAAGAATGGATCAAATTTGAATCCGGGTTCCAACAACAAAACATTAGCCAAATCGCTCAATATCCGTTAACTCCGTTCCAACCAATTACCAAAAAGGAGCTTGGAAATGTTTCGAGATATGGTTACAATCCAGCAACAAAAAAAATGTATGCTGCCCTCAACTTTCCGGGAGAAATATCACAAATTTCTGAAATTGACCTTCGAACCGGAAAAATCAGAAAGCTGGCCGATCTTGATTCACCATCGTTATACTATTCAACACATCTGGCTTATGACCCCGATAAAAACCGGGTTTTCATTTCGGAACAAAACAGCACCTACCGCAGTCTGGTACAAATCGATGGCAAAAGCGGGAAAAAGAAAACATTGATCCGCTATTCCCGTACCGGCGAGCTGGTTTACAATCGCACAGACCATAGCCTGTGGGGTATAAAACACGACAATGGCTATTCCATTTTGGTGAAAATACCCGAACCGTACAATACCGTAATTCCCATGTATTCAGCCGAATTTGGAAAAAGTCTTTTCGACCTGGCGATTTCGAACGACGGGAAAAAACTTACTGCCTCGTTAACTGGAGTCAGAGGCGAAATGTCGCTGATTATGTTTTCTGTTGAGGATCTTGAGGTAGGAAAGAAAAAATTTGAAACCATTCGCAAACTCGAAGATAATACCCTCACCCAATTTCAGTTTTCTCCCAACGACAAATACCTGATCGGTTCATCATACTACACAGGAGTGTCGAATATCTGGAGAATCTCTCTCGAAGACACTTCACGCTTCGAACTTCTTTCGAATACCGAAACCGGCTTTTTCATGCCCCTTCAATATACCACCGATTCCTTATTGGTCCTGAAATTTCAGCGTGATGGAATGATCCCGGGCACCATTCCCATAAAAGTGATAAATGATGCAAATTCAATCGAATACCTTGGGAATTGGGTAAGCCAGAAAAATCCGGAAGTGAAAGATTGGTCGCTTGGAGCGCCGAACAACCAATCAGATTCGTCATCGGTTCACGAAGGTGCCTATTTACCCTGGAAGGAGCTAAAACTCAATAATGCTTACCCCGACATCTCCGGATTTAAAAACACCATTGCGGTCGGCTATCGGCTAAACTTCAGCGATCCTTCCGGAATCAACAGTATCGATTTATTTCTTGGCACATCGCCCTGGTCAGCATACAAAAACAACCAGAAAATCCACGCCCAGTTTGAATGGAAATACTGGAGCTGGACCCTGTCGGCCAGTTATAACAAAACGAACTTTTACGATCTTTTTGGCCCCACCAAACGTAGCAGGGCCGGTTATTCTGTTGGGCTAAATTATAACCGGGTATTTTCTACAAAAAAACCACTGAAATACGAATTGGATTTTTCAGCAGCAACCTATGGTAATCTTGAATTTCTTCCTCAATATCAAAACATTGCCACACCCATTAGAAACATACAGGAAGCATCGGCCTCCTTTTCGGTGGAAAAATTAAGGAAAACCCTTGGGGCTATCGATGATGAAAAAGGGTACCAATGGAAACTGAACATGTATGGGATACTTGCTGGAGGAAGTTTATTCCCAACCATCGAAAGCCACCAGTCGATTGGCCTGTTAATTCCAAAGGTTCGCAACACCAGCTTCTGGATCCGAAACAGCATCGGGCAATCACTGGGTGACCGTTCTTCGGCGCTTTCCAAATCCTATTTTGGTGGTTTCCGCAACAATTATGTCGACTGGCAACCTTCCGAACAGTACCGCTTGCCAATGGCCTTTCCGGGAACAGAAATTGACGAAATCAGCGCCTGGAATTATGTCAAAACGTTGGGAGAGTTAAACCTCAAACCCATACGGTTGCGAAACGTAGGAACCAGTTTCCTTTATCCTACCTATCTGAAATCATCGCTCTTTGGAACCCATCTTTTAACCGACTTCGATAAAAAAGATCAACGAAGGAACATTTTTAACGCGGGTATTCAGGTCGACTTGCAGCTGGTACTCTTTTCGTATATGAAAACCACATGGTCAGCTGGATATGCCATGCCCTTTGAAAAAGGAAAAGAGAGTAAAGGACAGTTCATGTTTTCGGTAAAATTGTTGGGATTTTAAAGAAGTAGTAAGAATATCCTCCATTTTTTTCCGAACTGAATTAACTTTGACCGCCCAAAATATGGTTAGCTCAACAAATGATTATTCGCGATTTTACCGATAACGACCTGTACAAGTTCACTACGATGAACGCCATCCTGAAAAAATTTCCGGATGCCGAGGTTGTTTATCAATTCATCAATCGGGGAAGAACCCGCTTCCCTGAAGGGTTTGACAAGGCTCTTCGTACAGAGGTTGATCAAATGCAGAATATCTGTTTGAGTAAAGAATCCGAGGAATTTATCCGGAAAAAATGTTTCTATTTTGAACCCGCTTTTGTCGATTTTCTAAAAGAATTCCGGTTCAATCCAGAGGAAGTTAAAATTGAACAACAGGATGGCATTTTGGATGTGGTCATTCAGGGTCTTTGGTCCCGGACGGTTCTTTGGGAAGTTCCTGTTTTGTCGATGATTTCGGAGCTTTTTTATCAAATAACCGGACAGCAATCCGATGATTTTGAATCCCGTACCATTTTAAAATCGAAAGAATTTGAAGCCATCGGGGCTCATGTTTCAGAATTTGGAACACGCCGGCGCTACTCTTTTGATGTGCAAAACCGGGTTATTGAGATCATGAAGGAAAATATGGGCGAATATCTTGACGGAACCAGCAATGTTTTTCTGGCAATGAAACACAACCTTGCTCCGGTTGGCACCCACCCTCACGAATGGTTTATGTATCACGGTGCCCATTATGGATATCGCCTGGCCAATGCAATTGCCCTCGAAAATTGGGTGGCGGTTTATCACGGAAATTTGGGTATTGCCCTTACCGATACGTTTACTACCGATAATTTTTTCCAAAATTTCAGCAAAGAACAGACAAACTGTTTCAATGGGTTGCGCTGCGATAGTGGTGATCCTTTTGAGTTTACCGAAAAGGCTATCAAACACTATACTTCATTCGGAATTGATCCAAAAGCGAAAACCATTGTATACAGCGACACGCTGGATCTTAAACGGGTGAAAGAGATCAGAAATTTTGTAGACAGAAGGATCCGTGATGTCTATGGAATTGGAACATTTCTGACAAACGATGTGGGAGTAACTCCGCTGAACATGGTTATCAAAATGGTTGCAGCGAAACCTGCCGGACAAAATGCATTGGTCCCAACCGTGAAATTGTCGGATACCCCTGAAAAAAATACCGGAATACGTTCTGAAATTGAAATGTGCCTGAATTCCATTAAGTAATAAGAAACCAATCAGTAAGGATGAAATATCAAAACGTTTTACTAATTATCGACGCCCAGTATGATTTCTGTAATCCGAAAGGATCCTTGTTTGTCGATGGAGCCGATGCCGACATGAAACGCCTTTCCGATTGGATAAGAACCAATAAAGCTGATATTGACCATATTGCCATTACCATGGATAGTCATCCGGTAAACGATATTTCCCATCCCTCTTTCTGGCAAGACTCAAACGGGAAATTTCCTAATCCGTATACCCCAATCAGCTTGCAAGACATTAAAGAGGGACGATGGGTTCCTCGATTTTTTGCCAACGAAGCAATTCATTATGTTGAATCGCTGGAGAATCAGGGTGAATTTGGGCACTTTATCTGGCCATACCACTGTTTATCCGGTTCGCGAGGAGCAGCCATTGATGAAAACATCATGGATGCGTTGATCGAATGGGCCCGCGATGGCAAATTTTATGATGTGATAACCAAAGGAACATGCCCGTTAACCGAACATTTTGGCGTTTTCAGGGCAAATATTCCTATTGCCGACCGACCCGAAACCCAGTTAAACCAAAAGTTGATTAATACCCTTGACCGGTTTCAGCATATCTACTTAGCCGGCGAAGCAAAATCGCACTGCATTGCCAATAGTTTGAAGCAAGTAATGGAAGTAGCGCCTTTGCTGGCACAAAAATTCATCATTTTGTACGATTGCATGTCGGATGTTGCCGGGCTAGGCCACCTTGGGGCCCCAATCTTTGAAAAAGCCCGTAAAATGGGCGTTCCGTTCATCCAAACAACCGATCAACTTCTCTAAATTTTTGTTCGTACTTTTCTTTTCATCCACACGAAAAAACGTTCATCAATACTTTTTCGCCATTCGTCAACTCCATTTACCAGTTTGTAAAAACCTTCTTTGAGGGAAAGCACGTTTCAACTATTTTTATTCCGTTAAACAATTTAAACCAAGAAACCATGTTGTACTTAGGAATTGTTTTCGGAATCTTTTTACTCGCAGTAGGAGTTTCTTTCTTTACAGAATCAAAAAAGACTTCTTCTATTTAAGGCTCTTTGAATCTATTCATAATCAACATTCCTGTTGTCAAACAGAGATAGGAATGTGACATGTGTTTCGCCTCTCAGAGGCTTTTTTTATTTCCTTTCGTTTTTATCTCGAAAACAAAATACCAAAATAAATCCGGGGACCACTGGCCACATCATCCGGATAATCAATACCAGGATAAAAAAGATAATCTACTTTGGATACCAAATTGATATGATCGGTAAGTTTATACTCCACGCTTACGTGCGGAGCAACAATCATTGTGCTATAAACCTTAAAGATGACTTCGTCGACTTGGTTATCGGAATAGTTGCCGGCAAGCGGATACAAATCCCGAACTTTTCCTCCTCCAACCGTTACCCCGGCAACCGGTGTAAACCGCTTGTTCCGGAACTGATATTCGCCTAAAACACCGCCCCATCCGAGTTTATAAAACCCCTCACTTTCGGGATAATGATGGTTCGACACATAACCTTCGGCACCAAAACGCAAATGTTTCATCACCGGAAAAACAATCTTCCCGCCAATACCGGAACAAATGCCCTTGATTTCATTGCCTTGCAGTTGGTTGGTAAGATAACCCGTATGGAACATCATTCCACCACGAAAATGCTCCCGTTCATTGCCAGCAAAACCAGTTGAAACGAAAAGAAATAAGAAAAGAAATAAGAATATATATTTCATTCAATCAGAATTTTAAAAACGATCTCTCGAAAAATAGATCATTCATTCCTCAAATCTTCCAAAAGGTTTACTTTTCGGAGTTGAAACCGGGACAGAAATAAAATCCATAACATTCCGTTCACAATCACGACTGAAATCAACAACAAAACAAACCACAAAGAGATATCATTCAAAGAGGAAATGATCACCGGCAACACCGAAACAATCGCCGAAATAAATCCTGTCAGAATCCCAATGAATAACAAAATCAAATATTCCGATACCACCAGTTTCTCAATCATTTTCTGCTGGATTCCCAACGACGCAAGCAACGAAAATTCGGCTTTTCGTTCCAGCAGTGAACGCACAACAATCACGGCTAAACCAATCGTTCCAATTAGTAAGCCCAAGGCACCAAGAATCAGAAAAATACTGAGGTAGGTGTTTTCGATTGATTTGAATTCGGCCAATCGCTGAGCAGCCGGAACCATTTCAAAACCCAGATCGCGGAACTGAAATTCCAGCTCGTCGGCAATCGCTTGCTGATGGGTTGTTTCGCCATCGATCAGAAAAAAATAAGAGCCACTGGATGAAGTAAAATTATCCAGAAACGATTGGTTGTCGATAATTACATTCCCCTGAAAAACCGAAGGTTTCAAACCTGCAACCAGTCGCAACCTGATTTCTTCTCCTTTTGAATTCCGGTAAATAAGGGTATCACCTATTTTTTTACCCAAACTCCACTGAATAACAGTCTGATCGGCGATGGCCGGTATACAACCTTTTTCATCCTTTTGAAGTAAATTCCATCCGTCGTTGTCTTTTGGTTGCCCTGCAGCAAATGTTTGAAATGAAAACCGGCCTTTTAACTGTGATGCATCAACCCCCAAAACCCTTGGATTTGAGATGCGGTTCAAATTCAAGCAACTGGCATCATCGCCCTGGGCTACGTGAAACGGTACTGCCCCGAAATCAACGGAAAATCCCTGATCGGTTCTGAACATGGGATCGTTCAGGTTGTGAAGCAAAGGCATGGTCGATTCGGCAACAAAAAGAAATCCCCCGGTACCACTTTTGGGGTCACGGGCACTTCCAAACAGATCCTGACGGTTTAATCCGGTTGTAACAATGATAAACGTGGTTATAGCCAGCAATATCAGTATAACGAAACTCCGGGAACGACTTTGACGAAGATTTTCGACAACCAGTCCCCTTATTGAAACCGGTTTCGTTTTTGCGTCATTTTGTTTTGAAAGATATAAACCGAAGGCCAGTAAAAAAGCAATCAGAAGAAACCCTCCGGCAGTGAAAACCAAACCCGGGGAAAGGGTATCCCTATTTACAAACAAATGAACCACAACCCCGGCAGCAAAGCCTGTGAATACTAAAACAAGAACCAATTCAACCATTTTTTTCTTCTTACTGGTTGCCAGTTTTTGTCGCCGCTGAAGTTGAACAACCGTTCGTTTTAACGCTTTCTGTAACGAAATCCAAATGGTTGTAATCGAAACGACAATGCTGATGATCAAACCAATAAACAAAGTCAACGCATGATAACGGGTTACCAAAACATCGGTGCGAACAATGTCGTTCCAAACCCGATTGAGTCCCCAGAAGATCAGCTCATTATAGGCAAAAGCCAAACCCAAACCCATAATTCCACCTGAAATAGCTACGAATAAGCCTTCAATCAGAAAGAGTTTGCTAATTCTTGCATTGGAAAAACCAAGCGCTGAAAGAGTTCCGATTTCCAGATTTCGTTTTTCGAGGTTAAGCCGGAACAGAAGAGCCGTAAGTATCAATGCTGCAGCGATAATGAAAAAACTAAGGCCGATGAATAGCGAACTGAAATCGGTTCCTTGTTTTGCGGCTAGTAATCCTTCTTCCTTTACGTTTTGCAGATTAAAACAAAGTTCAAACGGATCGACCTGATCACGGATAATTTGAGCGAGTTCTTCTTTTGAAATTTCTTCTTTGCTGAACCGGAAGGCAGTAACCGATCCGTAACGGTTTCCCCAGAGTTTTTGCGCCACAGAAAAGGAGATAAATGCTTTTGGAAGCCCTTTGTAGTTATACCAATAGTCTTCGTCCTTATCGCGAATTGATTTCAGGTTAATGGGCACCCCGGTTTGCCAGTCACGGCAATTTTGGGCATCCGAAAGTCCGGGAATCCGGGGCATTAAGCTCTGATCGGCAAAATATCCTTTCATCTCAACCACTTTTTCCACCCTGAATTTTTTGGTATTTTCGGTTAACTCCCTCAACGGCCCAATATTGAAATAGCTCATCAACAGAGAGTCGCCAGTTTTTGCATTCAAATCGGAAGCTAACCACCGATTGATTACAATGTCATTTTCACCCAGCTGATTACTGTCGAGGGTCGAAATAAAAGAGTAAGGAGTTTCGTTGCCGTTAGCAGTGAAGCGGTTGGCAAAATAGGTAAAGATCGGATGGCAGTGAAGCCCGGCGTTTTCAACCGCTTTTACCACCACATCGTCGATAAAAACACGGTCGGAACGTAGTTCCCACTGATCGGTTATGGTTGCATCTCCAACCGTTAACCCTCCATCTTCAAGCGTGAACGACGAACGAATAGCTTCTTTAATTATCTGTTCATTATCTGTGGTTGAAAAAAGTAACCCATTCGCCTTATTTTCCAACCCCATGAGCTTATTCAGCTTCTGCAAAGGAAGAAACAAGTTGAAAGGAGCTGTTTGTGAATTCTGAAGGCTCAGCCGGCCCAGTTCTTCGTTCGATACGATTTTTTCAATTTTAGCCCTATACGTAACGGTTTGTTCTGCATCGGAAACAAATGGCGCATTGGCCGGAATTAAGGTTGCCTTTTTGATTCGAAGCACCATTTCGTCGCCTTCGAAAAGGTTCAGCCGGAGAGCCAGGTTGGAAGAAATCCTCACACCCTCATTGTCTTTCATTGGCAAAACAGTTCCTCCGGCTATAGCTGGAAAAGTTTCGTCGATCCCCCAAACCTGTACGTTGTTCTGCTTCATCTGCCCGCCATCGGCTGAGGCAATGGCTTCAAGTTTCAGAACTGCCGATGAAGCAATACCTTGTTGATTCAACTTTTTAGAAAGATCGGTCGTAAAGAAACGATCACCTGAAGTAACCGCATGAGTGATCTTTCCCAGACGCAACTGTGCCGATTGTTCGAGACTGTAAATCAACGAATCGCCCACAATCAGAGCCCCGGTCAAAACGGCCGTCGTAATAGCTACACCAATCGCTACCCAAAAGTTTTCTTTTAAATAGTGACGAAATGATTGTATGATTAACCGAAATGAAGTCATTGGAAAAAGGTCATTACGAAAATTGATTCTTACCCGGAATATTCATCTCCCCTTTTGATTAACGAAAGGCTATTTCCGTATTCAAAAAAAGCTTCCCCTCTTTAAGCTCATAAACTTTGTCCATTTTACGGGCAATTTCCATTGAATGAGTTACGACAACCAGAGCTGTTCCCTGTTCCTGGTTTAATTCGAGCAAGAGATTGATGAGTTTCAACGCATTTTCATGATCTAAAGCTCCGGTAGGTTCGTCGGCCAGAAGAAGGGATGGCTGGTTGATGAGTGCTCTTACCACTGCCGCCCGCTGGCATTCTCCACCCGACAGTTCCGAAGGTCGCTGAAAGCGCTGTTCCCATATTCCCGTTCGTTTCAGTAACATTTCAGCACGCTTTTCTACTGCCCCATTTTTCGGTTTTTGAGGGAGGGTTGGGATAAGCACATTTTCCCAAAGGGTACATTGCGGAAGCAGGTGGTGCAATTGGAACACCAGCCCAATCTGACGGTTACGGAAGTCGGGCAATTGCCCGGAATCCATCTTCATCAGGTCGGAAGCTTCAAAAAAGAGTTCCCCTGCATCGGGTTTATCGAGGGTGCCAATTATATTGAGCAACGTTGTTTTTCCCGACCCCGATGGTCCTACAATGGCAAGGGTTTCACCTTTCCCGACTTCGAGCGAGAGTTCGTCAAGTACCTTGCGGAAGTCATTCCCGGAAGGATACGTTTTGGTTATTCGTCTTAAAGACAACATCTTTTGATCCATTGTTTTTCCTTTATACCGATCGAAAACACCAAGGTCTGGTCTTTCTGATAAATTGTTGTATCTTATTCGATCATCAATAGAGCAATCCGGTTTATTTCGGCCGGATTCTTAGTTACCACATTAATTTCCATCCCCGCATTCCGAACGGTTTGATACACATCAACCGCAAAGCTTTCGGGACTGGGCCGTGAATTTCGTTTGTCCTTACACGTAAGCCGATTACCCGTACACTCCTTACAAACCGAACAGCAGGTCTGATTCAATAAGAACGTTTTATGAAAGCCCGAAAGAAACAGTTCCCTTTCAACTTTCAGCAATCGGTTGGTCATCTCTCTTGACCAGTCGGATGGGTAAGCATTCTTATCGGCAAATTTGCTAATCCGAATGACCAAAGCCTTTTCATATTCCTTGAAAAAACGATCACATTCGGCTACGGTGGGTGTATTGGGTGGGCATGTTCCCAAACCATAATCACTGCATCCAAAAGTACATTTTACCCGAACCCAATGGGCAACAACAATCTGCTTAGGATCGATCCATTTGTAATCATCAAAACCCTGTTCAGACAGAATGGATTCAATTCTTTCCTTGGTTATCATCGGTTCATTATTCAAGTGGTAAGACAAAAAAATCATCCCGCAGAAAGTACGGGATGATCCAAAGATAAACTTATATAAACAAAAATCATTAACTAACAAACATTTTGAAGAAACCAATGATACAACTTTTCCTCTATTATTCCCATTTAGCGCTAACGGCATCGGTAGGTACACTGGTCTGATCATTCTTGTATTTCAATACGATGAAGTAGAAATAACGTATGTTTTTTGCTGCGGTGTTATCTTCAAATGTTTCGGTGGTTTTATCTGATTCTTTCAGCAAAACCGGTTGCCCGTTTTCTGTCGAACGGTAGATAAGTGACGATATCAGATTCTTATCCTCCGGTAATGTCCATTTCAGAATGATTTTGTTTTCCGATGGAATCGCAATAACATTTCCAGGTTGCAACAGAGGATCAGCCTTATACAAAATTCCAGCAGGCTGGCTGATACTTCCAACATCCAGAGAATCGCTTCCAACGCATTGAACCCGGTAGGAGTAGTAACGACCCGGGAGAAGTGAACGATCGGAAAATGAATTGATATTAAAGCCTGTTGTGGCAATCAGTTCTTCCGGTTTTTCCAGGTTATTGTTGAAGATAGTTTTTCTGAAAACCCGGTATGAACTTACTCCAGCATGGAGACTTGATACGTCGGACCAGGTTATCAGCACATGATCGTTGTCCGGCATTGCATTGACTTTATCGGGAACCGGTAACCTTCCACCGCTGTACGAAACACTTACCCTCTTGCTTTGCGGGCTAATGTTGTACGACGAATTAACAGAAGCAACCGCATAACTATAAACCATTGAAATTATTGTACGCGGAAGAGTGTCGGTATAGGTAAGCAGCGAATCGGTTGAAAGTACCATCCGGGGCAATTGCTTCAAAGGAGCAACATAACCGTCACCACGATAAACGTAGTATCCTCTGATATCATTCCCAATCCTGCGAAAATTCAAGGTTACAACATTTTCCTTCCGGTTAACGACAAGATCCTGCGGCGGAATTAAATTGGCCCTCTTCCCTTCCAGAATAACCGGCACACGGGCACTTGGCAAACTCTCACCTACCCCGTTATTAATTGAAATATAGTAGTAATAGGTAATTGCCGGGCATATATCACGGCTGTCAAAATATTCTTTCTTCTTCGGATTCAAGGCAATGATCAGCTGATATGGCCCATCGTATGATGCCGACCGATAAACATCGATGGTGTTCACATTCATGCTGTAATTAAAATCCCATTTTAGGAGATTTCCCCCTTTTTCGGGAATTGGGATTGCCTGAAGTTTCGTTACCAGACCCAAATCGGCAGGTTTTGCAACAAAATAAACATTCAAGGTATCGGTCGCTTTTCCAAGATTGCCCAAAGCATCATAGGGTTGAGCCACGTAGCTGTATGTTAGCCCTTTCGACACATTATCGTCGGTAAGCACGGCCACCATTTCGCCTTTCTGGCGGGTGTACATCAATTCAACAGGAACTTCGGTAAATGCTTTCTTCAAATAGGGGCTCCGGTAAAGTTTAATTCCTGAAATAGCTGAATGATCGGCAATCGAGTAACTTATGCTGATAGAATTTTCATTCAGCTTATACCTGACCGGGATAATTTTAGAAACCGATTGTGTTGACGGAAAGATTATTTTCACTTCGTTTATTACGATCTCCTGTCCGTTTTTAGAAACCTTTTTAATCCGGTACGTGTAGACTCCCGGTTCATGAATGCCCTCATCAAACCAACCTGTTTGTGCAACATGTTGATAACGGGGATCGGAACCATAAGCATAGAGCGAATCGATCACATCCGATTTTTGGATTCTACCCCAAACAAACGAAATGGTAGCTTTACTAATCGGGGTAATTGCGGCGATGGAAACCGGTAACTGCATAATCGTAGCCATACATTCTGTTTCACTTTGTGGTGCTCTCAATTCGGCAACCGGTTTCCATCCTTCGTTTACTTTGCGTTCGATCAGGTAGGTGAATTTCTTGGGTATTTCATTTCCACAAAAAACATAATTACCTGTTGGGTAAGCTGTGCTCACCGGCTGGCTTTTGACTGGCAGAACAAACCAAATAATCAGAAATAAAACCTGAAATGTCCTTTTTATCGTGTGTTTCATAATTAACTTTTTTAAGTTTTTATTGGTTTTCTTCCGGTACTGTTTCACAATCGGGGTTATTTCCCCCGCTGCTAAGTGAAAAACTAACCCCATTATTGGTATCACCTTTTATAGAACAGTCGACACTGATTGATTCAGAGATGCTGCCAACCACCAAACTTTGTTCGATTTTTGCTTCGAAACCAAGACCAAAGCTTGTATAAAAGTGACTATTTTCTTTTGGCTGCCCGAACTGAAACCCGATCTTTCCATCGCCGGTAACACCTCCGCTAATACTGGTTCCCGTAATTGCCGATAACCCGGCACCAACATCGATATGTACATAACCATCGGCACCAACACCCCAATTATCTCCATCCAGATAATTTACGTAGAAATCGCCTCCAAGCAAGGCCAAAGCCCGTACGTAACCGCTAGCCAAAATAAAGTCCTTGGTGATGCTTTTATTTAATATTTCGCGGTCGAAAGCAAAATAGAAACCCGAAAGAGTCGATGTATTGGTTTTATAACAATTGTTTACAACCAATGGATTAATGCAGGAATTAGCCAGTCCCCACAATTCAGGGGTTATTGGGTGGTAACCGGCCATCATTCCCAAGTTATAAATGCCGGCCAAAATACCTGCCGGAAGAAAAGCTCTCATTCCTCCGGCGATATAAAATCCCTCTTTACCAAAGCAAGTTCCGATAACACCCTTATAAACAATTACCGACCCAAGCGTAATACCCGAAGGTACATCGACCTGCAATGATCCTCTGAGTTCCTGTTTATTAAAATCGTAACAGGTATTAAACGAACCAAAAGGGGTGCTGGTACCAATATTCATCTGATCGGAGTTGGCGCTAACATCGCCCAGCACTTCGAATTTCACTTTACTGTCAGCAACGTTATCCTTCTTCGTTTCGTTGGCTTTCATAGTACCCGAGTAGGTTAAGGTACTCCAGTCATTGTTTTCCACTTTCATACCCCCACTTTCTATTTCGAGCCTATAGCCTTTGCCTAACGAAAGCGGCTGGGTTAAACCTTCGGGTTCTTCGGCAGAGAGTTGGGTGACCCAACCACTTTTGAGCTCCACTTCGTATCTTGGTGATGCAAAGAGAGCTCCCCGGGCAATGAATGTTGCCGGAAGCGGATTAAAAGTCCAGTCGGGTTGTTCGAGTACACGGCCCTCAATCGTGAGCAAATTGGAGTTGATTGTTATTTTTTGTAGATTGGATTGAAAATGAACAAATCCCTTTGCTTCAAAGTCTGTTTTAACATTTTCAAATTTCGGATCAACATCTTTGTCTGTCCAGTCAACGGTCAGGTTTATTGCGCCCATTCGCGGTGCTTTGGTATTCAGTAAACCCGTTACACCAATATAGTCCGGCCCGTTGAAAATTGATAATGGTTCGAATTCTGCTACCTTATTACCATGTAACAATGGTTTCTGGTCTTTTTGCATTAATTGGACAATCATCTCATTGTTACTCAATATCTCAACATAATTGAGGTCAATGTTATATCCCTTCAATCCTTTCAGTTCGGGAAGTGAAGCAACTTTGGTGTTGCTCGAACCCAAAAGGGAAAAATTCCAGTGTGGTGCCATGTCGGATCCCACTTTGTATTCGTAATTCAGACGAGCATTTGCACCTTCTGCAATTTCAAGCTGAAATTTTCCTCCTCCCATGGTCAATGTATCCAGATTAAATTTATCCATAAAGAACATGTCGTGTCGTAAAACAAACTTACCGACAGGGATATCAAGGATTTTGGTCCTTATTACTGCTTTGGTGCTCAGGATGCCACCTTCGCTGGTACTAAAAGTCCAGTTTCGTGCTTCGAGATCCCAATCTTCAAGCTTTACAACAATTGGTTTGGCCGACGATGCCGGATAAACCTTGTTTTCATCCAAAATCAGATCGGGAATGGTAAGGCTGAAGTATTCAGGCTGGGCATTAGAGATATGGCAGCTAATCTGGGTGTTTAAATGAATTTTTCCACTCTGATCGATGAAGCTTTTATGAGGAATAGCAGTTGCATCAAAATTAATCACTTTAAAATTTAAGGGTCCGGCATCCTTATTGCACAAATAATAAACCGGTGCAGGTTGTTGCCGGTAAAGAGACATTTTACCCACAATCTCCTTCCGATAATTATCGGCTTCCTGAAACTGCTTTTGTAATGATTCCGTTTCGGAGAAAGCGCTGGTAGCCACACTTATCCGGTTATTAACCGTTGAATCGGTAATGGGCAAAGCCAGGAAAAACTCACTTCCTTCGAAATTGAGGTAACTGCTTGGATAATTGAATGAATTATCTACAATTTGCATTTTCCCACATATTTTTCCAAAGTTCCCTTCTCTGGTGATCTGAAGTGAGGTACTATTAAAAGGTTGTTGCTGAATATAAAAATTCTGTTGCCGTGCGCTTGAAGTAAGTTTCACATTGTATTTGTTGATATACGACAGCTTAAGACTGGTAACCCCTGGGATTTTTACCGCATCGTCGTGAACGATTCCTTTGGCCGGCTCATTGTCATTTTTTACCAGGTCAAAAAGCACCTCTTCGACCCGCAACACCTTGTTGTCGTCCTTCAGGGCAAAATCACTTATGGATTCGGTCCAGTGTACCAGCCCTGTTACTTTTATCTGAGTGGAATCTACCGGGGTAATTTTCTCAACAGTAAGCGGGAAACCAAATAGTTTATTGACGATTGCATTTCCAAACGATTTCAGGTTCAGATCTGTTTGGGCATGGCCATTTACGATCGATGCTTGCTGTTTGTCGCCCGAAACGGTAAAGGTGGTATCGAGAGTCGCAATGATATTGATCTTTTGGTTGTTAACTGGAACACCCTGAAGCTTATATTTACCCTGAGCATCGGTTCGAGCCTCAACCAAATTTGCATCATCGGTTATTGAGCCGGTAGGTTTAAGTGCAGCATTGGTATAACTGCCCGGTTCGACCATAAGATTTGAATTGACAACCGTTGAATTAGCAGATTCCGATGAAGAGTGGCCCTGTAGTTGCAAACCGCTCTGTGGCTGCGAACTACTTTGTGGCTTAAAGGTGAATCTGGTGTTCACACCCTGGGTACTGGTGTTATTCACCTCGATGTAAACCCGGGCATTTTTAACCGGTTTACCATCCAGTTTTACCGTTCCTGTTATTTCACTCCCCTTCTCGAGTACGATATTAACTTGCTGATAATCTCGCGACTCACTGTTTTTCACATTGACTGTTTTCGGTATAAACCCTGCTCCCTGAGGGCTTCTCACAATAAATGTATAGTTGTTGACTGAGATATTTTCGAAGAGAAATTTCGCTGTTCCATTCGCTGTTGTATTCACGATATCAGGGCCTAACTGAACAGAAGCCCCGCTCACCGGGGTTGCCGGCCCAACAAAACCGGGTGGCATTTTCTGGGTGATGTTGAATTGCAGCCGGTGTTTCCTTCGGTATAATTTGACGGTATTCAAATCGATAATTTGTTTCTTTTCATCGCTGACAGTCAAAACATAAGTGGTATCGAACCAGGCAACATCCTTTGGAATAATTTTCACGATAACTCCGGCTTTGGGAGCAATAGGCATTTCAAAGTTCCCATATTGATCTTTTGTCTCGTCAATTAATCCGGAGTCGGCCTGGACATAAGCGTCAACACCATCGGGTGAAATGATGCTGACAGTTTGAGCACCGTGAATCCCGACAGAACCCACTGGTTTTACAGCATCGGCATCAACAACACGCCCTTTTATTACGGCGGTAGGAAACATGGAAATCACAGGCGTTGTCTGGAATCCATGCAAAACAAACGGCGCTTTTTGAGAAGGTGCCGGAGTTTTAAACCCGTCGGATCTTGCTGAAAAGTAGATACCTATTGAATCACTTTCCCCTATATTGAAATTGGAAAGGGGCGCTTGATCAGCAAGTAATTCTACATAGCCGTAATTATCAACTGGTGCCGTATTCAAATCGGACAACCAAAAAGGAATGTTGGTACTTTTTGATAAAATAACCCTCGTGTTTCGCGACGAAGTTAAAACCTGATGTGAACTATTATCCCGAACCACAACCAAGGCCCGGCTGATTAACGGAGAGAGGACAATCGTTTGATCGACCACAGGAATAGTTGGATTAACCCAATCCAGCATGGTGTCCTTGACTTCGTGGATATCAGCAGGTTCCGCATTATAAGCTTTTGATCCAGTATTAACATAACTTGATACCTGAATAAAATATCGGCTATATTCCGACTGCAATAATCCATACAATGGTTCGATGGTCGTACCCTGCTCATTCACCGCCTGACTGGGCCATACTTGTTCATATTTTTTAGTGTTGCCATCGGGATTGTTATACAGCGGGCTGTTAAGCTCCTTGTAGGTATATTCTCCATCGCCTTCTCCCAACGGTAAATTCGCTGGTTTTTCATCAATATCCCTGAAAACAGTCACCTGCATTTGAGAAACTGGAACCTGTTCTTTTTTAAGGTTTTCCTCGACAGTCTTCACTCGCAGCTTAAACTCTTTCACATAGTGTGAAATTAGTTGGGGCGAAGAAGTTTTTTCAAAAGGCTGAATTTCAATCACGTCCTTCGAGGGATAGTAAAATGGGGCATTATCACCATCAATAACAATCCTGAACGTACGCCGGAACTCTGAGAAACTTTGTGTTGAGTAACTGTTATCACCTGATGGGACTTCGGGTGTGCCTGGATTAGGGCCATGTACATTCTCAGTATAAAAATCATCTGAAGGATTGATTATCCACGTAGAAGCTTTATTCGCTGACTTATTACCTACACCCGCCTTAAGTGAACCCAATTCATAGGTTTGTGTAGCAGCATTGAAACCCACAGAAAAAGAGCCACCATTAATCAAGCCCTGAGATCCAAGGCTTTGTTTAGTCCCCAAAGAGTTTTGGTCTCCTCCAAAATTGTTGTATGAATAATCGACAGGATTGATCACATCACCCCCACTCAACTTTTCTTCCAACTCATCTTTAAGAGATTGCCCGTTGACAGGAGGTTTTTTGTTTCCTTCACTATGACTCAACACCCCTGCACCCAAGTCACCTTTCTTATTAAAATTGATAACATCGAGCGAGAAATTTCCATCTTTATCGGTCAAGCCTTCAGCCATTGTGGCATATTGATCAACCAGTGGAATCACTTCATTGGTTTCATTCACCTGGTAAACATCAGATTCCCAGTGTCCACCTATCATCTCCGCCTGCATGTTGCTGCTGTTGCTTACCTTCCCAATGGTTTTTCCGTTGCCATCAACATAATCGACAATTACCCTAAAGTGTGTATTGGCCAATGGCCTTTTAACCTTTTTAGTGTCTGACACCCATTCATAGAGAAGGCGGCCATCGACATGTGAAGTGGGCGGCTTACACGACAAAATGGTATAGCTGGCGTTAACCGTCCGGTAGTAGGCGTCTTCACTGTTTATGTCCTCTGGAAGCCCTAATGAATAGGTTATTGGGGTAGCAACAAATTTACCGGAATCGACAAAATTTGTCAACGAACTGTTTCCTTCCAGATTTACAATAGCTGTAGTTAGCAAGCTGTTCATATCGGGTGTTAAAACCGCAAAATCAGATGCAGAAAAATTCGCTCTTTTTACGGTTTTCAAACTAGTGGAAGAATTCGAAATGCTTGCCCCCAATAAGGAAGAGAGGTTGGCAATGGCTAATATTCGGTATTCTTCATTCGTTGGGTTATTGGTTGCCAGAAGTTTATTGAAAGTGACATACGTGCTGTCTTTTTCACGCTGGGCTGTTCCTAACGCAACCACCGTAATATCAGAGAGAACGCTTTTAACCGGAGGATTCGATTGTGTGAGATCCCCCTCATAAACCGGAATATTATCCGGTTTACTTATCCGGTACAGAACTACCGGGATTCCTTCAGCAACCGTATCTTTACCCACTTCGTACGTGTAACTTTGCTTCTGGTCGTCGGTTTGGTTTGAAGAACCCTGAAGGCTGACCGATGTCCCTTCATCCATTGAAACAGTTACCCCTTTTTCGTTCTTGACAACTTTGTATGAAGTAAATTCCTTTTTGACATTCAACTTTAACGAATAGGCATACGTTTTCGCTGTCAGTGTTCCAAAATTAGCCGTCTTATCCTCTGATGCAGCCTTTAAGAACAACAGTTTGAAGTCTTTGTCAACATAATAGCCGTTGGCAAGCCGAATGCGAAAAGCGACCGAATCGGTTTCAAAATATGGCAGAGGTACTTCAATAATTGTATCCAACTGACCAAAAGAACTTGTAGTTGCCACCACAGACGCAATTTTCACATAATCTTCACCATTAATTATTTCCGTAAGTTTGTTCCGGTATTTTGAATTGCTTTTCAAAAGCTTATTCGAAACGTTTTGTGAACTCTTTATTTTAAAAGCATCAATAATCACCTCCGAATTGCTAACTGGGAAAATGTCGGGGTAATTCTTAAAACCATAGTTGATTACAGCCTGAATAGGCACTTTAACCACAGGAGCCTCATCGTTAATAATCTGGAAAACAAATTCGGGGCTCTCGACATACTTTACAAGTTGATTGGAATGATTAAATACACTAACAAAGGCTTTGTACGTTTCGCCGTCTTCAAAACCGGCATCGAGGGCTTCATCTTTTGTTAACTGCAGATGGTTTTGTATGAACCCA